>NZ_RJKL01000001.1:7633487-7968981 GCF_003751945.1 Couchioplanes caeruleus | reverse complement strand
TCCCGGCCCGGCCGACCCGCGGCCGCGTCACCATGGCCTGCGTCGACGGCGAGTGGCACTCCCTGCCCGTACGCATCCTCGGCGAGATGCTGCGCCTCGACGGCTGGCGGGTCGACTTCCTCGGCGCGAGCGTGCCCGGGCCGCACCTGGTCACCCACCTGCACCAGACCGGTCCGGACGCGGTCGCGCTGAGCTGCTCCATCGCGACCCGGCTGCCCCGGGCGCACGCCGCGATCACGGCGTGCCGCTCCGCCGGGGTGCCGGTCATCGCCGGTGGCCGCGGCTTCGGCCCGGACGGGCGCTGGGCCCAGCGGCTCGGGCCGACGCGTGGGCGGCTACCGCTCCGCAGGCGGTGACCCGGCTCGCCCGCAACTGGCCGCCGGTGGTGGGAGACCCGTACGAGACCGCGTTCCTGGGCGACGAGGAATACACCTATGTGGTGCGCCGCCGCGCCGAGCTCGTCCGCACCGCCCTCGATCGGCTCGCCGCCACCTATCCGCCGATGGCCGCGTACGACCAGCGCCAGCACGACGCCACGGTCGAGGACCTGAGCCACGTCGTGGACTTTCTGGCCGCGGCGCTCTACGTCGACGACGCGCAGGTCTTCACCGGATTCGTGGAGTGGACGGCCGCGGTCCTCGAGGCCCGGCACGTGTCGCCGGCGGCCCTGGACGTGGGCCTGCGCCTGGTCTGCGAACAGCTCCGCGGCTTCCCGTCGGCGACGGCGATCCTCGGCGCGGGCCGGTCCCGGCTCGCCCGGTAGCGGCGCGGGCCCGACCCGGCTTCCCGATGAAGCGGTGGGCGCGCCCGATAAACGGTTGGCGCGCCCACACGGGGCGGGACTACGGTAACGCCCATGTTCTCCTGAGACGCTGCCTCTCTGCCGCATCCTCGCCCAGCGGGTAGTGCCGGCGGCGCCGTCCGCCGTGGGTCCGCCGCAACCGGTGCCCGGGGCTCCTCACGATCGTTTCTTCGCCACGGCTTTCCCCTCGATTCTGCCGAGGAGGCCCTTATGCCTGCAGACTTCTCCGTACCCGTCGATCCGGACGAGCTCGCGCGCCAGGATCTGGCCGCGGCGCTGGACGTGCCGAGCGTGACCTCGGGCGAGCACCGGACGCCGGGCCCGGCGCACCACGGTGCCCGCGACGAGCGCCAGGCCGCCCGGGAGCGCTCGGGCCGGGCTCGCGCCGGGCGCGCCGCGGCGGCCGGCGGTGCCCGGTCGTACGCGTTCCGCCGCAGTTGAGCCGCTCGTCCGCACACGGCGGAAGGCCGGGACCCTTGCCGGGGCCCCGGCCTTCCTGATGTCCGGACCTGCCGCCGTGCCGGGCCGGTGGTGGGAGACGGCGGGTCCGGGTCCGGGCGGCCGAGCGGATCGCGGTCCGCCCGGCCGGTCCGACGGATTACAGCCGCGCGCATCGCCGGCGCGGCGCGCGGGACAGCGCGGACGCGGCGCGCGGGACACCACGGACGCGGCGCGCCGGCAGGGCCGTGGCCGTCACGGGCCGACGTGTCAGCCGAGGCGCGCCCACACGTCGTCGAGCAGGCCGTGGTACATGTCGGTGCGGGTGTGGAAGTTCGGGCCGCCGATGCGCAGCGGCAGGCCGTTGTGGATGGACAGCGACGCGGGGATGGTGACGTGGCCGCGGTCGCGCCCGTCGACGTAGACGGTCAGCCGGTTGCCGGAACGCTGGCACATGACGTGGTGCCAGCGGTTGTCGGCGACGCCGACGCTGGACCGTACGATCACCGGCCTGGTGCCCTGGCCTGCCACGACGCACTGTGCCTTCGCCTGGCGGGCGCCGATCTGCAGCTTCCACTGGCTCTCGGTGTCGGCGACACCCTTCTGCATGACGTTGGACGAGTCGGTGACCTGGGACTGCGTCAGGCGTACCGAGGCACCCCAGCGGAACCGGCGGGTGCCGGGGTCGAGGTCCGGATCGTCGGTGCCTTCCAGCAGGGCGCGGGGACAGACGGTGGCCTTGGGAGCGCAACGCGCCGGGAAGGCGGCGTACTTGTCGGTGCTCGTGCCGTTGAAGTGGACGCGGCCCCGATCGGCGCTGCGCACGACGAGGGCGGCGCCACGACCGGACCGGTCGGCGACCCGGCCGGCGGCGACGGCGCCCGAGTCGAAGGTGTATCGCGCGACCGTGACGGCCGCGGCGGGGGCCGCGGAACCGGCCGCCGGAAGAACCACAGCGGGTAGGACGAGGACGGTCAGGACGGCGCTGAGAACTCTGGGGGAACGATGCATTCGGAAAAGGTACGTTCACCGACAAAGTTCGCGAAGCTCATAGAGTCGGCGTTTCGGACAGGATCTAGAGCAGACCGGCCGATTCGGCGATCATGCAGACGGCCACCAGGCGCATCAGGTGCCACTCAGCGCGCAGCCACGCGGTGCCGGACACATAGGCGTGACCGGGCTGCGGCACCGGCCGGCCCATCCGCTCGGCGGCGGCGGCGATCGACTTCGCGTACGCGGCCAGCCCCTCCGCGTCGACCTCGCGGCCGGCGTGGTGCAGCGCGTCGCGGACGGCGGCGGCGTGCTGGTCGACCTGGGCGAGCAGGCCGGCGTCGCCGAGGGCGGCGGCGAGGCCGTCGACGCCCACCCGCGCCATCATCTCGTCCAGCAGCGCGCGGGCCGGGTCGGCGACGGGAGCGGCGGAAACCGGGGCGAAGGCGAGGAATTCGTTCGTCATGGGAAGGACGCTATGGCCTCGCGGCGCCCCAGGACAGGCGGGTAACCGAACGGCACCCGACCGCTCCCCACAGCGCACCCGCAGCCCCCGGATCGGCCCGGAAATCAGGCCGGGAGCTGGTCCATCGCCTTGTAGATGCGCTTGTCGGAGACCGCGTACGCCGTACCGAGCGACTGGGCGAAGAAGTTGATCCGAAGCTCCTCGAGCATCCACCGGATCTCCCTCAGGCCCTCGTCGGCCGGTCCGCCACCCAGCTCCTCACGCAGCTCGCGGTACTCCCCCTCGACCTCGTGGAGCTGGGCCATCAACTGCCGGTCGCGGGCCAGGTTGCCGCCCAGCCGGTCCAGCCGGTACGCGACGCCCTTGAGGTAGCGGGGCAGGTGGTGCAGTTGCCGCCAGCCCGTGTCGGTGACGAATCCCGGATACACCAGGGCCTTGAGCTGTGCCCGGATGTCGGCGAGGGCCGGGACCAGCGCCGGGTCGCGGGTGGTGCCGAGCCGCTGGCCGATCTCGTACGAGGTGGCCAGCACCGCCCGGACCTGGGTGACGACCGTGGCGGTGGCGTCCACGAGCTCGGCCCGGACCTCGTCGCGCAGCCGGGTGAACTCCTCCGACGACCAGGCCGGGCCGCCGGCGTCCTGCACGAGCCGGTCGACCGCCGCACCCGCGCAGTCGTCGAGCAGGTCGGCGATCGAGCGGTACGGGTTGCCGCGCGACAGCTCCAGCTTCGCCCGGTTGTCCAGGCGGCCCTGCAGGTAGCGGGCGGCCGGCGGGAGGGTCAGCAGGAGCAGGCGGCGGGTGCCGGCCCGCATCGCCTCCCGCTGCTCGGCCTCGGTCTCGAACACCCGCACGGCCACGCTGTCGGTCTCGTCGGCGAGGGCGGGGTACACGGTGACCTGGTAGCCGCCCCGGACCTGCTGGATCGAGCGGGGCAGCGTACCGAACTCGTTGGTGGTGATGCCGCGCCGCTCGATGTCGCCGGCGGCCGCGGAGATGGTGGCCTGGACCTTCGGGGCCAGGCTGTTGCGCAGCACGTCGAGGTCGCGGCCCTCACCCACCACGGCGCCGTCCTCGCCGACCACCTGGAAGTTCATCCGCAGATGGTCGGGGACCTGGCCGGGCCGCCAGGCGTCGCGCGGCACGACCGTGCCGGTGAGCCGGCGCAGCTCGTCGCCGACGGCGTCGCTCAGTGCGCCCCGGCGGGCGGGGATGCGGGCGAGCACCGCGTCGGCCCAGTCCGGCACCGGGACGAAGCTGGTCCGCAGGTGCTTCGGCAGAGCGCGGATCAGCGCCACGATGATCTCCCGGCGCAGGCCCGGCACGTTCCACCCGAAGTCGTCGGCGTCGAGCTTGTTGAGCAGCGGCAGCGGCACGCGCACGGTGACCCCGTCGGCGGCGGCGCCGGGCTCGAACTGGTAGCTCAGCGGTAGACGGACCTCGCCGGCGAGCCACGCATCCGGGTAGGCGCCCGGGTCCACCGCGTCGCGCCCGGCGTTGACCAGCAGCTCCCGGGTGAACGTGAGCAGTTGGGGATTCTCCCGGCGAGCCTTCTTCCACCAGGCGTCGAAGTGCCGGGCGGAGACCACGTCGGCGGGGATCCGGGCGTCGTAGAGGGCGAAGACGGTCTCGTCGTCCACCTTGATGTCGCGGCGCCGGGCCCGGTTCTCGATCTCCTCGATGCGCGTCAGCAGGGCCGCGTTCTCGGCGAAGAACGCGTGGTGGGTGTCCCAGTCGCCCTCGACGAGCGCGTGGCGGATGAACAGCTCCCGGCACATGTCGGGGTCCACCTTGGCGTAACCGACCTTGCGCCGGGGCACGATCGGTAGACCGTAGAGCGTCACCTTCTCGTACGCCATGACGGCGCCCTGCTTCTTCTCCCAGTGCGGCTCGCTGTAGCTGCGCTTCACCAGATGCGGCGCGAGGGCCTCGGCCCACTCCGGCTCGATCCGGGCGTTGACCCGGCCCCACAGCCGCGAGGTCTCGACCAGCTCGGCCGCCATGATCCAGCGGGGCTGCTTCTTGAACAGCGCCGACCCGGGGAACACGGCGAACTTGGCGCCACGGGCGCCGAGATACTCGCGCTTGTCGACGTCCTTGAGCCCGATGTGGCTCAGCAGACCGGCGAGCAGGGCGGTGTGGAAGCGGCGGCCGTCGGGCGTCCGCTCGTCGTCCTCGACGATGGTCAGGCCGAGGCTCCGGGCCACCTGCTTGAGCTGGGAGTAGATGTCCTGCCACTCGCGGACGCGCAGGTAGTTGAGGAACTCGGCGCGGCACAGGCGCCGGAACTGGTTGCCGGACAGCTCGCGCTGCTTCTCCCGCAGGTAGCGCCAGAGGTTGAGGTACGTGAAGAAGTCGGATTCCTTGTCGGTGAACCGGGCGTGCTTCTCGTCCGCCTGTTGCTGGCGGTCGGCGGGTCGCTCGCGGGGGTCCTGGATGGACAACGCGGCGGCGACCACCATGACCTCGGCGGCGCAGTCCTGCTCGCCGGCCTCGATGACCATGCGGGCCAGCCGCGGGTCGACCGGCAACTGGGCCAGTTTGCGTCCCAGCGGGGTGAGCTTGCGGGCGTCGAGCGCGCCGAGTTCCTCGAGCAGCTTGACGCCGTCGGTGACGTTGCGCCGGTCCGGCGGGTCGATGAATGGGAAAGCGGCCAGGTCGCCGAGGCCGAGGTTGGTCATCTGCAGGATGACCGAGGCCAGGTTGGTGCGCAGGATCTCCGGCTCGGTGAACTCCGGCCGCGCCGCGAAGTCCTCTTCGGAGTAGAGCCGGATGCAGATGCCGTCGCTGGTCCGGCCGCAGCGGCCCTTGCGCTGGTTGGCGCTGGCCTGCGACACCGGCTCGATCGGCAGCCGCTGTACCTTGAGCCGGTTGCTGTAGCGGGAGATGCGCGCGGTGCCGGGATCGATGACGTAGCGGATGCCCGGCACGGTCAGCGAGGTCTCCGCGACGTTGGTCGCCAGCACGACGCGGCGGCCGGTGTGGCGTTCGAAGACGCGGTGCTGCTCGGCGGCGGACAGCCGGCCGTACAGCGGGACGATCTCGGTGTCGCGCAGGTTCCGGCGGTTCAGGGCGTCGGCGGTGTCGCGGATCTCCCGCTCGCCGCTGAGGAAGACCAGGATGTCGCCACTGCCCTCGCGCCCCAGCTCGTCGACCGCGGCGGCGATCCCGTCGACCTGGTCGAGCGGCTCCTCCCGGCTGTCCTCGGTCTCCTCGACCAGCGGCCGGTACCGCACCTCGACCGGATAGGTGCGCCCCGACACCTCGATTACCGGCGCCGGGCCCCGAGGGCCGGAGAAGTGCTCGGCGAAACGGCCGGTCTCGATGGTCGCCGAGGTGATGATCAGCTTGAGGTCGGGCCGCTGCGGCAGCAGCTGCCTGAGATAGCCGAGGATGAAGTCGATGTTGAGGCTGCGCTCGTGCGCCTCGTCGATGATCAGGGTGTCGTAGCGGCGCAGCAGGCGGTCGTTCTGGATCTCGGCCAGCAGGATGCCGTCCGTCATCACCTTGATCATGGTCTCGTCGGACACCTGGTCGGTGAAGCGGACCTTGTAGCCGACCGTCGCTCCCAGCGGCGTGCCCAGCTCCTCGGCAATGCGCTCGGCCACGGTGCGGGCGGCGATGCGCCGCGGCTGGGTGTGCCCGATCTGGCCGCGCACACCCCGGCCGAGCTCGACGCAGATCTTCGGGATCTGGGTGGTCTTGCCCGAGCCGGTCTCGCCGGCCACCACCACGACCTGGTGGTCGCGGATCGCGGCGAGGATGTCGTCCTTGCGCTGGCTGACCGGCAGCTCGTCCGGATACGACACCGCGGGGACGTTCGCCAGGCGGGCCTCGCGCCGCGACTCGGCCTGGGACACCTCACCGGAGATGTCGGCGAGCACGGCCGCGCGGGCGCCCTCGTCACGCACCTTGCGGATGCCGTCGAGCCGGCGCCGGAGCCGGCGCTCGTCGCGGGGAAGGAGATCGGAGACTCTGCGGCGGAGCTCGGCGAGGTCCTGGCTCAGGGGTGTGACAGACATGGCGGGTCAACAATAGGCACTCCGCTCGCGGAATGCCCGGTGATTAATCCGGCAACGATTCGGCCGACGCCCGTGTCCGCCCGGGCGCGTCGCTCTTTGTGCCTGCGACAGGCGGAGCGCGGGAGAGGCAGGCGTCATGATCGTTGTTGCAGAGGACCACGAGGACATCCTGCTCGTGCTCCGCCGGGCGCTGGAGCGGGCCGGCCACGAGGTCGTCGCGGCCACCGACGGCGCGGAGGCCCTCGAAGCCGTCCGCCGGCACAAGCCGGACGTCGTGATCACCGACGTGGACATGCCCCGGATGAGCGGGCTCGAGCTCTGCCGGGCGATCCGCGCCGACCCGGGCCTGGAGCACATCCCGGTGGTGCTGGCCAGCGGCTCGCTGCTGCCGGGCGACGCCCGTGCCGGGGAGGTCGGCGCCAGCGCGACGCTGCTCAAGCCCTTCCTGCCGGCCCAGCTTCTCGCGTGCGTGGCGGATCTGATGCCGTCCCGGCCGGCCTGAGCGGTCCGGCGCGGGGCCGCTCGTCGTCGTCCTCGGGCCGCGGCAGGGCCGCCTGCCCGATCGCGGCCCGCTCGGCGCACGCGCGGTCGAGGGCGGCCCGCTCGTCCGGAGCCGTCGCGGCCAGCGGCAGGGTGAAGAAGAAGCGGGTGCCACCGCCCGGGTTGTCCGCCACGCCGATGGCACCGCCGTGACGCTCCACGATGCGCCGGCAGATCGCCAGGCCGAGGCCGGTGCCGGCGTACCCGGCGGCGCTGCGGGCGCGGTGGAAGGCCTCGAAGATGGCCGGCTGGTCCTCCGCGGGGATCCCGATGCCGCGGTCGGCGACCTCGACGCGGGTCCAGCCCGGATCCGCGGGCGTGGCCGCCACGTCGATACGGGCCGGCCGGCCCGGCGGTACGTACTTGAGCGCGTTGCCGACCAGGTTGTCCAGCACGTGCCGCAGCATCGCGGGGTCGGCCTCGACCACCGGGAGCGGACCCACGTAGATCTCCGGCGGCGGCGTGCCGGCGGGTCGCGGCTGCTCGGTCCGGTGCTCGACCACCTCGGCCACCAACGGGCCGAGCGGGACGGCCCGCAGGGTGAGCGGGGCGTCCCGCGCGGTCGTGTATGCCAGCAACGTGTCGATCATCGCGGCCATCCGGTCGACGGCCCGCGCGATGCGGTCCAGGGAAGCCCGGGCCGCCGTCACCTCGGGAACCGGCGCAGCGTCGGCGAGCTCGTCGGCCGCCGTCTCGCAGTGCCCGCGGATCACCGACAGCGGCGCCTTGAGGTCGTGCGCCACGACCCCGGCGAAGACGGCCAGGTCGGTCTCGTAGCGGCGCAGCTCGGTGATGTCATGGAAGACCGCCACCGCGCCGCGCAGCCCGGCGCTGGGGTCGAGAGGGCGGCCGTCGACGCTGACCAGGATGCCGTCCGGACGGTTCTCGTTGCGGATCACCATCTCGACGTCGTCGGACGCCTCGCCGTGCAGCGCGCGGACCAGCGGCAGCTCCTCGACCGGGAACGGCGTCCGGCCGTCGGCGCGGAACAGCCCGTAGTGCTCCTGCCAGCCCTGGGGCCCCTCGATGTCGTCGGCGACGCCGAGCAGCGCCTTGGCCGCCGGGTTGTGCAGCAGGAACCTCCCCTGGTCGTCGACCACGCCGACGCCGTCGCCCAGGCTCGCCATGATGGCGCTCAGCAGGCCGGCCTGGCGACGGCTCTCCGCCTCGGCGCCGCGCAGGTCGGCGGTCGCCAGCAGTACCTGGGCGCGGGCCCGGTGGCGGCCGGTCGCCAGGACCCAGACCAGCAGCGCCAGCATGACGCTGACAGCGATGCCGCCGTGCAGCACGGCTGCCGGGGTGCTGCTGCGCGCCCCCGGCAGGTAGCGCGCGTCGGCGGCGGTCAGCAGGGCCCAGTGGCGGTCGGCGACCGGGAAGCTGGCCTGCCGGATCAGGTCCCGGCCGCCCCGGGCGTCGTAGGCGGCCACCTGGACGCGGCGACCGCTGCCGTCGGTGGCGTACAGCTCGCCGTCGAGCAGGCCCTGGCTGGCGGTACCGAGCACGCCGCCGAGGAAGTCCCTGCCACGCAGGCCCAGCGCCAGCCACCCGCGGAACTCCGGCAGCGCGCCGGCGCCGAAGACCGGCGCGGCGAACATGAACGAGAGCTGCTGCCGCGGTGCCGGCAGACCGCGGTCGCGCAGCAGCACGTAGGCGTCCGACACCGAGGGCTGTCCCGTACGCCGGGACTCGGCCAGCGCCGCGGCCGCCTCCGGCGCGGACGCGACGTCGACGCCCAGCGTGCCGGCGCCGCCGTGGTTCAGGTCCCGGCGCAGGACCGAGAAGAGATGCTCCCGCGGTGTGCCGTGCGGCCGCAGGACCAGGCCGGTGACGCCGCGCGAGCGCCAGAGTCGCTGGGTTGCCGGGATCTGTCCGGGCGAGGTGGCGACCACGAAGGCCACCGAGGTGGCACCGACCAGCCCGGCCCGCTCCAGGGGCGCGGTGGCGGCGGCGAAGTCGGCGGCGGTGAGCCGGACGTTCGTGCCCAGGCCGGCGGCGACGACCTGGATGAGGTCGCGGTAGCGCCCGGTCTCGCCGGTGACGGCGGCGCGGGCGAGCGCCGTGCGCTGGTCCATGACCCGGTCCGCCTGCGCGCGCTGGTTGTCGCGCAGCGCCCCGGCGGCGAACGCCGTGACGGCGAGGCCGGGCCCGAGGACCAGAGCGGCCAGGGCGGTGCCGACGAAGCGGGCCCGCCGGGTCCCGGCCGTGCCGTCCTGCGCTGCCGTACCCCTGCTCCCCACCGAACGGAGCATAAAACGCGAATCACCCCCGTCGGCGAGGTTCCGCCGACGGGGGTGAGGACGAGCGACCTACTTGAAGGTGTCGTACTGGTAGAGGTTCCAGGACGCCATGATGCCGGTGACCTTGGTGTAGTAGTTGGGGTCCGTGGCGTAGCCGGCCTTCCAGACCTTCCAGATGAACTTGTTGGCGTTCTTGGTGTAGGCGAACGCCGGCTTGTAGCGCGGGTTCACCCGCAGGAAGCTGCCGTGGTCCCGGAACGAGTGCGACTGCGTGGCGTACGTCCGGAAGACGGCCGAGGTGGAGAAGCAGTTGCCGGCCTTGGTGCATTCCTGGGTGCGGTACGTGTGGCAGCCGTTCGCCAGCTTCCCGTAGGAACCGTTCTGGCACTTGATGCCGAAGTAGTTCTTGTCGACCGAGGCGAGGCCGCTGCGGCCCCAGCCGGATTCGAGGATCGCCTGGGCGATCGTCACCGAGGCGGGGACGCCGTACTCGCGCCAGCCGCGCTGCGCGCCCGGCACCGAGTTCTTGATGAACTGCTCCGGGGTGAGCGACACCGACGGCGCGGGGACCGACGAGCCGGTGCACGCCTTGAGCGGGCCCGAGTAGATGTATCCGTGCGAGATGTAGCGGCCGGTCGACGTCCGGTCCCACTGGGTGGTGGTGCGCACCGAGCCGTCGACGTTCTGCCCGGCGACCGCGCAGACCAGGTCGATCTCGGTGCCGCTGGCGACCGAGCCGAGGATCGACGACGAGGTCGACGGGCCCGAGCGCAGGTTGACCCGGCCCTCGAGGCTGCGGACCGTGCCGACCACGTACTTCTTGGCGGCCGTGACCGGCTTCGCCTTGGTGCGCACCGCGGTCGGCGTGCCGGTGGCGCAGCGCGACAGCGTCCGGGTGGTCTTCACGTACGCGTGCGAGATGTACCCGCCCGTGCTCAGCCGGTCCCAGGCCGTGGTCGTGCGGACCGTGCCGCGGACGTTCTGGCCGGTCACCACGCAGGAGACGGTGACCTTGGCGCCGTTGCGCAGGGAGCCGACCGCCCGGGCGGCGAGCGACGGCGCGGAGCGCACCTTGAGCGAGGTGCTCACCTTGACGGTTGCGGACACTCCGGCGGCCATCGCGGCCTCCGGTGCCACGGCCACTCCGGCGCCAAGGGCGGCGACCAGCAGCGGCCCGGTGAGCAGTCGGCGGGCGGTGTGCAGCATCTACGTCCCCTCGATCGCGGCGTCGGCATCTTTGCTTCGGCTCCGTTCGAAGATCTCGGGGTGCCGTTGCGGGCCGAGAGCGCCCGCGGGTGCAGTCGAGTTGCGTGGTGCCGGTGGCACTGCCCACTCACGCGCTTGAGATCGGCGCCGGGTGGGCATTGCGGAATCGCCCAGTCGTGACGTTCAGGAGGACATCCGCCGATGACGGCCTTGGCTTCACGCCCGGCCCGGACGGCCACCCCCGGCACCGGCCGCGGGGTGACGCACGTGATCGCCCACGCCTGCGTCGCCGTGCTGGCCGCCGCGGGCGTGGCCCTGGTGTACTACCTGTGCGTATGCACCGCGCCCGGTCAGAGCGTCGACACGCTCGTCATGCGGGGCGCGGACGTGCACCACGAGCGGATCGAGCAGGTCCTGCGGCGCGCGCTCGACGCCACGACGCTGGTCAGCCTGGTGGCCGTCTGCCTCGTGGCGGCGGCGATCGGGGTGGTCCGGCGCCGGGCCGATCTGGCCGTCGCCGCGGCGGTCCTGGTCCTCGGCGCCAACGTCACCACCCAACTGCTCAAGACCCGGCTCGAGCGCCCCGACCTCGACGGCTTCCCCGCGCCGAACTCGTTCCCGAGCGGCCACACGACGGCCGCGGCGTCGGTCGCGTTCGCGCTGGTGCTGGTCCTGCCGTTCGCGATCCGTGGGACGGTCGCCCTGGGCGGTGCGGGATACGTGGCCACCATCGCGGTCGCCACCGTCTCGGCGGAATGGCACCGCCCGAGCGACACCGTCGCCGCCCTGCTGATCGTCCTGGCCTGGGGCGCGTTGGGTTCGACCCTGGTACGGGCCCGCCGGGCCGGCATCACCGGCGTCGTGGCCCGCCCCAACCGCACGGCGATGCTGCTGTTCGCCGCCGTGGGCGCGCTCGGCGCCGCCGGCGCGCTGCTCGGCCTCGGCGCCGTGCTGCTCGCCCGCTGGGCCGCCCCGGACCTCGTCCCCGGCAGCCTCGCGTTCGCCGCCGGCGTGGCGGCCATCATCGCCGCGGTGGCGGGAGTCTTCGCGATCTGGATACGTCTCGCCGCAGGCGATCGCCGCGGCTGAACCCCCGTAGGAGGAACCGATGTCCACCCCCACCGAACCCACCATGCCGGGCGCGTCCGGCACCGTTCCGCCCGGCCCGGCGGGCGTGCCGTTCACGCCCGCCACCGACCCGGCCCCCCAGGCCGCGCATCCGGGCCCGACCGTCTCGGTGGCGACATACCCGAACTACCTGCAGGCGCAGCAGGCCGTCGACTACCTGTCCGACAACAAGTTCCCGGTCGAGCGGACCAGCATCATCGGCACCGACCTGCGGCTGGTGGAGAACGTCCTCGGCCGGGTGACCGTGGGTCGCGCGGCGCTCGCCGGCGCCGCCAGCGGCGCCTGGTTCGGCCTGTTCATCGGCCTCTTCTTCGGCCTCTTCAGCGACTCGAGCTGGGTGAGCGTGATCCTGCTCGGCCTGATCGTCGGCGCGGTCTGGGGCGCCGTCTTCGGCGCCATCGCGCAGGCCATGAGCGGCGGCCGGCGGGACTTCTCGTCGCGCAGCTCGCTGCAGGCCGCCCAGTACGCGGTGATCGTCGACGCGGACGCCGCCGACGGCGCCCGCCAGTTGCTCACCCGGCTCAACTGGCAGACCCATTCGCCTTCCTCGTAGCCGGGCGTTTCACGGTTGCGCGCCGTCTCCGCCTCACGGAGGCGGCGCGTTCTTCCGTACGTGCACAGCCGCCGACCGTTCGCGTCGGGGCCGACGCCTTCAGGGCTACGCGATCCCCTGCCCGTCCACGCCCCTGTGCCGCACGCCGCGGTTAGGGCGAGCGCGGGTGCGCAGGCTCACGCGCCGCCCCCTGGAGGATTCCCCACTTCCGCGGCGGGGATCACGCGCCGGACGTCCCGCGGACCGCGTGGGCGTTGGGGTCTGGACACGCCGGGGGTCTGGACACGCCGGCGGCACCCTCGGTGGGCGGACATGACGGCCGCACTCCCGGGGTGGGGGCGGACATGACGGCGCCGCCCCCGGTGGGCGGGGGCGGCGGGTGTCAGCGTGCGGCGTCGAGCTGGGTGCGCAGCTTGGTCAGGGCCTTGGTGAGCAGGCGGCTGACGTGCATCTGGGAGATGCCGATCTGGTCGGCGATCTGGGACTGGGTGAGGTTGCCGTAGAAGCGCAGGGTGAGGATCTTCTGTTCGCGGGGGTCGAGGGTGGCCAGGGCGGGGCCGAGGGCGACGCGGGTTTCGGCGAGTTCGTATTCGTGGTCCTCGCTGCCGAGGGTGTCGCCGAGTTCGGTGGTGCCGTCGGCGCTGATCGGGGTGGAGAGGCTGGTGGCGTTGTAGGCGCGGGCGCCTTCGAGGCCTTCGAGGACGTCTTCCTCGGTGACGCCGAGGTGGGTGGCGATGTCGGCGACGGTCGGGGATCGGCCGAGGGTGTGGGTGAGGGTGGCGTTGGCTTCGGTGATGGCCAGGCGGAGTTCCTGGAGGCGGCGGGGGACGCGGACGGACCAGGTGCGGTCGCGGAAGTGGCGTTTGATCTCGCCGATGATGGTGGGGATGGCGTAGCCGGCGAAGTCGACGCCGCGGGTGGGGTCGAACTTGTCGACGGCTTTGATGAGGCCGACGGTGGCGGTCTGGATGAGGTCGTCGGTGGGTTCGCCGCGGCCGGAGTAGCGGTGGGCGAGGTGGCGGGCCAGGGGTAGCCAGGCCTCGATCGCCCGGTCCCGCAGCGCGGCGTGGCGGCGGTCCTCGGCGGGCACGGCGGCCATGGCGTCGAGCAAGTCCGCGGCACTGTCCGACGCGGTGTCACTCCCCGTGCCGGCCTTCGGAGCGGTAACGGTCATAACGGAGGTCCTCCATCAGCGGGCAGAGAGCCGTGCCCGCGCGCGGCGACCATTCACTCCCTCCCACGCTAGCCGCTCGGACGAGCGTTGACTAGCCGAAAGTATGAGTCACGTTGGGTGACAACTGCATCAGGTGCCTCGGAAGTGTGCACCGGCGGATGGCAGGATTCGGTCACGGGTGCCCGGATGACACGATTCGATCCCGGGTGCTCATGGGTACACAGATCCGAAACGCACTGGGACATCCGAGAAACAACGCACTGGGACATCCGAGAAACGCACTGCGACATCCGGAACGCACCGGGGACGGAGAACGGGACATGGCCATCCTGGGCATCGACATCGGCGGGTCCGGCGTGAAGGGCGCACCGGTCGACACCGGGCAGGGCGAGCTGCTCGCGGAGCGATACCGGGTACCGACGCCGCAGCCGGCCGACGTGACGAGCGTGGTCGAGGCGGTCGCGGAGGTCGCCGGCCGGTTCGACGGGTACGACCGGGTCGGGGTCACCTTTCCCGGCGTGGTGGTCGACGGCGTCATCCGGACCGCGGCGAACGTCGACAAGTCATGGATCGGCGCACCGGCGGCGCGGCTGTTCACCGAGCGGCTCGGCCGGCCGGTGTCGGTGCTCAACGACGCCGACGCCGCGGGCGTCGCCGAGGTCGCGTTCGGCGCCGGGCGCGACGAGCGCGGCCTGGTGATGATGCTGACCTTCGGTACGGGCATCGGCAGCGCCCTGTTCCTCGACGGCACCCTGATCCCGAACACCGAGCTCGGCCACCTCGAACTCGACGGCGGCGACGCCGAGCTGCGCGCCTCCGACCGCGCCCGCGAGCAGGAGGACCTGAGCTGGGAGCAGTGGGCCCCGCGGGTCCAGAACTACCTGCGGCACGTGGAGATGCTGCTGTCGCCGCGGCTGTTCGTCATCGGCGGCGGGGTGAGCAAGAAGGCGGACAAGTGGCTCCCGCTGGTCGAAATCCGCACGCCGATCGTCCCGGCCACGCTGCTGAACAACGCCGGCATCATCGGCGCCGCGGTCACCGCCGGCCAGGCGGCCGGCCACCCGGGCGCCGTCCGCGTCGAGGCCGACCGCCCCGCCGCCGAGGGCGTCGCCGCCGGCGCCCACGAGGGCTGAGCGCGACGGTGGCCCGGACGGCCGCCCGGCGTGATCCGGACGGCCGCGCCGAGGCGATCACTAGTTCCAGGTGTAGGACCAGCCGGATGCCCGGCCCCCGTAGCCCGGGCACTCCGCCTTGTTGTATCCCTTCCTGAATCCGGGACTGGTCCCGCCGCCCGTGTTGCAGTAGATCTCCACGTAGACGTACGTGCCGCCGCTGCACTGCACATGGCGGCGGTCACCACCACCCGGCCCAGACCTGTCGGACCAGGTCACGTAGCCGGGGCAGTTGGCGCGTGCGGCGCCCGTGCCGGCGGTGGGCGCCGCGGTTCCCGCCGGTGCGGCCGCGGCCGGTGCGGCCACGCCGGCCAGCGTCAGTGCGGCACCGGCCGCAACGGTCGTCATTGCCTTGCGGATGCGCATCTCGTTCCTCCTCGGGTCGGACATCGATGTCCGGATCCCATCAAGCCGCGGAGCCGGGCTGCCAGGGCCGGACCCGTCCGGGACGCGTTCGGAACGGTTCGGAACACGCCAGGGTACGGCGATGTCCCAGGTCAGGGGCGGCGCAACGTCAGGAGGGGCGGGAGGCCTGCCGGGTGGCGGTGAAGACGAGCTCCTGATCGGGGGCGCCCGTGCAAGGGGTCTGCACCGCCTCGGCGCCGGCGCTGTCCTCCGCGGGGCCACCGAGGATCCCGACGCACAGGCCGCTGTGCACCGGCCGGAGCCGGTAGCCGCCCGGCACCGGGACGTCGACAGCCTCCAGCAGATACCGCTGGTGCGCGGCGCCGGTGCAGTCCGCCGGTGCGAGCAGGGCCCCGTCGCCCGGGTACGCCTCGTCCACGGTCAGGCAGCCCACGCCGTGCTTCGGGTGACGCCACCGGATCTCGACGACGCCGGCGCCGGCGGACTGCACGTAGGTGTCCGGGGAGACCTGGTCACACGGTCGCTGCACCACCAGCGGCCGGTCGGTGCGGCCGTTGCGTTCGCGCCCCTCGCCCAGGCACAGCCCGTGCCCGTCGACATGGGCCGGACGCAGCAGATACCAGCCGTCGGCGATGGGCGCGCCCCCGGCATCACCTCGGCGCGGACCGTCGGTAGCGCGCTGTACGGCACCCTCGCCGTCTTGATCCCGGACGCCGTCGCGGACCAGCACGGCGGCCCCACCAGTCACGAGCAGCAGCACGGCCGCCGCGATCCCCGCCGGGAACCGCCGCCGAGCCGCCGTCCCGGCCCGTGGGTTCACCGGCCGGACCTCCGGCATCGGCGCGGCACCCTCTGCCATCTCGGACGCGGCGTCGCTCGGGGAGGCGACCCGGCCCGCGGCGATCGCGTCGCGGGCCTCGGCCCAGTGCACCGCCTCGTCGTCGCCCAGTCCGCACGCCCGCACGAACGCGGTCACCACCTGCCGACGGGGAAGGCTGCTGCGGCCCAGGGCGGACGCGATCGTGCTCGACGGCAGGACGTCCCCGCAGGCGTCGGCCTTCGCGGCGAGCTGCCGGTAGGTCAGCCCCGACCACTCGCGCAAGGCACGTAACGCCGCGACGTATTCGGCGGGCGTCGTCGTCGCATCGGGGCTTGGCGGGTTCGGACCGGGCTCGGGCACGTCACTCCTGGCAGACATCGATTTGTCTTGATATCCGAGGAGCCTAGCCGAGCGTGCGGCGTCTACATCCTAGGCGGCGATCCCGGTGGGACCGGCTGCCCGGCCGTCCGGCACGGCCAGCAGGTAGAACAGGTCGTCGCGGTGCATCTCCGCCACCGGCTCGAGCAGGTCGGGGTGGCGCAGCAGGACCGCGGCGGCCCGCTCGCGGGCGTCCGGGGCGGTCAGGCGCTGGAACTCGGCGGGGAGGTCCCCCACGGAGCGGCGCGGGCGGGGCCGGGAGGCGGCCTGATCACGGCTCGGCGGGATGGCGGCGGCCACCGCGTCGACCGCGCGGGCGGCCAGCAGCGGGTCGGCGAGCAGGCAGGCGGCCCAGCTCACCACGACCTCGTCGACCCAGGTGCGCCAGCCCTCGTCCTCGGCCAGGTCGTCGTCGGGCTCGCTGCCGGTGCGCCAGTCGAGCACCGCCGAGCCGCCCGGGCCGGCCATGGCGACCAGCTCGGCGTCGACCGGCGTCGGGTAGCGCAGCCACGCCGCCACGGTGATCGCCTGGCGGGCCTGGAGCTCGTTGAGGGTGGGCGCGACGCGGTCCCCGCCGGTCGCCGGGTACGCCCGGACCAGCCAGTGCGTGCTGGCCGCGATGACCGGCGACAGCGCGGTCGACGGACCCGCCATGTTTCCCCCAGGGCTTCGGTGCGCCCCGTCCACGGGGTGCTTCACCGCTACTGCTCGGCGGAGCGCGCCGGCCCATGAGTAACCTCGCCCCGATGGCAACGCACGGCAACCGGCGCGCAACGATCGTCGCGCGGGTGGACTCCGGCATCGCCACCCTGGAGCCGGATCCGGCCCGCGCCCGGGGCTGGACCGTGTGCGTGGACGGGGTACCGCAGTCGTACGTCGATCTGGGCGATCCCACGCATCTGGCCTTCGAGTACGTGCGCAAGCTGGCCACGGTGCTGCGGGTGGGCGCGCCTGCGGCCGTACCCTTGCGGATCTTGCATCTGGGCGGCGGTGGGCTGACGCTGCCCCGCTGGATCTCCGCGACGCTGCCCGGCGCAATGCAGACCGTGGTGGAGCACGACGCGCCGCTGCTCGCGCTCGTGTCCCGCACGCTGCCCTGGCCGCCGGACGTCGCGGTGCGGGTGGGTGAGGCCCGGGAGTTCGTGGAGGGGGCCGCGCCGGGCGGCTACGACGTGATCATCACCGACGTGTTCCAGGGCGCGGTGCTGCCGGCGAGCGTGGCCACGGTCGGTTTCGCGGCCGCGGCGGCGCGCCTGCTGGGGCCCGGCGGCCTGCTCGCGATGAACCTGACCGACGTCCCGCCGCTGTCGCACTCGCGCATCCAGACGGCGACGCTGCGCGCGGCGTTCGACGACGTGGCCCTGATCGCCGCGCCGGGGCTGCTGCGGGGGCGCCGGGCCGGCAACGTGGTGCTCGCCGCGGCGGCGGGATCCGCCACCCTGCCCGTCGCCGCGTTGGCCGCGGCGACGGCGCGCGACCCTCGGCCGGCCCGGGTGTGGCACGGCGCCGCCCTGACCGACTTTCTGGGTGGAGCAAAGGCGCGCCTCGACGGGTACGCGTGAGCCCACTCCGGTAGGTTGAACAGCGCCGGAAGCGCGACCGTTTGCCGTTGCTCCAATGCGGAGAAACCAGCGGCGACGGCCGCTGCATTTCGCCCGTCTCCGAGCACCCTCCCGCGCATTCTGACTACGGTGGAGATCATGACCGGACGCTTTCCCATCGAAGACGTGACGCCGTCCGTGTCCTGCGGCCGCTACCCGGCGAAGGCCGTGGTGGGCGAGCTGGTTCCGGTTTCGGCGGTGTCCTATCGGGAAGGCCACCACGCGCTGGGCGTGAACGTGGTATGGACCGGCCCGGACGGCGAGACCCAGCCGTTCACCCGGATGCGGCCCGGCGAGCCCGGGCTGGACCGCTGGCACGGCGTGATCAAGCCGGACCGGGTGGGCCGCTGGACGTTCACCGTGGAGGCGTTCGACGACCCCTACCAGACCTGGCGCAACGCGGTCACCAAGAAGATCGGTGCCGGGCAGGGCGTGGAGGACCTCGCCAACGACCTGGCCGAGGGCGCCGACGTGCTGGACCTGGCCGCCAAGATCGTGCCGCAGGAGCACGAGGAGCGGGTCCGCACCGCCGCCGCCGCGCTGCGCGACGACCACCGCTCGCTGTTCTCCCGGGTCTCCCCCGCCCTCGATCTGGAGGAGCTGCTCTGGGACAACCCGGTGCGCCACCTCGTGACCACCACCCGGTCGTACGCGATCTGGGTCGACCGCCAGCGCGCCCTCTTCTCCTCGTGGTACGAGTTCTTCCCGCGCTCGGAGGGCGCGGAGATCGGTCCCGAGGCGACGCCGATCAAGCACGGCACGTTCGCGACCGCCGCCGAGCGGATCCCGGCCGTGGCGGCGATGGGCTTCGACGTGCTGTACCTGCCGCCGATCCACCCCATCGGCAAGATCAACCGCAAGGGTCGCAACAACACCCTGGTGGCCCGCCCGGAGGACGTCGGCTCGCCCTGGGCGATCGGCTCCGACGAGGGCGGCCACGACGCCATCGAGCCCAAGCTCGGCACGCTGGAGGACTTCCGTGCCTTCATCCGTACGGCGAACGCGCACGGCCTCGAGGTCGCCATGGACCTGGCCCTGCAGGCCGCGCCGGACCACCCCTGGGTCCGCGAGCATCCGGAGTGGTTCACCACCCGCGCCGACGGCACCATCGCCTACGCCGAGAACCCGCCCAAGAAGTACCAGGACATCTACCCGCTGAACTGGGACAATGACCCCATCGGCCTGCGCGAGGAAGTGCTGCGCGTCGTGCTGCACTGGGTCGAGCAGGGCGTCAAGATCTTCCGCGTCGACAACCCGCACACCAAGGCCCTGAACTTCTGGCAGTGGTGCATCGCCAAGGTCAAGGCCGTCGACCCGGACGTGCTGTTCCTCGCCGAGGCGTTCACCCGGCCGGCGATGATGAACGGCCTCGGCAAGATCGGCTTCTCCCAGTCGTACACGTACTTCACCTGGCGCACCACGGCCTGGGAGATGCGCGAGTACATGGAGCAGCTCAAGTCGTCGATCGACTGGATGCGCCCGAACTTCTGGCCCAACACCCCGGACATCCTGCACGAGACGCTGCAGCACGGCGGCCCGCCGATGTTCAAGATCCGGACGGTACTGGCGAGCATGCTCTCGCCGTCCTGGGGCATGTACTCAGGGCTGGAGCTGTTCGAGCACGTGGCCCGCCCGGGCGCCGAGGAGTACATCGACAACGAGAAGTTCGAGCTGAAGCCGCGCGACTGGGCCGGCGCCGAACGGGCCGGCCGGTCGCTGGCGCCGTACATCACCCGCCTGAACACCATCCGGCGGGAGAACCCGGCGCTGCACTGGCTGCGCAACACGGAGTTCCACGAGATCGACAACGCCGAGCTGCTGTGCTGGTCCAAACACGATCCCGAGTCGGGCAATACCGTTCTGGCGATCTGCTCGTTCGACTCGGCAAACGTGCAGTGGGGCAACACGACCCTCAACATGCCGGCACTGGGGATGGACTGGCATGAGCGCTTCGACGTGGTCGACCAGATCACCGGGGCGTCGTACGAGTGGGGCCAGCACAACGCCGTCCGGATCGATCCGTACGTCGAGCCGGCGCACGTGTTCGTGGTGCACCCGCGCCGCTGAGGCGCACGCGATGGAAGTTCCTGCGGGGTGGGGTAGGTGAAACGTCTGATGGATTTGGCGAACGACCTCGGCGGTACCGTCGAGCACGATCCCGCGGAGGGCAGCCACGTCGAGGACGGTGTGGTCGAGCACCCCACCGCCGACGACTTCGGGCACGCCCGCACGTTGCCGGCGGACCGCACGTGGTTCAAGCGTGCGGTGTTCTACGAGGTGCTCGTCCGGGCCTTCTACGACTCCAGCGCGGACGGCTCCGGCGATCTGCGGGGGCTCATCGAGCGGCTGGACTACCTGCAGTGGCTGGGCGTCGACTGCCTCTGGCTGCCGCCGTTCTATGACTCGCCCCTGCGCGACGGCGGCTACGACATCCGCGACTTCTACAAGGTCCTGCCCGACTTCGGCACCGTCGACGACTTCGTCGCGCTGCTCGACGCGGCGCACAAGCGCGGCATCCGGGTCATCACCGACCTCGTCATGAACCACACCTCCGACTCGCACGCGTGGTTCCAGGAGTCGCGCCGCGACCCCGACGGCCCGTACGGCGACTACTACGTCTGGAGCGACACCAGCGAGCCGTACTCCGAGGCGCGGATCATCTTCGTGGACACCGAGGAGTCGAACTGGACGTTCGACCCGGTGCGCCGGCAGTTCTACTGGCACCGCTTCTTCAGCCACCAGCCGGACCTCAACTACGACAACCCGCGGGTGCAGGAGGCGATGCTCGACGTCCTGCGCTTCTGGCTGGACCTGGGCATCGACGGCTTCCGGCTGGACGCGGTGCCGTACCTGTTCGAGCGGGAGGGCACCAACTGCGAGAACCTGCCCGAGACGCACGCCTTCCTCAAGCACTGCCGCAAGGTCATCGACGACGAGTTCCCGGGCCGGGTGTTGCTCGCCGAGGCCAATCAGTGGCCGGCCGACGTGGTCGAGTACTTCGGCGACCCGGAGACCGGCGGCGACGAGTGCCACATGGCGTTCCACTTCCCGCTGATGCCGCGCATCTTCATGGCGGTACGCCGTGAGTCGCGTTTCCCGATCTCCGAGATCCTCGCCCAGACGCCCGGCATCCCGGACATGGCGCAGTGGGGCATCTTCCTGCGCAACCACGACGAGCTCACACTCGAGATGGTCACCGACGAAGAACGCGACTACATGTACGCGGAATACGCCAAGGACCCGCGGATGAAGGCGAACGTGGGCATCCGCCGGCGCCTCGCCCCCCTGCTGGAGAACGACCGCAACCAGATCGAGCTGTTCACCGCCCTGCTGCTGTCGCTGCCCGGCTCGCCGGTGCTGTACTACGGCGACGAGATCGGCATGGGCGACAACATCTGGCTGGGTGACCGCGACGGCGTGAGGACGCCGATGCAGTGGACGCCCGACCGCAACGCCGGCTTCTCGACCGCCAACCCGGGCCGGCTCTACCTGCCCGCCAACCAGGACCCGATCTACGGCTACCAGTCCGTGAACGTGGAGGCCCAGCGCGACAGCTCCACCTCGCTGCTCAACTGGACCCGCACCATGCTGGCCGTCCGGCGACGCCACGACGCGTTCGCCACCGGTTCGTTCCGCGAGCTCGGCGGCTCCAACCCCTCGGTGCTGGCATACCTGCGCGAGGCGGGGGACGACGTGGTGCTGTGTGTCAACAACCTCTCGAGGTTCCCCCAGCCCATCGAGTTGAACCTGCAGCACTGGAACGGGTACACCCCGGTCGAGCTGACCGGGCACGTGAACTTCCCGCGCATCGGCCAGTTGCCCTACCTGCTGACGCTGCCGGGCCACGGGTTCTACTGGTTCCAGCTCTGCGGCTCCGAGGAGAAGCAATGACGCTGCCCTTCACCGAATGGCTCCCCCAGCAACGCTGGTACGCAGGCCGCAGCCGGACCCTCGCCTCCGCCGAGCCCGGCTCGGTGACGGCCCTGCGCGACGACCTCGACCTGATGCTCGTCGACGCCACCTACACCGACGGCAGCTCGGAGCGGTACCAGGTGCTCGTGGCCTGGGACAACGGCCCGATCTCCGAATACAGCACCGTCGCCACGATCGGCACCGACAACGACCGGACCGGCTACGACGCCCTGTACGACACCGGCGCGGCCAAGCACCTGCTGTCGCTCATCGACTCCTCGGCGATCGTCGGCGACGTCGTCTTCGCCAAGGAGCCCGGCACCACGCTGCCGGTGGACGCCGCGCCGCGGGTCTTCGACGCCGAGCAGAGCAACACCAGCGTGATCTTCGAGCAGGAGGCGATCTTCAAGATCTTCCGGCGGGTCGACTGCGGCATCAACCCCGACATCGAGCTCAACCGCGTCCTGGGCCGGGCCGGCAACCCGCACGTCGCCCGGCTGCTCGGCTCCGTCGAGATGGGCTCCGAGACCGCGCCCTGCCCGCTGGGCATGGTCACCGCGTACGCGGCCAACTCGGCCGAGGGCTGGGCCATGGCCACGGCCAGCGCCCGCGACCTGTTCGCCGACGCCGAACTGCGTGCCGACGAGACCGGCGGCGACTTCGCCGGGGAGTCGTACCGGCTGGGCGAGGCGGTCGCCTCGGTGCACCGCACCCTCGCCGAGGAGATGGGCACCGGCCCGTCGCCGTTCCCGGTCGACGCCGTCGTGGCCCGGCTGAACGCCGCCGCCGGCACCGTGCCGGAGCTGCGGGAGTACGTCCCCGTCATCGAGGAACGGTTCCGCAAGCTGACCGGCGAGCAGGTGACCGTCCAGCGGGTCCACGGCGATCTGCACCTGGGCCAGGTGCTGCGCACCCCGCAGGCGTGGCTGCTCATCGACTTCGAGGGCGAGCCGGGTCAGCCGCTGGACGAGCGCCGGATGCCGGACTCGCCGCTGCGGGACGTCGCCGGGGTGCTGCGCAGCTACGAGTACGCCGCGTACCAGCTGCTGGTGGACCAGGACGACGAGGAACATCTGGCCGCGCGGGCCCGCGAATGGGTCGACCGCAACCGTGCCTCCTTCTGCGACGGGTACGCGGCATCGGCCGGCACCGACCCGCGCGAGCAGGGCGCGCTGCTGGCGGCGTACGAGCTGGACAAGGCGGTTTACGAGGCCGCGTACGAAGCCCGGCACCGGCCGGGATGGCTGCGGATCCCGCTGCGGTCCATCTCCCGGCTCGTCGGCTGACACCCCGGAGGAAGAACCGATGATCGGGCAGACCACGCCCCCGCCCCCGTCGCCGCCCATGCCGGGCGGCGCCGACCAGCGCCTGCTGCACGCCGTCGTCTCGGGCGACACGCACGATCCGCACTCGCTGCTCGGCGCGCACCCCGCCGGCGGCCGCACGGTGATCCGGACGATGCGCAAGGGCGCGAAGAACGTCGCGGTGGTCGCCGGCGGCGAGCGTACGGAGATGACCCAGGTGCACCCCGACGGCATCTTCGCCGCCGAGCTGCCCGGCTCCGTGCTCGACTACCGGATCGACGTGGACGGCACGACCTGCGACGACCCGTACCGGCACCCGCCGACGCTGGGCGAGCTCGACCTGCATCTCATCGGCGAGGGCCGGCACGAGAAGCTGTGGACGGTGCTCGGCGCCCACCCGAGCGGCGACGGCGTCGCGTTCGCCGTGTGGGCGCCGTCCGCGCGGGGCGTGCAGGTCGTCGGCGACTTCACCGGCTGGGGCCCGTACGACGGCTGGCCGATGCGTTCCCTGGGCAGCAGCGGCGTCTGGGAGCTCTACGTGCCCGGCACGGCGGCCGGCGCCAAGTACAAGTTCAAGATCCTCGGCCGCGACGGCGTGTGGCGCGAGAAGGCCGACCCGCTGGCCCAGCACACCGAGGTGCCCCCGGCCACGGCGTCGGTGGTCTTCGAGTCGGCGTACGAGTGGCAGGACAGCCGGTGGATGGCGGAGCGCGCCACCAAGCACTGGCACCAGGAGCCGACGAGCATCTACGAGGTGCACCTCGGTTCGTGGCGTCCCGGCCTGTCCTACGTCGAACTGGCGACCCAGCTCGTCGACTACGTGGTCGAGACGGGCTTCACCCACGTCGAGCTGATGCCGGTGATGGAGCACCCGTTCGGCGGCTCCTGGGGCTACCAGGTCACCGGCTACTTCGCGCCGACATCGCGCTTCGGCAACCCCGACGAGTTCCGCTACCTGGTCGACAAGCTGCACCAGGCCGGCATCGGGGTGATCCTCGACTGGGTGCCGGCGCACTTCCCCAAGGACGAGTGGGCCCTGGCCCGCTTCGACGGCACCCCGCTCTACGAGCACGAGGACTGGCGGCGCGGCGAGCACCCGGACTGGGGTACGTACGTCTTCGACTTCGGCCGCCGCGAGGTCCGCAACTTCCTGGTGGCCAACGCGCTCTACTGGTGCGACGAGTTCCACGCCGACGGCCTGCGCGTCGACGCGGTCGCCTCGATGCTCTACCTGGACTACTCGCGCAAGGACGGCGAGTGGACCCCGAACCAGTACGGCGGCCGCGAGAACCTCGACGCGATCAGTTTCCTGCAGGAGATGAACGCGACGGTCTACAAGCACCACCCCGGCGTGGTCACCATCGCCGAGGAGTCCACGGCCTGGCCCGGCGTCACCCGCCCGACCCACCTCGGCGGCCTCGGCTTCGGCTTCAAGTGGAACATGGGCTGGATGAACGACACGCTGTCCTACATGGAGAAGGAGCCGATCTACCGGCAGTGGCACCACCACCAGATGACCTTCGCCACCGTGTACGCCTGGAGCGAGAACTACATCCTGCCGATCAGCCACGACGAGGTCGTGCACGGCAAGGGCTCGCTGACCGGCAAGATGCCCGGCGACCTCTGGCAGAAGCTGGCGAACAACCGCGCCCTGCTCGGCTTCATGTGGGCCTTCACCGGCAAGCAACTGCTGTTCATGGGCGCCGAGATGGGCGACGAACGGGAGTGGAGCGAGGAGCGGGGCCTCGACTGGACCCTGCTCGCCGACGAGACCCGCGGCGGCGGCATCCACCGCCTGATCAAGGACCTGAACCACGCCTACCGCGAGACCCCGGCCCTGTGGACGCAGGACACCACCCCGAGCGGCTTCCGCTGGATCACCTCCGAGGACTCACAGCACAACACGTTCTCGTTCCTGCGCTTCGCCCCCAACGGCGACACCCTCGCCTGCATCGTCAACTTCGCGGCGATCCCCCACGAGGGCTACCGCATCGGCCTGCCCCGCGCGGGTGTGTGGCGGGAGGTCATCAACACGGACAGTTCCCTCTACGGCGGCTCCGGCGTCGGCAACCTGGGCGAGGTGCACGCCGAGGCCATGCCCTGGCACGGCCTGAACGCGTCTGCGTCGCTGCGGGTGCCGCCACTGGGCGCCGTCTGGCTGCGCTACGAGGGCTGAGCCGGACCGCTCCCCCGGCCGAATCCGGGCCGACCCGGCGGACGGCGGCGGGCTCGCCGCCGTCCGCCGTCACCCGCCTGCGCCGGCTGCGCCCGCGGCCCGCGGTCGCCTGCCCGCGCCCGCCGTCGCCCGCCGTCGCCCGCCGCCCGACGTCGCCCGCCGCCCGCCGTCGCCCGCCTGCGCCCGCCGGCCGTGCCGGTCAGCCCAGGATCAGGGCCATCCCCTCCGAGGAAGGTGCCGTGAGCCGGAAACCATGCCGTTCGTAGAGACGGCGCCCCGGCGGATCGGCTAGCAGATTGACGTATGCACCGGGCGGCGCCTCCCGCCGGATCGCCTCCAGCAGCGTGGTGAGCACCGCATCCCCGATACCGCGGCGTTGATGATCCGGCAGCACCGCCATGTCCACCACGTGGAAGTACCAGCCGCCGTCGCCGAGCACCCGACCCATGCCGACCGTCGTGCCGGTCTCCTGGTGCACCACGTGCGCAGCCGCCCAACTCCCGCGGAGCGCGGCCGCCGCTTGGTCGGGCCGGCGCGGCGACAGTCCGGATCGCTCGCGCAGTGCGAGGTAGTCGTCGACGTGGGGCGGCCCACTGATCAAGCGGTAGCCGAGCGGCACGGTCGAGGGCGTTGTCATGACCGACATTGTGCCTCACCCCTTACAGCCGGCCGTCCGTCAGCGTGCGTCCGGGCGCCGCTCCTCGACGGTCGCCCGCAGCGACTTCGGGGCGATGGTGAGGAATGCGTCCTCGCACAGCTCCGCGATCTCGTCCCAGTCCACGTCGCCGTCGAGCCGCACCCCGAGCCACCCGCGATGGCCCACGTAAGGCGGCCGGAAGAAGCGCCCGGGATCGGCGGCGATCAGCTCCTCCTGCGCGCCCGGCGGGGCGGCACACCAGAGATGGGGGAAGTCCGCGTCGTGGTGGCCGTCCGCCATGAGCGACACGAAGGTCCGCTTACCGCGCACGAACCAGGTCGGCGCACCGTGGCTGAGGCGCTCGGTGACCTCCGGCAGGGCAAGACAGATCCGGCGCAGTTCCTCGAGCATGGTCGGGCCCGGCTGAGCGTGCATCCGGCAATGATCGCCCACCTCCCCGCCGCGCACCCACCCGACACCACCGGGAACCCGCGCCGCACACCCGACCGACACCGCCGGAGACCCACGCCGCACACCCGGCCGACACCGCCGGAGACACGCCAGAGCGGCGGGCGCGGCGCGCACGGATCAGGGCTGAGGGGAGGTGATGTTGACCATCCAGTCGACGCCGAACCGGTCCTTGCACATGCCGAACTCGTCGCCCCACGCCTGCTTCTCCAGGGGCATGGTCACCGTGCCGCCGCCGGACAGCTTCTCCCAGTAGCCGCGCAGGTCGTCGGCGTCGTCGCCGCTGAGGCTGACCGAGATGCTGGTGCCGGACACGTGCGGCATGCCCGGCGGCACGTCGGCGCCCATCAGCGTGAAACCGTTCGGCGCCTCGAGCATGGCGTGCATGACCTTGTCGGCCGCGCTGGGGTCGGGCGCACCGAAGTCGCCGAAGGTGCTGATGCGCAGCTCGCCGCCGAAGACGTCGCGGTAGAACTCCATGGCGGCGCGCGCCGTGCCGCCGGGAAACGAGATGTACGGGTTGAGGCGACTAGTCATGACCGAGGCTCCTTCGCCGTGACGGGCGGACCGTGCTGCACGAGCACCATAGCCCTGGCCAGGCACGTCGCGCCCTCGATCCCGCCGAGCCTGTGGACAACCGCCCGTCCGGGTGCGTCACCGGTCAGCGTCCAGGCGGCCACTCGTCGGACAGCAGGCCGTAGAGCAGGTCGTCGGTCCACTCGTTCTTGATCCAGGTGTGCTGGCGCCGCAGACCCTCGCGGGTGAAGCCGACCCGCTCCAACAGCCGCGCCGAGGCCGTGTTGCGGGCGTCGCACTCCGCCGACACCCGGCGCAGGCCCCGCACGGTGAAGAGGTGGCCGAGGACACCGCGGACCGCCTCCGAGGCGTAGCCGTGGCCCTGCCAGCGCGGGTCCAAGGTGTAACCGATCTCGGCCTGCATCAGGTTGTCGGCCAGGTTGACGCCCACGTCGCCGATCAGCGCCGCCTCGTCCGGGAGCTCCACCGCGTACTGAAACCAGCCCGGCTGCCCCGGATCGGCCGCGACCATCGTCTGAACCGCGTAGCGGGCCTTGTCGAGCGAGTAGGGTGAGCGCCACGACTGGTAACGGGCGACCCCGGGATCGGAACGGTACGCGGCCAGCGCCGGCACGTCCTCCAGTCGGAACCGGCGCAGCACCAGGCGCTCGGTGGTGAGCAGCACCGGTCGACCCTAGTCTGCGGCCGGCTCGAGATCGGCGACGATCACCGTGACGTTGTCCGGCGCGCCCGCCTCCAGCGTCCGCGCGATCAGCTCCGCCGCGCACACCTGCCGGTCCTGGTACGCCCGCAGCGTCGCGGCGATGACCTCGTCCTCGACATAGTCGCTGAGCCCGTCGCTGCACAGCAGGAACCGGTCGCCGGCCTGCACCGGCACCATCCGCCCGGCCGGACGGAACGGCCCGCCCTGCACCGCCTGGGTCACCAGCGCGCGCTGCGGATGCCGCCGGGCGTCGTCCGGCGTCAGCACCCCCTGGTCCACCAGCGCCTGCACGTACGTGTCGTCGCGGGTGATCTGCGTCAGGTCCCCGTCGCGCATCAGGTAGCAGCGGGAGTCGCCGACGTTCAGGGCCGCGACCCGGTCGCCGGCCAGCAGCAACGCCGTCACCGTCGTACCCATGCCGTCGCGGGCCTCGTCGTCCGCGACCGCGGCCTCGATCCGCTCGTTCGCCGTGCCGAGCGCGGCGATCAGGTCCTGCAGGGGTTCTCCCGTGTCGGGCAGGTCGTCGACGACGGCTACCGACTTCACCAGGATGTCACTGGCGAGTTCCCCGGCGGGCAGGCCGCCCATGCCGTCCGCCACGACCAGCAGCCGTCCACCGACGAAGACCGCGTCCTCGTTGTTCGACCGGACCAGCCCCTGATCGGAGGCGGCGACCGCGCGTAGCACCAAGCTCATGCCCCCAGACTGCCAAAGGGCGGAGAGCATGTCTGTAGTACGTACTACGTAGTGTTGGGTGGTGATGCCGGTACCGATGGTGGGCCGGGCGGCCGAGCTGGACGAGCTGCGGCACGCCTGGGAACGTGTGCGCGGCGGCGGTCGGTGTGTGCCCGCCGTCGTCACCGGGCCGGCCGGGACCGGCAAGAGCACCCTGGCCGCGGCGGCGGTGCAGGTCGCGACCCCCGAGGTGGTGCTGTCCGGTTCGGCGCGGCTGCACTCCCCCGCGCCGTACGACTGGCTCGCCGCCGTTCTGGCCGCCCACGGGCCGCGCCCCGACCTGCCGGTGCCGCCGGACGCGCTGGCCTGGCTCGCCCAGGACCCCGATGTCCCCCGGGAGCGGTACGCGCCCGACGCGCTGCTGCGCCTGGCGGTGACCACCGTACGCGCGCTGATCGGCGGCCGATCGGCCGTCCTGCTGGTCGAGGACCTCCACGCCCTGGACCCGGCGAGCCTGAGCCTGATCACGGAGCTGGCCGGCGCGGACCTGCCCGCCCTGCTCGTGGTGACCTCCCGGCCGCCGGACGCGGCGGCCGAACCGGCGCTGGCCGTCCGCGCCCTGGAGCGTCTGGCCGGCGCCCCGGGGGCCGTGCGCCGGCACCTCGGACCCCTCACCGCCGCTCACGTCGCCCAGATCCTCGGTCACGCGTACGGCGAAGGCCCGCCGTCGCGCGACCTCTGCGACGCGGTGTGGCGCCGCACGGGCGGAAACCCGTACCGGCTCACCGAGCTGCTGGCCGTGGCCGGCGGGCCGCAGCACCTCGCCGAGCAGCTCCGGGGGCCGGTGGAGTTGACCGCGCGCGAGCGGGAGGTGCTCGGCTGCCTGGCCGAGGGCATGAGCAACAAACAGATCGCCGGCGCGCTCGGCATCTCGATACGTACGGTCACCGTGCACGTCTCCAACCTGCTGCGCAAGACCGGCGCGGCGTCGCGGACGGAGGCGGCGCTCTGGGCCGTGCAGCGCGACGCGGGCGCCCGGACCGGGTGATCATCGACGCGGGTCTCGCGGGGCGCCGCGACAACTGTCGTACCCCTCGGTCACAATCGACCGCGTGACGACAGCCATCCATCAGCGCATCGCCCAGGAGCTCGGGGTCCGCGAGGGCCAGGTCGCCGCGGCCGTCGAGCTGCTCGACGGCGGCGCCACCGTGCCGTTCATCGCCCGGTACCGCAAAGAGGTCACCGGCACCCTCGACGACCAGCAGTTGCGCGTGCTGGAGGAGCGGCTCGGCTACCTGCGCGAGCTCGAGGAGCGCCGCACCGCCGTGCTCGAGTCGATCCGGTCGCAGGGCAAGCTCGACGACGCGCTCGAGGCGCAGATCATGGGCGCCGAGTCCAAGGCCCGGCTCGAGGACATCTACCTGCCTTTCAAGCCCAAGCGCCGCACCCGCGCCCAGATCGCCCGCGAGGCGGGCCTGGAGCCGCTGGCCGACCTGCTGCTCGGCGACCCCGCGCGCGACCCCCGCGCCGAGGCCGAGGCCTTCGCCGACCCGGAGAAGGGCGTCGCCGACGCGGCCGTCGCCCTCGACGGCGCCCGGGCGATCCTGGTCGAGCGCTTCGCCGAGGACGCCGATCTCATCGGCGCGCTGCGCGAGCGGATGTGGACCCGGGGCCGGCTGGTGGCGAAGGTTCGTGAGGGCAAGGAGACCGAGGGCGCGAAGTTCGCCGACTACTTCGACTTCGCCGAGCCGTACACGAAGCTGCCCTCGCACCGGATCCTCGCCATGTTCCGCGGCGAGAAGGAGGAGGTCCTCGACCTCACGATGGAGCCGTGCGCCGACGAGGCCGACCTGCCGTCGTTCGAGGCGGCCGTCGCCGGCCGCTTCGGCGTCGCCGATCAGGGCCGCCCCGGCGACCGGTGGCTGCTCGACACGGTCCGCTGGGCCTGGCGCACCCGCATCCTCATCCACCTCGGCGCCGACCTGCGGGTGCGGCTGTGGCAGGCGGCCGAGGACGAGGCCGTGCGGGTCTTCGCGGCCAACCTGCGCGACCTGCTCCTCGCCGCGCCCGCCGGCACGCGCACGACCATGGGCCTCGACCCCGGATTCCGTACGGGTGTGAAGGTGGCCGTCGTCGACTCCACGGGCAAGTGCGTCGCCACGTCGACGATCTACCCGCACGTCCCGCAGAACAAGTGGGACGCGTCGATCCACACGCTGGCCGAGCTGGCGCAGCGGCACGGGGTGGAGCTCGTCGCCATCGGCAACGGCACGGCGTCGCGCGAGACGGACAAGCTGGCGGCCGATCTCATCAAGCGGCACCCGGAGCTGACGCTCACCAAGGTGATGGTCTCCGAGGCCGGTGCGTCGGTGTACTCGGCGTCGGCGTACGCATCGCAGGAACTGCCCGGGATGGACGTCTCGCTGCGCGGTGCGGTCTCCATCGCGCGGCGCCTGCAGGATCCGCTCGCCGAGCTGGTCAAGATCGACCCTCGCTCCATCGGCGTCGGGCAGTACCAGCACGACCTGTCCGAGGTGAAGCTGTCGCGCTCGCTCGACGCGGTGGTCGAGGACTGCGTCAACGCGGTCGGCGTCGACGTGAACACCGCGTCCGCTCCCCTGCTGACCCGGGTCTCCGGCATCGGCGCGGGCCTGGCCGAGAACATCGTGCTGCACCGCGACGCCAACGGCCCGTTCCGCAGCCGCAAGGACATCAAGAAGGTCGCCCGACTCGGCCCGAAGGCGTTCGAGCAGTGCGCCGGCTTCCTGCGCATCCCGGACGGCGACGACCCGCTCGACGCCTCCAGCGTGCACCCGGAGTCCTATCCGGTGGTCCGCACGATCCTCGCCGAGGCGGGCACCGATCTGCGCAGCGCCATGGGCAACAGTCCCATCCTGCGCGCCCTGAAGCCGGAGCGGTTCGTCACCGACACCGTCGGCCTCCCCACGATCACCGACATCCTCCGCGAGTTGGAGAAGCCGGGCCGCGACCCCCGCCCGGCCTTCACCACCGCCACCTTCGCCGAGGGCGTCGAGAAGATCGCCGACCTGCAGCCGGGCATGGTCCTGGAGGGCGTGGTGACCAACGTGGCGGCGTTCGGCGCATTCGTCGACGTCGGCGTCCACCAGGACGGCCTGGTCCACGTGTCGGCGCTGTCGAACACCTTCGTGAAGGATCCGCGCGAGATCGTGAAGTCCGGCGACGTGGTCAAGGTCCGCGTGGTCGACGTGGACGAGGCCCGCAAGCGCATCTCGCTGACGATGCGCCTGACCGACGAGCCCCGCCAGGGTGGCGGCGACCGCCGCGGCCCCGGAGGCGGCCGCGACGGACGACCGGCCGGACCGCGCGAGGCCGGCGACGCCCGGTCCGGGGCCCGTGACACCCGGCAGGGCGGAGGCTCCCGGCAGGGCGGAGGCTCCCGGCAGAGCGGCGACGCCCGGCAGGGCGACCGGGACGGTCAGCAGGGCGGCCGGAATGGTCAGCAGGGCGGCCGTGACGGTCAGCGAGCCGGCGGCCGGGACGGGGGCCAGCCCCGCCAGGGCGGCGCCCAGCGCCAGGGCGCAGGCCAACAGCGCCGCGGCGGCCAGGCCTCGGGAGGCCAGGGCGCCGGCGGCACCAGCTTCAACGGCGGCGCGATGGCCGACGCCCTGCGCCGCGCCGGTCTCGCCAAGGACTGACCCGCGGCGAACCGGCACCGGCCCGCGAAAGGCGAGTATCGATCCGCGGGCAAGAACCCTGTCGGGCAGCGGGTGGGCACGTCACGTGTCCGCCCGCACCCGCGGCGCCCCGGCGCCCGGCACACCCAGCGGCCCGGCACCCCAGCGGCCCGGCACCCCAGCGGCCCGGCACCCCAGCGGCCCGGCACCCCAGCGGCCCGGCACCCCAGCGGCCCGGCACCCCAGCGGCCCGGCACCCCAGCGGCCCGGCACCCCAGCGGCCCGGCACCCCAGCGGCCCGGCGCGCCGACGGCGCGCCGACGGCGCGGCGGCCGGTCTGCCTCATCTGCTTCAGATATGCCCCGCGAGCAGTAGTCCGCGACCTCCCCACGACGGATGACCCGAGGGGTTGCGACGCGGCGGCCCTGCGGTGAACCCCGCCATCGGGCCCGCGAGATCATCGTGCGCCGTGGCAGGCGGCGCGGCGGCTACTCGGCCGGGACGCGGGGGCGGCGGCGGAGCGGGGAGCTGGGTTTGGAGACCGCGAGCGGGTCCCAGCCGGGGCCGATCGGGGTGAGCCTGGCCGGGTCGGCGATCACCGCGCCCGCCTTGACCTCGGCGCTGAGCGGGCGGCGCAGGATCGCGCCCGCCGTGCCGAGGCCGCTGCTGACGGCGCCGACGATGCCGTTGCCCCAGGTGGTGCTGGCGCCGGTGAGCCACAGGCCGGGGATCTCGGTGCGCGGGCCCGGCCGGCGGGGGCCGATCTGGTCGGCGGCCATCTCGATGCCGTAGCAGGAGCCGAGGCTGGACAGCGTGAACCGCTCGTGGGTGGGCGGGCTGGACGCCTCCTGCCAGACGATGTGCCGGCGCAGCTCGGGGATCACCGTGGCGGCGCGGTCGATCAGCCGCTCGGTGAGGGTGTCCTTGAGCGTCGCGTACGCCGGGTCCTGGCGGTAACCGTCGCCGCCGGGCCAGAACGTGCCCTGCGGGGCGAGGCACATCACCTCGAGTGTGCTGTGGCCGGGCGGTGCGGCGTGCGGGTTGCCCGGGTCCTTGGTGGTGGCCGAGGTGAGGAAGATGGGCATCTCGTCCGGGATGCGGCCTTCGTAGGCGTCGCGGTAGACCTTTTCCACGTCGGTGTGCGGGTAGCACCAGTACGTGCTGTTGGGCAGGTGCTCGGTGAGGTCGATGTCGAGTCCGAGATAGACGCTGAACAGGGGCAGCGCCATACGGTAGCGCGCGACGCGGGCGACGGTGGCCGGCGCGAGGTGGTCGCGGCCGACGAGGTCGAGGTACGTGCGTTTGAGGTCGGCGCCCGATACCACGATCGGGGCGTGGATCGTCTCGCCGCCGTCGAGCTCGACCCCGGCCGCGGCGCCGTTCTCGACCAGGATGCGGGTGACGCGCGCCTTGGTGCGTACCCGTCCGCCGTGGGTCTGGATGACGTCGATGAGGTGGGCCGGGACGACCTGGCCGCCGCCGCGGGGATACCAGGCACCGCCGGTGAGGTAGTGGTCGAGGAAGCCGCCGTGCAGGGCGACCGAGGCCCGCGAGGGGGGCGTCCCGTAGTCTCCGCACTCGCCGACGATCACCGCCCGGGCGAGCGGGCTGAGCCGGCAGACATTGAACAGCCAGGTCAGCGGCAGTTGCCCGACGGCGGCGACGGTCGGCGCCGTGCGCGCGAACCGCAGCAGGCTACGCACGGTACGCCGGGGCAACACGGCGGTGCGCAACTCGGCGCCGATGCGCCGCAGGATGCCGATGCAGACCCGCAGGCCACGCCGCTGGTCGGGGAACGCCTCGATCAGCCGGGCCAGGTAGGTGTCCCAGTCACTGGGCACCCGGAATGTCAGCCCGGGGAACACCAGGGTGGAGTGGGCGTCGGGGTCGAGCCGGCGGAACTGGACCCGGTCCTCGAGGCCGAGGCCGCGCAGTGCCGTCGTCATGCGCCCGCCAGGGTGACATTCGCCGATGTAGTGCATGCCGACGTCGAACTCGTACCGGTTGCCCTTGCGTCGGAAGACCTGGCTGCAGCCGCCGGCAACCTGGTTCTGCTCGAGCACCAGCGTGCGCTTCCCGGCCGCCGTGAGATAGGCGGCGCAGGTGAGCCCGCCGAGGCCCGAGCCGATGACGATCGCGTCCCACTCAGTCATGAAGGACACCTCCGCCCGACACGTTAGCACCCGCTATATCAATTGCTATAGCACTACGATCAGCGGGTGACCGAACGCCGTGCGAACCCCGCGGTGCGCGTACGCCTGCTCGAAGGCGCCGCCCGCCTGCTCGCCGAGGAGGGCCCCTCCGCGCTCACGCTGCGCCGGGTCGCCACCGAGGCCGACACCTCGACGATGGCGGTCTACACGCACTTCGGTTCCATGCCCGACCTCGCCGACGCCGTGGTCGCGGAGGGCTTCTCCCGGCTGGCCGCGCTGCTCGTCGAGGTCCCGGCCACGGACGACGCGATCACCGACCTGGCCAGCCTGGGCCGTGCCTACCTGGTCCACGCCCGGCAGAATCCCCATCTGTACGCCGTCATGTTCGGCACCGCCTCGCTGGGCACGTACCGCCCGCGGACCGCCGGCGAGCGCGAGCGCGGCCGGTACACGTTCGACGAGATCGTGGCGGCCGCCCGCCGCGCCGTGGAGCAGGGCCGGCTCCGTAGCGCCGATCCCCTGGCGATCGCCGGCCAGCTCTGGACGGCGATGCACGGGTACGTGATGCTCGACGTCGGCGGCTACTTCGGCGACGACGGCGTCGAGCGCGTCCTGGTGCCCATGTTCGTGAGCCTGCTCAGCGGCCTCGGCGCCGACCGCGACGCCGCCCTCGCCTCGATCGGAACCCTCGCCACGGCCGGCGCCGTCACCCGCCGCCCCACCTGACCCGCCGCCCCGCCTGAGCAGCCAGCCGACCGAGCGGCCGGCCTACCAGATCGTGATGTCCGAGAACGCCACCTCGTACGGGCCGTCCTCGCGGGCCCACTGCTCCGTGTAGATGCCCAGCACGACCCGCCCGCTCGTGAGGTCCCGGTCGGTGAGCCGTACGCTGCCGACCGGTTTGCCGTCGCGGAGAATCTCGAGCATGCCCCCGACCACGTTCAGCGTGATCTTCGTCGGTGCGCCGCCGACGCTCAGCGGGGCGTCGTCGAGCGGGAAGGTCCGGAGCACCTGGATGTCGGCCGACTTGTGCGTACCGATGTAGACGTTGCGTTCGCAGACGCGGACCTGGTATCCCTGAACGCCGCGGAAGCGCAGCCAGATGGTGGCACAGCTGTCCGGGGTCAGAATCCGGACGCCGACCTCGGCCCGCATGTCGTCCGGCACGGCGTCGAGCGGGCCCCGGCAACGGTAGACGCCGCTCTTCTCCCGGCGCACGACCAGGCCGTCGCGGAAGGAGCAGGTGGCCTTCTCCTTGCGGTCGTTGGAGGCCTGCCAGAGCCGCGGCCGCCGCAGCTCGTCCGTCAGCAGCGGCGGGTTTCCGGCTCCGCCGCGAACCACCTGCCCGCTTTCGGTCGCCGGGGTCGTGGTCGCCGCCACCCCGCCCGCCGCGCCGCCACCGCCCCGCGGCCAGAACTTCGCGGTGAGACCGCCCGCGGCCAGGAGCGCCACCAGCAGCAGGGCCACCGCCGCCGGCAGCACCCAGCGCCGCCGCGGATGCGGATCGTGACCGAACGGGGTCGGGGGAGCCACCGGCGAGGGCGGCACCGGCTGGGTGACGATCGCGTCCTCGGTGTATCCGACCAGCTCACTCTGCGGCGCGAGCGCGGTCAACTGGCGGGCGCTGTGATACCCGGTGGCCGCCTGGGCCTCCTCCGCCGCGACGCGCAGGCCCGGCTGGTGTGCCAGCGCCGCCGCGGCGGGTGCCGGCTGTCGCGGGCCCGCGACGAGCAGGTCGAGCAGTTCCCGGGCGGTGGGCCGGTTGGCCGGATCCTTCTCCAGGGCGTGCGCGACCAGGTCGCGCAACGGCCCGCTCAGGCCGGCCAGGTCCGGCGGGCGAGTCAGGATCCGGGCCGCGGTCGCGGCCGGCGAGTCGGCGCCGAAGGGCGTACGACCGGTGCCCGCGTACGCGACCACCCCGCCCCACGCGAAGACGTCGGCGGCCGGGGTGATCAGCGTCGTGTCGTCGCCGAAGCGCTCGGGCGCCATGTACGCGACGGTCCCGACGACCTCGCCCGTCTGGGTGTGCCCACTGGTGGCCTCCATCGGCCGGGCGATGCCGAAGTCGATGACCTTCGGGCTGCCCGGGGCGAGCAGGACGTTGCGCGGCTTGAGGTCGCGGTGGATGACGCCGGCGCCGTGGATCGCGGTGAGCGCCGTGGCCACCCCGATCGCGACGCCGTGCAGGTTGGCGGCGGTCAGCGGGCCGCGCTCCGCGACCACGTCGGCGAGGTTGGGCCCGTCGACGTACTCGACGACCAGGTAGGGCTGCTCGTAGTCCGGGTCGGCGTCGAGGATCTCGGCGGTGCAGAACGGCGGCACCTGGCGGATCCGGTTGACCTCGCTGCGGAAGCGGCGCCGGAACGCGTCGTCGGACGCGAGGTCGGCGCGGACCATCTTCACCGCCACCAGAGTGCCGTCGGCCCGCGCCAGATAGACGGTGCCCATGCCGCCCTCGCCGAGCCGGCCGATCAGCTCGTACCGCCCGAGCCGGCTCGGGTCTCCCGGGCGCAGCGGGGTCGTCCGCTCGTCCGTCATGATCGCTGCTCCTACGCCCCCGGCGGCTCGATCGCCACCCTCTCCGCGCCGCATGGACGCGGAGGATCACCCCCGTCAGGATGGCACCCTATCGGGCGCTGTCACTGCGCGCGAAGACCCGTGCTCCGGTTGCTGCGCAACCGACACTTGCGCTCAGCCTGCGGCCGGGAGGGAGCGGATGTCGACGTCGGCGAAGCTGACCGCGTACGGCGGACCGGCGCCCTCCTCCTCGGCGCTCAGACCCAGCCTGACCTGGCCCGTGTCCGGACCGCCGCCGGGCAGGGCGAGCTTGCCCACGAACTCGCCTGCCAGGAAGACCTGGGCCGCTCCCTCGCGCACGACGAGGTGGATCCGGGTCGGCTCCCGCAGCGGGACACGGTCCTCGAGCCGCACGCGGCCCAGGACGCTACGGCCGGACGGCGTGTCGGTGGCCACAGCGATCTCGTCCTGGCAGACGTCCAGGGCCTGACCGCCGGCCTCGTCGTCCCAGTGGAACCAGATGACGGCGCAGCTCCCGGCCGTCAGCAGGGTGGTGCTCACCTCGATCCCGGCGTCGTCCGGAACGTCGTCGGTGGGCCCGAGGCACTGGAAGGCGCCGCTGCCGGCCAGCTCGGCGCGCAGACCACCGCGGGTGACGCACCGGGCGTCCCCCGCGCGGGTCTGGCTGTCGAACCACTGCCCGGGCCGGTCCAGGGAGTCCTGGATGAGCGGCTCGCCGCCGGTGGGTTCCTCCGGCTCCCGCTCCTCGGAGGGGTCCGGGGACGTCTGCGCTCCGGCCCCCACGCCGCCGCCCGGGGAAGGCGACGTCGCGATCGGCGTACGGCTCCTCGCGCCTGCGTTCAGCACGAAGCCGACGGTGCCGATGCCGGCGAGGACGAGCAGCACGGCCAGGGTGGCCAGCAGGGTGTGGCCGCGGGCGCGCCCACCGCGGGCCGGCGCCGGTGCGCCACCGCCCGGCGCCGCGACCAGCGTCCGGCGGTCGAGAGCGACGAGCGTCCGGTGGTCGTGAGGTGCCGACCGAGGCGGTGCGGCGGCCGGGGGTTGCGGCCGCGGCGGTGCGGCGGCCGGGGCCTGCGGCCGTGCCGGCGGGCGTACGGCGGGACGGTCGCCCAGCAGCAGGTCCACCAGTTCCCGGGCGCTCGGGCGGTCCCGGGGGTCCTTGGCCAGGGCGAGCTCGACCAGGTCCCGCAGCGGCTGCGGCAGGCCGTCCAGATGCGGCGGCTGGGTGAGGATCCGGGCGGCGGTCGAGGTCGGCGAGTCGCCCTGGAACGGCGTCCGTCCGGTGCCGGCGTACGCCACCACGCAGCCCCACCCGAACACGTCCGCCGCCGCGGTCAGCGCCGTGCCCGGGTCGGACGAGAACCGCTCCGGCGCCATGTACGCCACCGTGCCCACCATCTGGTCGGTGCGCGTGAGCTGGCTGGTCGCCTCGAAGGCCCGGGCGATGCCGAAGTCGATCACCTTCGGGCTGCCCGGCGCGAGCAGCACGTTGTCCGGTTTGAGGTCGCGGTGGATGACGCCGGCGCCGTGGATGCCGGACAACGCGGTGGCCACCCCGACGGCCAGCGAGTGCAGCGCGGCGGACCGCAGCGGGCCCCGCTCCTCCACCACGTCGGCCAGGCTCGGCCCGTCCACGTACTCGACGACCAGGTACGGCGGATCGTGGTCGAGGTCGGCGTCGAGCACCTCGGCCGTGCAGAACGAGGGCACCTGACGGGCGCGCTCGACCTCACTGCGGAACCGGTGCCGGAACTCCGGGTCGTGCGACAGCGAGGAGTGGATCAGTTTGATCGCGACGAGCGCGTCGTCGCGGTCCTCGGCCAGGTAGACCACGCCCATGCCGCCCGAGCCGAGCCGGCCGAGCAGCCGGTACTCGCCCAGCCACCCGGGGTCGCCCCGGCGCAGCGGGTCCGCGCGGTCCGCGATGTCCACGATCGATCAGCCTCCCGCCGGGGTGCGGCGGCGCGACAGCAGGAGCGCGGCCAGCACGAGGACGGCCAGCGCGAGCACGAACCAGCCCGCGCCTACCCGAGCGACCAGGTCGCTCAGCTCCCGCTGGAGGTCCGAGGCGACGTTGACCACGGGATCGCGCCCGGAGGCGCGCCGGTCGCCGACGAGGCGCAGCTCGTACCAGCCGTAGTAGGCCACGTACGCGCCGGCGGCCACGAGCACGGCGCCGCCGGCCCGGGGGACGTACGCCGCGAGCCGTCGCAGCCGGGCCAGCGCCGAGACCCGGACCAGCGCGACCGCGACCGCGGTGACGCCGATGACCAGCCCCATGCCCGCCGCGTAGCTGACGAACAGTGCCAGGCCCGCGCCGACGGATCCCGCGCGCAGGCTCGAGGCGACGAGCGCGAGGAACGGCCCGATCGCGCAGCCGAGCGACGCCACCGCGTACGCCATGCCGAAGAGCACCATCGACGCCGCCGTGCCGGTCAACCGCGGCGCCCGCATCCCCCGGCCCGGCACGGGCAGCGACCGGCCCGCGAGCAGCCAGCCGCCGAGCAGCGCCAGGCCCACCCCGAGGACCACGGTCAGCCACGGCAGGCGCGGCTGCAGCCACCCCGCCAGCGGCGTGAGGACCAGGCCGAAGCCCGCGAAGACCGTGACGTAGCCCAGCGTCAGCGCGGCCGTGCAGCCCAGGGCCCGGCGCAGGGCGGCGAGACCCGCGCGCGGCCGGTTCGGCCCGCCGTCGTCCGAGGCCATCAGGACGGACAGGTACGCCGGCAGCAGCGCGAAGCCGCACGGGTTGACGGCACCGAGCATCCCGGCCGTGAGCGCGAGCAGCAGCGGCGCCTCCACAGCTCAGGCCACCAGAGCCTTGACCTTCGACGTCAGCTGCAGATCGTCGAGGTAGCCGGAGACGACGGTTCGGCCGGTTCGGTCGATGATCACGTACGTGCTCTGCTCGGTGATGCCGAACTTCTTCCAGAGTTCGCCGGGCTCGTCGTCGAGGTGGGGCACGGAGCCCACCTCGAGGTCGGAGACGAACTCGTGCATCTCTTTGTTGCCGCCCATGCCGGCGATGCCCAGGATGTTGAGGCGGTCGCCGTACTCCTCGCGGACGTCGGCGATGGACATGGCCTGGCTGGCGCAGGTCGCGCACCACGGCGCCCAGAACCACAGGATCGTGGGCTTGCCCGCCAGGGTGGCGGCGTCGAACGGCTTGCCGTCGAGGGTCCGGCCCGTGAACGTCAGTGACGCGGGCACCGTGACGGCCGCTGCCCCGCCCGCCGGCCCCGGAGCGGACGGCGCGGCGGCAGAGGGCGGAGCGGTAGACGGCACGGCGGTAGACGGCACGGCGGTAGACGGCACGGCCGCGGGCGGCGGGGCCGCGGGAGCCGCGGTGGTGCCGCAGCCGGCCGCCGCGAGCACGGCGGCCGTCGCGAGCAGGACCCTGACTCTCACTTCTTGCCCGCCTCCGTGAGCCGCAGCGCCAGGGCCGGGCAGACGTTGACGGCCTTGCGCGCGCCGTTCTCCAGCCACGGCGGCAGCGGGGTCTGCGGGAACGCGGGGAAGCCGTTCGCGTCCAGCCGGATGATCTCGGGCGCGACCGCCGAGCAGAGCCCGTGCCCGTCGCACCGCGACCAGTCCAGCGCCAGCTTCCGCGCGCCCTGCTGCTGGTGGTACGGCAGCGGCAGGATGCCCCGTACCTGCTTGCCGCAGCCCTCGCCGTTGGCGTGCAGTTCGACGTCGCGGGCGAAGACCTCGAGCGCGGAGAGGGCGAAGCGCGAGGTGCCGTCCGGGTGGCTGCACGCACCGCGGCCCTTGACCACGCCGGCGGCCTGGCGCACGTTCTCCAGGGCGCTGCCGCCGAGCGCCACCAGGGTCACCGCCCGGGCCAGGTCGGGCAGGCCGAGCCGGCACGGGCCGCACTGTCCGGCGGATTCGCCGGCGAGATACTGCACGACCTGGGCGACCTCGCCCAGCGGGCAGGTCTGCGAGCCGATCGGGATCAGCATGCCGGCGCCGAGCGTGCCGCCGACCTTGGCGAACCCCTTGCGCGAGATGGTGACCGTCTTGGCCGCCTCGGCGCTGATCCACTTGCCGTGGTAGCCGCCGACCAGCAGGCCGGGGCCGATGTCCGCGCCGCACATCTCCAGCACCTCCATGAGCGGGGTACCGGTGGGTGCCTCGACCACGGCGGGGGCGGTCGACGAGCCGCCGACGGTCAGCATGACCGTGCCCGGCTCCTCGGGGATGCCGACCGCGTTGTACTCCCACGGCCCCAGCCGGGCCGCGATGGCGAGCTGCGAGTAGGTCTCCGCGTTGGAGAGCAGCGTGGGCAGGCCCGCGACGCCGTTGTCGCTGGAGCGCACCTTGCGCCCGGGCGGGATGTGCGCTTCGCCGTTGATGCCGCGGACCAGGGCGCCGCCCTCACCGGAGATGAACCGGTGCGGCACGGTGACGATCCGGGTGGGCACCGGCATCCGGCGCTCGGCGAGGGCCGCGGCGAGCGAGTCCTGGCCGATGCCGTCGTCGGCGACGCCGATCACGATCTCCTCGGCGTCGAGCGCGGCCGCGGCCAGCGCGGCGCCGTCGAGGATCAGATGCGGCGCCCGGGTGAGGATCGCCTTGTCCTTCCACGAGGGCGGCTCGCCCTCGGTGGCGTTGACGACGATGATCGGCGGCAGGTCCTGGCGCCGGCACGAGTCGAGCACCGCGCGCACCTTGCGGGCGAACGGGAATCCCGCGCCGCCGCGCCCGCGCAGCTCGATCCGGTCGGCGAGGCCGATCAGTTCCCCGCTGGAGAGGGCGGCGAATCCGCCGTGCACCTCCTGGTGCGCCAGGAGGTCGAGCCGCCCGTACTCGTCGAACCCCGCCGTGAGCCGCGGCGTGCCGATCGAGGTGACGGGCGGAACCTTGCTGCCGCTCACGCCGACGCCCCGCTCCACGCGGCCAGGCCGCGGCGTCCCCTGATGAATCCCCTGCGCTGCATCACTGTGCTTCCCCTCGCAACTGCGCCCAGTACCGGTCGTCAGCCGCCTCATCGGTCGTACGTGACCGGGATCCCCGGCGGGCCCCCCGGCCCGACCCGGTACGCACGGGTTCCTGCTGTGTCGCCTTGCGGGCCCGCCGCTGCGCCATGTCCACGAGGGTCGGCGTCTCGTCGGGCTCCATGTAGTTCGGGTCGTCGTAGTCGCCGGCCGGCTCCCCACCGGCCAGGTCCACGAACTCGCTGCGGCTGTGCCGCCCCGAGTCGGCGCGATCGATGTCGGCGCCCCGGTCGCGCCGGGCCCGGGGCGCATCGTCGTCCTCCTCGGTGTAGCGGGGGGAACGCGTCTCGCGGACGGGACGCTCCTCGCTGTAGCGGGAGGAACGCGCCGGGCGGGGCGGCTCGTCCTCGGCGTACCGGGCGGCGCGGCGGCGCGGGGCGTCGGCGTGCCGGTCGTCGTCGGCGTACCGGTCGTCGTCGGCATACCGGCGGGGCCGCGCCGGCTCGTCGTCGGCGTACCGCGACCGCGGCATGTCGTCCGGCGCCCGGCGGCCCCGCGGGACCGTCGCGGCGTCGTCGTCGCCCGCGTGGCGGCGGCCCCGGGAGCGCGGGGCCGGCTCGTCGTCGAGCTCGGCGTCGGCGTGGCGGCGCGAGCGGGGACGGGGAGTCTCCTCGTAGGCGTCGCCGGCCCGGCGGCGGCCGGTCGGGGCCGGCATCTCGTCGTCGTCGGCGTAGCGGCGCGGACTCTCCTCGAGGGCGCGGCGCGAGATCGGCCGGGTCGGCTCGTCGAACCGCTCGGCCGCGGCGGCGCGGCGCTGGCGCGGGGCCGGGGCGTCGTCGGCGTAGCGGGAGCGCCTCGCCGGCATCTCGTCCTCGTCCTCGAACTCCCAGCGCTGCGTGGGCGCGTCGTCGAAGTCGCGGCGGCGCCGGGCGCGCTCGTCCTCGTCGACGCGGCGGCGCGGGCGGCGCTCGGCGGGCGGCGCGTCGACCGGGGCGGCGCTGACCGGGGCGGGCTCCGACGGTTTGGCCGGCCGGGCGGCGGGCTCGGCGGGACGGGCCGGGGCGGCGGGCACCCATGCCTCTACGGCGTTGCCACGGTCGGAGACCATCGGGTCCTCACGCCGCGTACGCGCACCGCGGCCCTTGGCGATGGGCGCGGTGGACGCCATCGCGCCGACCGGCTTCATACCGCCGGTGCCGCCGCCCGCCGTGCCCGCCTGCGACGCGAAGTCCTTGCGGCGGTTGAGGCTGACCGCGATGCGGACCGCGAGGCCGATGAGTACGCCGAGCACGCAGACGACGTAGCTGACGTTGACCCAGGCGGCGGCGGGCCGGCCCGCGTTGAGCCCGTGCAGCAGGGCGATCGGCCACATCAGGTAGGAGACGCTGTGCACGGCGCGCCACATCCACGGCTTGCCGCGACCGATGAACCGGGCCCGGGCGATGCCGGTCCACATCACCATCACCATGATCCAGCCGGAAACCGTGCCGAACCCGACGAAGACCCTGTTGAAGCCCTGGTACATGAACGGGATGAAGATGTCGATCAGCCCGATGTGTTCCTCGGCGAACTTGGTCCAGACGTGCACGCCGAGGGCGGCGATGGCCATGACGCCGGTGGTCCGGTGGGCGGACTGCAGCAGCAGGCGCTGGCGGATCGAGAGCACCAGGCGGTCGGTGGAGACCAGTCCGACCATGATCGTGATCGAGAGCGACACGAGCGACACGACGCCCATGTAGAACTCGAGGTAGTAGAAGATGTAGACCCATGCGACGCGGCCGGCCGGGATGAGCATCATCACGGACCACAGCGCCGCGAGGATCGACGTGCCGAACAGGGCGACGGTGAGCTTGGAGGGTGGTGTCCGGCCACCCGTGGATCCCATCTCGACGTCCACCCGACTGGTGGATCGTTCTTGCGTCTTCGTCCGGGCCATGGCTCCTCGTTCTCCGCAGCGGTCAAGGCGTCCGTCGTGGGCGTTCGCAGACGCCGGCATCCGTGGGGGATGCCCCGCGCTCGTTACTGTCGGGCGGTCCGGTAGGTGTCCTTCCTTTCCTCACGGTGCGTCGTCGCCGGTCCCTGCCCTCCCCCATCTACGTGTGGCGGGCCGGTTCGGATGAACGTTCCGGAACTTAATTACCGGCGAGTGTGCACGGGCCTGGTAACCCACCCACGCCAAACGGCTTTGACCAGGGAGGATGCCCACCAGAGCACCTTAAGAGCGGCGAAAGAGAATGTCTCGGCGGCAGTGATCCTGCGCTCGCGGTGAACCTTTCGCGCCGCTGCGCCGAACTACCTCGTGATGCGGGTCCATCGACGACGTTCCGTGAGGAGATGATTGCTGTGCGGCATCGCGCTGCGCTGGCGGCGACCGCCCTGGCCGTGGCCGTGGCGACCCTCGCCGTTCCCGGCCGGGCCACCGCGGTGGAACCCGGCTTCGAGGTACGCATCACCGAGCTGCCGCCGACCTTCGGGGCCGGAGCCGAGAGCCGGACCCTCACCGTCGTGGCGTCGAGCGACCGCCGCCGCTGCCAGAAGGTGCGGTGGTCGCTCGTACTGCAGGTCGAGGGCCCCGACCTCGACGAGGTCGAGGTGGAGCGGGTGGAGGACGACGACGACTTCCCCGTCCAGGTCGAGCGCGACGACGACATCGCGCGGATCACCGACCAGCAGCTCGACCCGGGCGAGCTGTGCCGTGGCCGTACGGTCACCGCCCGCTACCGGGTCAGCATCGACGACGACGCCGAGAGCGGCCGGGTCGTCTTCGCGTCCCAGGCGTTCACCGCGGGCGGCACCCTGCTACAGGAGACGTCGGGGCAGAGTCCCGTCGTCGGGCAGGAGCGCTCCACGACACCCACCGAGTCGCCGTCGCCGGAGCCGGAGGAGTCCGCCGCCGAGGACGAGGAGGCCACGCCGCAGCCCGATCGGACGGGCGACACCATCGCCGGGGTCCCGGCCTCGTCCAGCGGCGGCACGCCGTCGCTGCTGGGACCGGGCCTGATCGTCGGTGCGGTGCTCGTGTTCCTCGGCGTCGGCCTGCTGCTGCGCCTGCGCCTGCGCAACCGGACCGCCCGGCAGGCGGCCATGCCCGCCCGCTTCTATTCCTGAGCGGGCGCGCCAGAGACCTTCACGAGGGGTAGATGCCGGTGCTCCGCCGTCGCGGCGGGGCACCGGCGTCGTCATTGCCCGGCGGCCCGGTCCCGGGGGATCAGCGCGTCCAGCAGCGCGGTGCGACCGGACGGATCCGCGACGCGCTGCCACGGGCACGCGATGTCGAGGACCGCGACCCGGCCGGTGGCTCGCAACCGCCGCACCGCCGCGACCACCTCGGACGCCGGCGGGCCGCCCGGCGCCGGAAAGAGCAGGCCCGGCAGCTCCGCCGGGTCGACCACGTCCAGGTCGACGTGCACGATCAGCGGGCCCGGCGGGGCGTCGGCGGCGCAGAGGCCGGTGACGGTCGTCCGGCGGACCCGGCTGGCCGCGAGGAAGGACACCTCCGCCGGGTCCAGGTCGCGCGCGCCGACCAGCAGGACCCGCTCCTCGACCACCGGGCGCAGGCCGAGGCGGTCCGCCAGGAGCGCCGGATCGCCGCCCATGGCCAGCCGCAGGGAGAGCCCGCCGGGGTAGCCGGACGTGGAGGACGCCAGGGTGTGCACGTCGCCGTGCGCGTCGAACCACACGAGGGCCGGGTCCAGGCCGGCACGCTGGGCGCCGGCGAGCGCGGCGACCGCCATCAGGCAGTCGCCGGAGACGACCGTGACCGGGCCCGGCGCATCGGCCACCGCGGCGGCCACCGCCTCGTCGAGGGCCGCCAGGCGGGTCCACAGATCACCGGGCGGCAGCTCCGGGTCGACGACCAGCACCGGCTCCCGGCCGGGCAGCGGCAGCAGGTCGCCGGGGAGCCGCTCGTCCTGGTGGTAGGGGACGACGATCACCATCCGGCGATCCTAAGGCCTAATCCGCCTGAGGCCCGTCCAGGCGCAGTACGGTCTCCTCGATCTCCCGGCCGCGCGCCGTGGCGTACGCGACCTCCTTGCCGACCACCCGGAAGCCCGCCTTGCGCAGCACCGCGAGCGAGCCGGCGTTGTCGCTGGCGGCCCGGGCCGTGATGGGACGCACGGGAACGGTGTCCAGGAACATCCGGACCGCGGTGGTGGCGACGCCCCGGCCCCACCAGTCCCGGCCCAGCCAGTACGTGATCTCGGTGTCGCTGCCGACGGCGAAACTCGCGATCGTCCCGGCGAGCTCCCCGCCGACCGTGATCGCCCGCAGCTTGATCTCCGGCGAGGTCCGCAGCCGGACGAGATGCTCGTCGAAGGCGACCCGGTCGTCGGGGTCCTCGGCGGTGAACGCCGCCATCCGGACCGCCTCGGGGTCGCGCATCTGCTGATAGATGGCGTCGAGGTCGTCGTCGGCCACCACGCGCAGACCGATCTCCATCATGGTCGGCTCCCGTCGTCGCGTCCGCAGTGGCGGCAGCCTACCGAATGCCCGGTCCTCACGGGGCGGTGGATGGCAGCCGTTCCCGCGCCGCCGCGACCAGGGCCTCCGGGTCGTCGGCGTGCAGGCGGATCTGCGTGACCGGATCGGTGCCGGCCTTCTTCACGTCGACGGTCAGCGGCCGGGCCAGCAGCACGTCGACACTGGTCTGACTGGCCACGGCGAGCGAGAGGATCCGCTGGTCGCCGGCCTCCTCGACCTGGATGCTGCCGCCGGGCGGCATCGAGCGCCGGCGCACCTCGACCTGGGCGACGGCATCCCAGGGGATCTCCACCCGCAGCGTGAGGCTGTTGCGCACGACCAGCGCCGACGGCGTCAGCAGATGCGGATACACGCGCAACGTGGCCAGCAGCCCGATCATCCACACGAGGCCGTACGCCCCGATGATCAGCGAGATGGTCCGGGCGGTCTGCCAGGGCAGGATGAGGTGGAGAATCGGGATCTCGACGGCGGAGAGCCCGATGAAGACGCCGAAGAGCCCGGTGGCCGCGCCGGCGTACGGGAACACGGCGACGCCGGGACCACTGCCGTACGGGGGCTTGCGGGCGATCCACCGATAAAGTGCGCTCCAGAGCCGCATCTCGTAGCGGACGGCGAAGAGCAGTCCACGGCGGACGGCGGCAGCGCGGCTCATGATCTCCACTATGGCGTACCGGTTTCGTGCCCGTGACTCATTGCCGACATGGGAGCGCTCCCATACGCTGAAGCGGCCACCGGTCAGTGACGTTCGTCGATCGCCCCGGTGGCCTCCCCGGCAGCGCCTGCCCCGGGCGCCGCCCCGTCCCCAGGAGCGCTCGCCATGAGACCACGTCGCCCCGGCGCGGCCCGCGGCCTGACCGCCGCGGCCGCCGTCCTCGTACTCACCGGTGCCGGCGTCGCCGTCGCCTCCCCCCAGGCCGCCGCCGCGGCCGGCTGCCGGGTCGCCTACTCGGTCCAGCAGTGGGACACCGGGTTCACCGCCGCCCTGGCGGTGACCAACCTCGGTGACCCCATCACCGGCGGCTGGACCCTGGCCTGGGACTTCGCCGGCGACCAGCGGATCACCCAGGGCTGGAACGGCACCTTCACCCAGACCGGGCGGCACGTCGACGTCACCGCCCCGTCCTCCGCGTCCTCCCTGGCGACCGGCGCCACGGCCACGCTGGGCTTCAACGCGGGCCACTCCGGCACCAACGCCGCCCCGGCCTCGTTCACCCTCGACGGCACGCGCTGCACCGGCGCCGCGCCGCCGCCCTCCGATCCGCCGCCGCCCTCCGATCCGCCGCCCGGCGACCGGGTCGGCAATCCGTACGCGGACGCCCGCGGATACGTCGACCCCGAATGGAAGGCCCAGGCCGAGGCGGAGCCCGGCGGCCACCGCGTCTCCGGCAACCCGACCGCGGTGTGGCTGGACCGGATCGCCGCGATCGACGGCACCGCGACGAAGAGGGGCCTGCGGGCGCATCTGGACGCCGCCCTCGCCCAGGGCGCCGGCTACGCCCAGTTCGTCATCTACAACCTGCCCGGCCGCGACTGCTCGGCGCTGGCCTCCAACGGCGAACTCGGCGTCGACGACCTGCCGCGCTACCAGACCGAGTACATCGACCCGATCGCCGCGATCCAGGGCGACCCGAAGTACCGCGACCTGCGCATCGTCAACATCGTCGAGATCGACTCTCTGCCGAACCTGGTCACCAACACCAACGTCGCCACCTGCGCCACGATGAAGCAGAACGGCGGCTACGTGCAGGGCATCGGGTACGCCCTGCGCAAGCTCGGCGCCATCCCGAACGCCTACAACTACCTCGACGCCGCCCACCACGGCTGGATCGGCTGGGACTCGAACTTCGGCCCGTCCGCGGACGCCATGCTCGAGGCGGCGCGGGCGTCCGGCGACGTCCGTACCGTGCACGGCTTCATCACCAACACGGCGAACTACTCGGCGCTGACCGAGCCGTACTTCACCGTCACCACGACGGTGAACGGCACCTCGGTGCGCCAGTCCCGGTGGATCGACTGGAACAACTACGTCGACGAGCTGTCGTTCGCCCAGGCGTTCCGCCGCAAGCTGGTCTCCATCGGCTTCGACCCCGGTATCGGCATGCTGATCGACACGTCCCGCAACGGCTGGGGCGGACCCGCCCGGCCCACCGCGGCGAGCACCTCCACCGACGTCGGCACCTTCGTCGACCAGTCCCGCGTCGACCGCCGGATCCACGCCGGCAACTGGTGCAACCAGGACGGCGCGGGCCTCGGCGAGCGCCCGAGGGCGGCCCCGGCGCCGGACATCGACGCCTACGTCTGGGTCAAGCCGCCCGGCGAGTCGGACGGCTCCAGCACCCTGATCCCGAACGACGAGGGCAAGGGCTTCGACCGCATGTGCGACCCCACGTACCAGGGCAACGAACGCAACGGCCACAACCCGACGGGCGCGCTGAGCGGCGCGCCGATCTCGGGAGCCTGGTTCCCCGCCCAGTTCCGCCAGCTCATGGCGAACGCTTACCCGCCGCTCTCCTGACCCGCCCCTTGACGGCCCGGCCTCCACGGCCGGGCCGGCCGGCCGTCCGTTCACGTTGATGTGCGACGATGCCGCCGTGGCGGCACCGGTCCTGGAAGTCATCGCGTTGAACGCCGCCGACGCGGTGGCGGCCCGCGAGGGCGGCGCCGACCGGGTCGAACTGGTCGCGGACATGGGCCGGCAGGGCCTCAGCCCGGCGGTCCGCACCTTCGCCGAGGTCCGCGACGCCGCCGGCCTGCCGGTCCGGACCATGCTGCGCCTGCAGGACGGGTACGCGCCCGGCGACGCCGCCGGCCTCACCCGCGCCGCGGCCGAGCTGCGCGACGCCGGCGCCGACGAGTTCGTGCTGGGTTTCCTGGACGATGCCGGCGCGGTCGACCGGGACGCCGTCGAGGATGTGCTCACCGTGATCGAGGGCTGCCGGTGGACATTCCACCGGGCGCTCGACCACGCCGCCGACCGCGCCGCCGCGTGGCGGGCCCTCGACGGCCTGCCCGGTCTCGACTTCGTGCTGACGGCGGGCGGTCCGGCCGGGGTGGACGCCGGGCTCGACACCCTGCGCGCAGAGGCCGGCCGCACGCCGCGGGTCCTGGCCGGCGGCGGGCTGCGCCGACACCACCTGGCATGCCTGCTGGCCGCCGGCGTCGACGCGTTCCACACCGGCGGCGCGGTACGCCCGGGCGGCCGTTGGGACGCCCCGGTCGACCCCGCCCTGGTCCGCACCTGGCGCGAGCTCCTGGCGCCTCACCGCCCTGCCAACGCCTCAGCGCATCACCGCCCTGCCACCGACTAGCGCCTCAGCGCAACACCACCCGGCAGCCGGCCGGGGCCTCACCGCCGCCGACGAGCGCCCGGTGGCGACCAGCGCTTCATCGCCCGGTCGCCGAGAGGTAGCGGTAGCCGAGCTTGGTGAGCCGGGCCGGGTCCAGCACGTGCCGGCCGTCCAGCAGGACCGGCGTCCGCATCAGCGACGCCAGCTTGCCCCAGTCGAGATCCAGATACTGCGACCACTCGGTGATCAGGACCACCGCGTCGCTGTCGTCGAACACCTCCGCCACGTCGCCGGCCAGGTACGGGGCGAGGTCCGGCTGCTCCCGCCGGAACCGGTCCCCCGCGACCGGGTCGTGCACCCGGATGCGGGCACCCCGGTCGAGCAGCATGCGGGCGATGTCCAGGGCCGGGGCGTCGCGCATGTCGTCGGTGTTGGGCTTGAAGGCCAGGCCGAGCAGGCCGATGCGCCGGCCCTTGAGGATGCGCAGCTCGTCCAGGAGCCGGTCCACCACCAGGCGGCGCTGGTGCTGGTTGACCTCCCGGGCCGCCGACACGATCGGCATCTCGTGGTGGTACTCGGCGCCGGTCGCGATCAGCGCGGCGGTGTCCTTGCCGAAGCACGAGCCGCCCCAGCCGATGCCCGGCTGCAGGAACCGGGGCCCGATCCGGGTGTCGAGGCCGATGCCGCGGGTGACCTGGGTGATATCGGCGCCGACCCGGCCGGCGAGCTGCCCGATCTCGTTGGCGAAGCTGATCTTGAGGGCCAGGAAGGCGTTGGCCGCGTACTTGATCAGCTCGGCGGAGGCCAGGTCGGTGGAGACCATCGGCACGGCGCCGAGGTCGCCGGGGCGCGGCAGGTAGGTGGGCGGGGTGAACGTCTGATTCAGGATGGTGCGGTAGAGACGGTTGAGCACGTCGAGGCTGCGGGGGTTGTCGGAGCCGACAACCACCCGATCGGGGTACAAGGTGTCCTGGATCGCGGCACCCTGGCGCAGGAACTCCGGGTTCGAGGCCACCGAGAACTCCCCGTCGCTGCGCCGCTCCCGGGTGCGCTCGAACGACTCCCGCAGGATCGAGTCGACCCAGTTGCTGCTGCCGATCGGCACGGTCGACTTGTTCACCACCACGGTGAACTTCCCGCCGATGTGCTCGCCCACACTCTCCGCCGCCGACCGCAGATACCGCAGGTCAGGGTTGCCGTCCGGCAGCGAGGGGGTCTGCACGGCGATGAACACCACCTCGGCGTCCGGCACCGCCTCGCGGTAGTCGGTCGTGAACGTCAGCCGCTCGGCCGCGTCGGACAGCAGCGCGTCCATGTGCGGCTCGTAGATCGGGGAGCGGCCCCCTCTGAGCAGGTCGACCTTGACCTGGTCAAGATCGACGCAGGTGACGTCGTGGCCGAGAAACGCCAGGCTGACGCCGGTGGTGAGCCCGACGTAGCCGGTCCCGACGACGCACACCCTCATGTCCGTACTTCCTCTCGTCTCACGTCCGGCGCGCAATGAGCCCCGACGGTGAAAACGGTAATCCTTGGTGTCGCGTACCACGTCATCGCGGGATGCTCAGGCGCGTCCTCCCGCTGCCGATTCATGGGTCCGTGACCCTCAGCAGCGCGATGCGATCCTCCGGTGGCGGCCTCGCCACCGGAACGCTGCTGCCTGAGCTCGAAGGCCAGACCCAGCTCCTTGCCGACCTCGTGGAGGTCATGACCCGGGACATCCCGTCCCTGGACCACATTCTCGCGCTCGTCGACCGCCGGCTGAGCGGGCCGTGCGGGATGACCGCGGCGACCGTGTTCACCCTCGACCCCGACGACGGCAGCCTGCGGTCCGCCGCCACGATCGGCCCCGCCGCCGCCGACGACCTGCGGGTCGCCGGCCGGGTGTTCCGCGTGTCGGCCGGGGCACCACCGGTGCGCGTCGGCGACCGTACGGCGATCCGCCTGCGCATCGGCGGCCAGACCGTCGGCGTCCTCGTGCTGACCGGCACCGACCTGGACCAGCTCCGCCCGGACGTGGCCGCGGGGACCGCCCTGCAGGTCGCCGCCACGCTGCAGGTGCTCGCCGCCGAGGTGCACCGGCAGTACACCGAGCACGCCACCAGCACCATCCGCAAGCTCTTCGAGGAGGGCGCCACGGCGACCTCCGTCGAGGCGGCCGGGCAGTTGCTCGCCAAGGCCACCGGCGAGGCGTTCCGCACCGAACGGGCGGCCGTGCATCTCGTCGGCCCGGACGGCATGATCCGCTACGCCGTCGGCGTCGGCCTCACCCAGGAGATGAGCGACGACCTGCGCCGCAACCTGGTCGGCAAGCGCGCGGCCGACTCGCCGGTGTGGCACCTGATGCAGAAGATCAACGGCCCGGTTCTGGTCTCCGACACCGAGCGCACCGACATCAGCACGGGCGGCTTCGTGCACACCATGAAGCTGCGCTCCTTCCTCGCCATGCCGCTGATGTCGGCGTCCGGCCCGGTCGGCGTCGTGCTGTGCGGCGACACCACGGTCCGCGACTGGTCCGGGCGCGACCACAGCCTCGCCCGCCAGGTCGCCATGGAGGGCGCGCTCATCGTCGACGGCGCCCGGATGCGCCAGGCCGAGCAGCAGCACGTGGCCGAGCTCACCCGCCAGGCGTACCACGACGCGCTGACCGGCCTGCCGAACCGCTCGCACCTGATGGACCGCGCGGAACGCGAGGTCGAGCTGGCGACGGCGAACGGTGGGCGGCTCGCGCTGCTCCTGCTCGACCTCGACGGCTTCAAGCGGGTCAACGACACGGTCGGCCACCACGCCGGCGACGCGCTGCTGCAGGCGGTGGGCCAGCGCCTGCAGGCGGCGGTCCGCGACCACGACGTCGTCGCCCGCCTCGGCGGCGACGAGTTCGCGATCCTGTTGACCCGCAACCCCGACGCCGCCTCGGCCGCCGCGATCGCCGGCCGCATCCACGACCGGCTCAGCGAGCCGTTCGACATCGAGGGCAGGGATGTGACGGTCGGCGCCAGCATCGGCATCGCCCTGTTCCCCTCCGACGCCGGCGACATGACCACGCTGATGCGCGGCGCCGACGCCGCGATGTACCGCGCCAAGCGCAACGGCGGCGGCGTCCGCTCCGCGGCCTGACGGCCCGCTGTCCGGGTCAGCCCGGCCCACCCCTCGGCGGGTGCTCCGCACGCGGGAAAGCCGCGACCTCCCCGACGGCCCGTTCCCGGCGGCGTCCACCGGCCGCGTGACGGCGGGTTCGCCCGGCCGCGTCAGGCCGGGGCGAGGGCCAGGTCCCGGGCCAGGACGCCGATGTCCGGCTGGTCGGTGAAGAGCCCGTCGATTCCCGTACGCAAGAACGTGACCTGCTCGTCGAGCGCCCGTCCGTACGCGATCGGATCCGTGCCGGACCGCAGCTCCGCGGGCAGGAACTGGTTCTCCGCGCGGAACGTGTACGGCATGACCCGCAGCCCCGCGGCGTGCGCGTCGGCGACCAGCCGGGTCGGCGTGCCCAGGGTGCCGTCGGCCTCGCGCGGAATGATCTGGCTCTTCTCCGGGCCGATGCCGTCGGTGTAGCGGGCGAGCTCGCGCAGCCCGCCCGGGGTCAGGTACTCGGCGTAGCTCTTCGGGTCGCCGAACGGCCCGCCGGTCGCGCTGGTCAGGAAGACCAGCGGCGCGCGGAGCCGGTGGTCGTCGTGCAGGCTCCGGAGGTTCGCCGCCTCGAACGACTGCACGAAGACGGGGGCGTCACGCCGGTTCAGCCCGCGCCGCCGCAACGCCTGGACCAGCGGGGTCTCCAGGTCCAGCCCGAGCCCCCGGAAGTAGGTGGGGTGCTTGGTCTCGGGGTAGACGCCGATCTCGCGGCCGAGCTCCCGGCAGAGCCGCTCGCGCAGCTCCAGCACCTCCTCGAAGGTCGGCACCGGGAACAGCCCGTCGTACAGGGTGTTGTGCTGGCGTACCTGAGGGATCCGCTCGGTCGCACGCAGCGTCTTCAGCTCGGCGAGAGTGAAGTCGTGCGTGAACCAACCGGTGACGGAGACCCCGTCGAGCACGACCGTACGCCGGCGCGACGCGAACCCGGGCCGCGAGGCGACGTCGGTGGTGCCGCCGATCTCCGGCTCGTGCCGCGCCACCAGCACGTGATCCTTGGTCACGACGAGATCCGGCTCGATGAAGTCGGCACCCATCCGGGCGGCCAGCTCGTACGACGCGAGGGTGTGCTCGGGCCGGTAGCCGGACGCCCCTCGATGCCCGATGACCAGCGAGCGCCGCCGGCGTGGCGCCGGCGCGGCCGCCGGGGCCGCCTGGGCCGGTGAGCCAGCCACCGCGAGCAACGCAGGCGCCCCGGAAGCGAGCGCACCCAGACACAGCACCTGTCGGCGGTCTGCCATGACATCCTCCACGAACTCACCGCCGGCGACGTTCGCCGACGTCCGGGTCGCCAGCAGTTCAGGCGATCGGTACGACATTCCGGCGACATCGTCATGACCGGCAAGGGAACTCGGCCGGAAGCCCGCCAGCCGGCCATCCCGGCCGCCTGATTGAGGTAGGCGTGTAACGGGAATGAGACAATAGAGACGACATCGACGGTTCGTCGTGAGGTGCCCATGGGATTTCTCGAGCGTCGCACCAGGGCGGACGACCGGTACGGGACCAAACCCGGGCCCGCTTCGTCCGGCTCGAACGAACCCCTGTACGCGCCCCGCCTGCACCCCGACCCGCGTCCCTCCACGCCACCTCCGGTGCCGCCCGTCTCCGAGCCGCGCGAGGAGGTCCGCAGCGACCTCACCCTGGTGCTGGGCCACTCCGTCCTCGAGGACCGCGTCCAGCAGATCTGCCGGGAGTACGGCCTCGTCTCCCCCTCCGGAGTAACGATGGGCGCCGCCCTGTCCCGCTCCTACCTGGCCCGGGAGTCCGGGGTGGAGCTAGCCGCCGACGCGCACGGCATGGTGACGACGGTCTTCCTGCACTTCCACGGCGACGACGGGTTCATCGCCTACCGCGGCGAGATTCCCGGCGGCGCCGGCACCATCCCCCAGCGCACCGCCCTGTGGGAGCGGCTCGGCCGCCCGGACGAGATGGGCGAGCCGTATCACGACCGCTTCCTCGGCGACTACGGACCGTGGGACCGGTGGATGCTGCCGGGCTTCCACCTGCACGCCCAGTTCACCCCGGACGGCGAAACCCTGGCCCGCATCACCCTGACCCCGCCCGGCCGCTGACCCCAACAGCCTCGCCCAAAGTGACGGTCGTCACCACCACCCGAAAACCGCCGGCACCCGATGATCGTCTAGCCGGGTGTGAGACACAGTGCCGCTGTGCTGGACTTTCGTCCCGGCACCTCCCCCGAAGCCGTCCCGTCTCCGCCGCCCGCTCCCCCGCGGCGGTCACCGGTATCCCACGCCGTCATCACCGGCTGTATCGGCAGCATCGTCATGGTGGCCGCCGCCTCCGGCCGTGTCCTGCCCATGCCGGCGGCCGTGGCACTGAGCGTGACCGGCATGGCTCTGGTCGTCGCCGCCTGGCTGCTCCTGGGACGTCAGCACCGCCGGCTCCCGGCCCGGGTCCTGTTCGCCGTCGCGGCCGCCTGGGGCCTCCCCCTCCTGGCCGCCCCTCCCCTGTTCAGCGGCGACGTCTGGAGCTACCTCGCCCAGGGAGTGATCGCGGCGACCGGGCAGGACCCGTACACCCTGGGCCCGCTGCAGGCGCTCGGGCCCGCCTCCCCGGTGACGCAGCAGGTGAGCCCCTACTGGATCGAGACGCCGGCGCCGTACGGTCCGGCATGGATGGTCCTCTCCCGAACTGTCGCGATGCTGACCGGCGAGCATCTTGTGGCCGGCGTGTTGCTGTACCGCCTGATCGCCCTCATCGGCGTCGCCCTGATCGCCTGGGCCCTGCCACGCCTCGCCCGGCGCTCAGGCGCCGAGCCGTCGTCCGCCCTGTGGCTGGGCCTGCTCAACCCGCTGGTGCTCTGGCACCTCGTGGCGGGCGCGCACAACGACGGCATCATGCTCGGACTGCTGCTGTGCGGGACGGAGATCGCCCTCCAAGGAGCGGACCGCACCCGGACCGCCGCCACACTGCGGATCGCCGCCGGACTGACGATGCTCACGGTCGCCGCCAACATCAAGGTCGTCGGCTTCGCCGCGGTGTGCTGCCTGACCGCGGAACTGGCCCGGCGCCGAGGCAACCCTCTCGCGACGGCACTGACCACGCTGTCCGCCGCCGCCACCGTCACTGCGGCCATCTCCCTCGGCTCCGGCCTCGGCTTCGGCTGGATCGGCGCGATCCATTCCAGCACCGCCGTGCATAGCTGGCTGGCACCGACCAACATGGCCGGTTTCCTCGCCGGCGGCCTGGGCAAGCTGACCGGCGCGGAGATCACCGACACCGCCATCACGGTCGCCGTGACCATCGGCGCCGCCGTCTGCGCCGTCGTGGTCACCCGCCTGCTGTGGGCGACGTACCAAGGCCGCCTCGGCCCGGTCCGCGGCCTCGGCCTGGTCTTCGCCGCCGTCGTCCTGTGCGGACCGGTGGTCCAGCCGTGGTATCTCCTGTGGGCCCTGCTACCCCTCGCCGCCGCGGCCCGGAAACGTCACGACCGCACGATCGTCGCCAGGGCCGGCGCCCTGATCGCCGTAGCCCTGCCCCCGAACGGACACGGCGCGGCACTGCTCATCGGCGGCTACCTTGCCGCGGCCCTGCTGCTCGGCGCAACGGCCCTGCTGCTACGTCGATCCGGCGCCGACATGGACATCCGCCGCTGTGCGGAACACCGCCCCACCGGCCGGCCGTGACGCGCCTCTCCGTCAGCGCGGAAGGTCCTCGATCATCGGCAGTCGAACAGATAGGTGCCGAAAAAGCCCACTGTCGCCTCCTGCCGGGCTCTGCCGCGAACGCTGCTCGCCACCAAGCAGGATCATGCCAGCAGAGGATCACCTCACGCTTGTCGCGCCAGAGCCGAGTTCCGGACCCGCCTGTGCTGCGTCCGAACTGACCCGCCGCCCTACAGGCGCAACTGCTGCCAGTCCAGCAGGCTCTCGCCCAGGTCCCGGACCGCGGCCAGCAGACCCAGCCGGGCCGCGCGGACCTCCGCGTCGTCGGCCATCACGAACACCTCGGCGAAGAACCGTTCCACCGGCCCGGTGAGCGGCGCCGCCACCGCGGTGAAGCGACCCAGGTCCGTCGTGCCGTCCAGGGTGTCGCGCACCGCGGTCACCGTCGAGTGCAGAGCCTGCTCGACGGGTTCGGTGAGCCGGGCCGGGTCGTAGCCGGCCGGGGTGCCGTCCGGGACGATGCGGCGGGCTCGCTGGATCGCCTCGGCCAGCTTGCGGAAGTCCGGCTCCGCGGCGAGCCGGCCGAGCTGTGCGAGCAGCCGGTCCGCGACCGACGGGCGGCCGGCGTGCGGCAGCACGGCGCGGACCCGGTCGACCGGGTGGCCCTCCTCGGTGAGGACCTGCTCGAGGCGTCGGGTGAGGAATTCCCGGACGTCGGCGAGCACGGCCGGGCCGACGTCGACGGGCTGCCGCGCCCCCGCCCAGGCCAACGCGTCGACCAGGTCTAGTGCGGACAGGTCCGGGTGGGCGCGGTGCACCGCGATCAGGCCGAGCACGGCGCGGCGGACCGCGAATGGGTCACTGCTGCCGGTGGGCAGGCCCACCGTGGCGGCGAGGCCCGTGATCAGGTCCAGGCGGTCGGCCATGGACAACAGCGCTCCCGGTACGGAGCCAGGCAGGTCGTCGCCGGCGTGACGGGGCAGCTCGGCCTCGTACAGTGCTTGCGCCACCGCCGGGGACTCGCCCGCGTGGATTGCGTAGTCGCGGGCCATCACGCCGGCGAGGCTGGTCATCTCGGTGACGAGCTGGGCGCCGAGGTCGAACTTGACCAGTTCGCCCGCGCGGTCGGCGGTCGAGTCGTCGGCCTCGCTCACTCCGGCCGCCGAGGCGAGCACGGCGGTGAGCCCGTCGATGCGCGCCGCCCGGTCGGCCATCGAACCGAGCTTGTCGGTGAAGGTCAGGCGCCGCAGCCGCTCGCGCATCGCCGCGAGGGGTGTGGCCCGGTCGGCGCGGTAGAAGAACGCCGCGTCCTCGTAGCGGGCGCGCAGGACCGCCTCGTTGCCGGCCCGGACCAGGTCGGCGTCGACCGGGCCATTGGCCACGGTGACGAACATGGGCAACAGGGCGCCGCCGTCACCGCGTACGGGAAGGTAACGCTGGTGTTTGCGCATGACCGTGGTGAGCACGGCATCGGGCAGGTCGAGGTGGCGTTCGGAGAAACGGCCCAGCAGCGGGGTGGGCTGTTCCACCAGGTAGGTGATCTGGTCGATCAGCTCGCTCTCGGCGGCGACGTCCACGTTGCCCTCGTCGTACACGAGTTCCTGCGCGCCGGAGACGATCAGCTCGCGGCGGTCGTCGGGGTCGGCGACGATGCCGTGCACGGAGATGGTCTCCATGAAGGTCTCGGCCGACGCGATCCGCAGCACCGGCGTCACGGCCGTCCGCAGGATCCGGGTCTCGCGGCCCGAGCGCAGCGCGCCCACCGCGACCGGGACGACGTCGTCGCCCCAGAGGGCGACCAGCCAGCGGACCGGCCGGGTGAAGGTCAGCCTCGGGTCGTTCCAGCGCATGTTGCGCGCCGAGCGCAGTCCCGCGACGACCTTTGCGAGCACGCCGGCGAGGACGCCGGGTGCGGCGCCGCCGGGCACGTGCCGCCGCACGACCATCTGGCCGTCGACGGTCTCCAGCGATTCCACGGGTACGCCCTGAGCACGCGCGAAGCCCTCGCGGGCCTGCGCCGGTGCCGTGGTCCGCGGCCCCTTCACGGTGTGCGTGTGGTCGTCCTCGCGGGCCGCGACCCCGCCGACGACCGCGATGAGCCGGCGCGGGGTGGCGTACACCCTGACCTCGCCGTGGCCGAGCCGGGTCGCGGCGAGCTGACCGGTGAGCTCGCGCCGCACCTGTTCGCGCGCGGCGCGGGCCTCGGCGGGCGGCATCTCCTCGGTGCCGATCTCCAGCACCAGCATCCGCGGGCGCTGCGCACCGCCGGCGACGGCCACCGGTTCGGCCTGCTCGGGCAGCGGTCCGGCGACGCCCAGCGGGTGGCCGAGCTCCACCCGGCGCGCCACCCAGAGGCGGGCGACGTCGCCGGCGAGCCGGCGCATCCGGGCGAACTCGGCGGCCCGGTCGGCGGTGGACACCGCGCCGCGCGCGTCGAGCACGTTGAACGCCTGCGAGCACTTGAGAACGTACGTGTGCGCGGGCACCGGCAGGCCCGCGTCGATCATCCGTTGCGCCTCGGTCGCGGACAGCTCCAGGAGGTGCCGCTGGGCCGTCACGTCCGCGTCGTCGAGGTAGTAGCGCGACATCTCGTACTCGGACTGGCCGAAGAGCTCGCCGTAGCTGACACCGGGCCCGTACTCGATGTCCTTGACGTGGGTGGCGCCCTGCAGGGCCATGAGGATGCGCTCGACGCCGTACGTGATCTCGACCGAGACCGGCGCCAGATCGATCCCGCCGGCCTGCTGGAAGTAGGTGAACTGGGTGATCTCCAGCCCGTCGAGCCACACCTCCCAGCCCAGCCCCCACGCGCCCAGGGCGGGCGACGCCCAGTTGTCCTCGACGAACCGCACGTCGTGAGCGGCGACGTCGATGCCGAGCGCGGTGAGGCTGCCCAGGTAGAGCTCCTGCGGGTTGCCGGGATCCGGCTTGAGGACCACCTGGAGCTGGGTGTGGGTCTGCAACCGGTTCGGATTCTCGCCGTAGCGGGAGTCGTCCGGCCGCACGGACGGCTCGGGATACACGACACGCCACGGCTCCGGCCCCAGCACGCGCAGGAACGTCGCGGGGTTGAGCGTGCCTGCACCCACCTCGGTGTTCATCGGCGGGACGACCAGACACCCTTGATCACGCCAGTACGCCGTGAGCCGCGCGAGCGCATCCTGCATGGTGAGCATGGGGCCTCAGTCTAGTGCTGGGGCCGGCCCGGGATCCGAATCCGCCGGGATGTCGCGGGACCCGCGCCCCCCGGCGAGGTGCGGGCGATCCGTGCCAGCGCAGTGCAGGGAGCGGTGGGACCGGCCCTGGCGCTGACCGGTTGCCTCGACCGGCGTGGCTTCGACGAGCGCCTCCACGCGGAACCGGCCGCGAGCGAGCGCGGCGGCCGACCGCTGACCCTCGTCCTGATCGACCTGGACCGGTTCAAGGAGATCAACGACCGCTACGGTCACCAGGCCGGGGATGAGCTGCTGACCTGGACCGGCACGGCCACGACTTCGACCGCCTTCACGCCCACGCCGACGCGGCCCTCTACCGCCGGAAGGCACGGTCCAGGAGCCCGGAATTGGCCACGATCGGATTCCGGGCGGCCGCCTAGCGTAGGAGCATGCATCCTCGACTCGCCGACGACCTCGCGACGTTCCCCGCACTGCTGGAGTCCATCCGCCGATTGGCCGTCGACGTGCTCGACGGACTGGACGACCGTCCCGCGGCCCACTCGCCCGCACAGCAGCCGGCGATGCCGCTGCCGGCGGACGGGGCCGGGCTGGCCGGGGCCCTGGCGAGCTTCGCCGACCGGTGGGCGCCCGGGTTCTCCGGCAGCGCCGGACCCCGGTACCTGGGTTTCGTCACCGGCGGTGCCACCCCGGCCGGACTGGCCGGCGACTGGCTGACCGGCGTCTTCGACCAGAACGCGGGGCCGGAGATCGGCTCGTCGGCCGGCGATCTGGAGCGGGAGACACTCGGCTGGCTGCGCGAGCTGTTCGGCCTGCCGGACGGGCACGGCGGCGCCTTCGTCAGCGGCGCCACCATGTCCAACATGGTGGGTCTGGCGATCGGCCGGGAGTGGCTGGGCGAACGGCTCGGCGTGGACGTCGCCCAGCAGGGCGTCGCGGCACTCGGCGAGACGGCGGTGTTCTCCGGCGCACCGCACTCCAGCATCTTCAAGGCACTGTCCATGCTGGGTCTGGGCCGCGGTGCGCTGCGGCAGGTGCCGGTCCGGCCGGACCGCGAAGCGGTCGACGTGGCGGCGCTGCGCGCCGCGCTGGCGGCCCGCGCCGGCCGCCCGGCGATCGTGGTCGCCAACGCCGGCACCGTGAACACCGTCGACTACGACGATCTGCGGGCGATCGTCGAGCTGCGCCGGGAGTACCCGTTCTGGCTGCACGTCGACGCGGCGTTCGGCGCCTTCGCCGCGCTGAGCCCCGCGCACGCGCCGCTGCTCGACGGGCTGGCCGAGGCCGACTCGATCTGCGTCGACCTGCACAAGTGGCTGAACGTCCCGTACGACTCGGCGGTGCAGTTCACGCGCCGGACGGACCTGCAGCTGAAGGTGTTCAGCAACGCCGCCGCGTACCTCGGCCCGCTGACCGAGCGGCCCGACTTCCTGCACCACACCCCGGAGAACTCGCGCCGCCTGCGGGCGCTGGCCGCCTGGTTCTCGCTCGCGGCCTACGGCCGTGACGGGCACCGCGACATCGTGACCCGCAACATCGCGTCCGCCCAGCGGGTCGGTGCGCGCCTCGCGGAGCTGCCCGGGGTCCGGCTGCTGGCCCCGGTACGACTGAACGTCGTCTGCCTGGCCCTCCCGGGCGACCAGGCCGCGGCGGCCCGGACCATCGCGGAGACCGGCGAAGCGTTCGTGACACCCACGGTGTACGCCGGCACACCGGCGCTGCGGCTCGCCTTCTCCAACTGGCGTACCGGCGAGGCGGACGAGGACCGCATCGTCGCCGCGGTGCGCCGCGCGCTGCCGTGACCTCCGCCCTCGGCCGCGGTGGGAGGTGGGCGAGGACCGGTACCTCGCGCTGACCGGTGAGAAAAGGCTGGGGCCTGATCCAGGAGGGCGGGACCGGGTGGTTCGGCGTTTCTGTCCGTCGAGGCGGCAATCAGGCGACTCATCTCCGGTAGCCGAGACGAGGATCCCTCGCGCCCGCAGGCCGGGGCAGAATACTGCGCCATGGACTCGTCATTGACGGCTGTCGGGCTGCCGATCGCGCTCGGCATCATCATGCTCGGCCTCGGGCTGGGCCTGGCCGTGGCGGATTTCCGCCGCGTGGTGCGGTATCCCAGACCGGCGCTGATCGCGCTCGGCTGCCAGGCACTGCTGCTGCCCGCGCTCTGCTTCGGTCTGGTCCTCGCGCTGGACCTGCCGCCCGCACCGGCGGTCGGCATGATGCTGCTCGCCGCGTCGCCCGGCGGCGCGCCGAGGCTGGCCGGGGTCGGCAGACGCGAATCGATCGCCGCCGGCATGGAGATCGGCATCCACAACAGCACCCTGGCGATCACCATCGCGATCAGCCCCACCTTGCTGAACAGCACCGAGATGGCGATTCCCGCCGCGGTGTACGGCCTCGTCATGTTCTTCACCGCCACCGCCTTCGGATACCTCGTCACCGGGCGGCAGGACCGAGCGAGCCTCCCCGCGTGATCCTGCCGGCGCGAAGAGTGCGCGCACTGACCTGCCCAGGTGGCGACCGGCGGGAAACCGGTCGCCACCCGCATTCACATCAGTAGAGCCATTGCTGGTTGACGGCTCCGGAGCAGGTCCACATCAGCACCGGATCGGGTCGCCGAATTGTCGGGACGAAAGTCAGACGCCTTCTCGAATCCCTGTGTACGTCCTTCAGATGTGTGGGGTTCCTGCGTCGTCGCGCGTCAGCGCAGCGGTGACGGCCGCTCGAATCGATGCTTCACTTTTCTCTCCCGTCGATGGTCGTGTGCTCCCCTTTCTCGATCGGCCCGGTGAGGTGCCGACGTCGGAGGGGGTTCCGTCATGGGTCCGACGGCGTGAAGTGTCTTTGGAGGACTGTCGTCGGTGGTGCGGTCGCTAGCCTCGAACCCTGGAACATCGGATTCGGTCGATGGGGGTGGGTGATGCCGCGGTCAGGGGAGCCGGTGACCACCACGCCGGTGGACGCCTTCACCACGCTGCCTGATCCGGCGCAGGCGAGTAGCCTCGCCGATCTCGTCAAGCGGTTGCGGTTGTTGAAGGTCTGGGCCGGTAACCCCTCCTACGGGACGATCAAGGATCGGATCAACGCGGCCTGGACCGCGGCGGGCCGGCCGGCCGGTGAGCTGGTGTGCAAATCGACCGTCGCGTACTGCTTCCGGCCCGGTCGTCGCCGGTGGGACACCGACCTGGTGATCGCGGTGATCCAGGCGCTGCATCCCGACACCGGGTACGTGGCCCTGTGGCGCCAGGCGTTGCGGGTGATCGGCGGGGAGATCGAAGCGGTGTCTCGGGTCCGGGTTCAGGACAGCCTGCCGCAGGACCTCGACGGGTTCACCGGCCGCACCGGCGAACTCGACCGACTCCGCTGCGCGGTACAGGGCGGGAAGGCGGTGGTTGTCTCCGCGATCGAGGGGATGGCCGGGGTCGGCAAGACCCGGCTCGCCGTCCACGCCGGACACCTCCTTCACCGGGAGCAGCCGTTCGAGCGGGTGCTGTTCGTCGACCTGCGCGGGTTCGATCCCGACCCGGCCCAGCCGCCGGCCGACCCGGCCGCGGTCCTGGACGGGTTTCTGCGCCTGCTCGGGGTGCCCGGCCAGCAGATACCGCACGGTCTGGAAGCGCGCGCCGCCGCCTACCGCGGCCGCCTCGCCGGCACCCGCGCCCTGGTGGTGCTGGACAACGCCGCCACCACCGAGCAGGTCCGCCCGCTGCTGCCGGCCACACCGGGGTGTCTCACCCTGGTCACCAGCCGGCGCCGCCTGGCCGACCTGCACCCCGCGACCCACCTGTCCGTGGACGCCTTCAACCCCGACGAGGCACTGGCATTCCTGGCCCGGACGGTACCCGGGGTTCCCGCCGGCTCCGATCCGCGCGCCGCGGACCGCATCGCCCGGCGCTGCGGCTACCTGCCGCTGGCTCTGGGCCTGGTCGCCGGGCACATCCGCAACACGCCGGGCTGGACGCTGACCGATCACGCCGACCGGCTCGACGAACGCCACCACGACCGGCGTCTGGACACCGGCATCGAACTCGCCCTCACCCTGTCCTACCAGCACCTACCCGCCGACCAGCGGCGACTGCTGCGCCTGCTCGCCCTGCACCCCGGACAGGACCTGGACGCGTACGCCGCCGCAGCTTTGGCCGACACCGACCTGGACACCGCCCGGGCTCGCCTGCACCACCTGCGCGACGATCACCTGCTCGAGCAGGCCGCCCCCGGCCGGTACACCTTCCACGACCTCACCCGTGCCTACGCCACGATCCGCGCCACCGACGAAGAACCTCCGCCCGCCCGCCGCGCCGCGCTGACCCGCCTCTTCGACCACTACCTCGCCACATCTGCGGCCGCCATGAACACCCTGCACCCGGCCGAAGCACTCATTCGGCCCCGGATCCTCCCAGCCGGTACCCCCACCCCGGAGCTGCCCGACCCCGACAGCGCGCGAGAGTGGTTGGACACCGAACGGCCCGCCCTGGTAGCGGTCGCTGTCCACACCGCCACGCGCGGCTGGCCGGCCCACACCACCCTGCTCTCGCGCGTACTGCAACGCTATCTAGCCGCCGGCGGCCACAATGCCGACGCAGTGATGGTGCACGGTCACGGCCACCATGCCGCTCGTCAGAGCGGCGACCCGATCGGACAGGCCCATGGCCTGATCGACATCGGCTTCACTTACGGGCGGCTCGGCCGGTACGGGTGGGCCGCCGAGTCCCTGCAGGAGGCCGTGAATCTGTTCCGGCACGCCGACCACCTGGCCGGCCAGGGCCGCGCCTCCGACAACCTCGGCGACGGTGACGAGCCACCGGGCCGTCATCAGATGGCCATCGACCGCAGTGCGCAGGCCCTGACCGTGTTCCGGCAGGTGGACGACCGCGTCGGCGAAGCCTACGCGCTGGAAGGTCTCGGCCTGATACATCTGGAGTTGGGCCGGCCCGGGTCGGCCGCCGGCCATCTCCAGAGGGCCCTGGCCCTGTTTCTGCAGGTGGGCGATCATGCCGGCGAAACGTGGACGCATGAAGGCCTCGGCCTCCTCCACACCCGCCTCGGCCACCCGGTCGAAGCCGCCGAGCACTACCACCAGGCCCTGGCCATCTGCCGCGCCGCCGGCGACCGGTACGGCGAGGCCCGAGTGCTCAACAGCCTCGGTGAAGCCGCCCACACAGCCGGCCGTCCCTGCGACGCCCTGAACCACCACACCGCTGCCCACGCCGTCGTCGCCGACACCGGTGATCGTCCGCAACAGGCTCGCGCCCTCACCGGCATCGGCCACGCCCACCGCGCCCTCGGCAACCGGGTCCTCGCCCGCGAGCACTACCGGTACGCATTGGCCCTCTACACCGGCCTCGGCCGGCCCGAGGCCTACCAGACCCGCGCTCACCTGGCCGATGTGGACCCCACCGCAACCAGCTCCGAACGGCAATAGCGGTCCTCGGGCGTCGGCGTCCCGGGGCGTCGTCCGAACTCGTCCGAACTCCGCCTGCGCCGGGAATCGACGCCCGACACTCGACGACGATGCTTGGACAATCACGTAACGGCGGCCGGTCGACGATCGCGGCGCAGAGCCGCGGGGCGGTGACGGTCCCGGTCCCTCCGGAGAAGGCTTCGGGGGACGCGATGGCGACGCAGGCCTTCCCCCTCGCGGTCGGTCAGAACTCGGAAGGGAAGTTCGGCGCCGCGTCGATCAAATTCCATGTGGCCGAGCTCGTCAGTAGCGACGTAGACCCATTCCCGACGACCCGAGGTGACGCATGCGAAGCACGATGATGGACACCCCGTTGCAGGTATCCCGCCTGTTGGAGCACGGCAGTACGGTCCACGCCACCGCCGAGGTGGTCACCTGGACCGGCACGGACAGCGGTCCCTCGCGCATCACGTTCGCCGAGGTGGGCCGCCAGGCCGCCAGGCTGGCACATGCCCTTCGCGACGACCTCGGCATCACCGGCGACCAGCGGGTCGCCACGCTGATGTGGAACAACGCCGAGCACCTGGTGGCGTACCTGGCCGTGCCCAGCATGGGCGCGGTGCTGCACACCCTCAATATCCGGCTCTTCCCCGAGCAGCTCGTCTACATCGCCCACCACGCCATGGACCGCGTGGTGATCGTCGACTCCGCGTTGATCCCGCTGCTGGTCGGCATCCTGCCGCACCTGAGCACCGTCGAGCACGTCATCGTCTGCGGCGACGCAGACCTCTCGGCACTGCGCAAGGAGGACGTGGGGGTGCACCGCTGGAACGACCTGCTCGCCGGCAGACCCGACGGCTACGACTGGCCGGTCGTGGACGAGGACGACGCCGCCGCGCTGTGCTACACCTCCGGCACGACCGGCAACCCCAAGGGCATCGCGTACTCGCATCGCTCCGTCTACCTGCACTCGATGGAAGTGTGCATGGCCGAGACGTTCGGGCTGAGCCCGGCGACGCGCGCGCTGTGCATGGTGCCGATGTTCCACGCGATGGCCTGGGGCCTGCCCTACGCCGCGCTGATGAGCGGCAGTTCCCTGATCATGCCGGACCGGTTCCTGCAGGCCGCACCGCTGGCCGCGATGATCGCCGGCGAGCGGCCCACCCTCGCCGGCGCGGTGCCGACCATCTTCGCCGACCTGCTGGCCCACCTCGACGCCGCGCCGGTCGACACCTCCTCGCTGCGGGAGGTCATCGTCGGCGGCTCCGCCTGCCCGCCTGCGTTGATGCACGCGTTCTCCGAACGGCACGACATCGAGGTGATCCATGCCTGGGGCATGACCGAGACCTCACCCCTGGGCTCGGTAGCGCGCCCTCCCGCGGGCGTCAACAGAGCCGAGGCGTGGGCCTACCGCTACACGCAGGGACGGGTGCCGGCAGGCGTCCAGGCACGCATCGTGGACCCGGCCGGCGAGGTGATGCCCGTCGACGGCAGGGCCGTGGGCGAGTTGGAGGTCCGCGGCCCGTGGATCACCGCCGGCTACCTGGCCGAAGGCGAGTCCGACCCGGAGAAGTTCCGCGACGGCTGGCTGCGCACCGGCGACGTCGGCACGCTGTCCGCTGACGGGTACGTCACCCTGACCGATCGGGCCAAGGACGTCATCAAGTCCGGTGGGGAGTGGATCAGCTCGGTGGAGCTGGAGAACGCGATCATGGCGCATCCGGCGGTTCTCGAAGCGTGCGTGGTCGGCGTCCCGGATGACAAGTGGGGTGAACGTCCACTCGCCGCGGTCGTGATCAACGAGGATGCGCAGGTCGACGGCGACGCGCTGCGCGGCTTCCTCGCCGACAAGCTGGCCCGCTGGCAACTGCCGGAGCGGTGGGCATTCATCGAGGCGGTGCCCAAGACCAGCGTCGGCAAGTTCGACAAGCGGCGGATACGCGCCGACTACGCCGCCGGCGACCTCCCGGTGACACGGACCGACGGGTAAGGCACCACGGAGGTGGTGCCGGACGCTCCGGCGACAAGCGAACCGGCCGTCCAGGGCGCCCAGGCATCGCCCCCGCCGAACCAGCAATACCAGCACGGCCGGCTCATCCGCGACGTGCGCAGCGCGGCCGCGTGCGACCCGGCCGCGCTGCTGCGCACCGTGCAGATGGCCTACGGCCGGACCCGGTTCTCCACCGAGACGATGACCGTCCTGGCCCGCCGCTGCAGGCCCGGCACCGCCTGCTCGCCGACCTGGATGCGGACCTGCTGTCCCGGATCCGCGACGCGCTCGGCGCCCACTGCGTCGGCGACCACCGCCATCGAGGTCGGCTGCGGCGTACATCTGCAGGCGATCGTGGCCCGCGCCGGCGCCGAAGGGCGTGCCCGTCGGCCCGACGAGCCACCGCGTCCGCTCTGATCGTGCCCGGACGGGGTCAGCCGCTTCGGCGGTTGCCGTACTGGCGGGGGTTCTGCACGGTGCCGGTGCGGATCGGCCGCCGTCCCTCGTTGCTCACCGGGGCGCTCCCGGTCTTCTTGCCCTTGGCCCGGCGTGCGGCACGGTTGGCGAACGGCTCGGGCAGGTCCTCGGATCCGGGTTCTGCCTCGGGGGCGGTGTCGGACATCGGTGACTCCTCGGGTGTCGGGATCGGCAGGCTGCTGACACGCGGTGTCCGCGATGTGCTGAAGGTAGCGCAGGCCGTGCCTGCCGAGGCGGCCGGATGACGAAGACGGCCTCGGCATATCCTTGCCGGCATGGACGAGAACCCGATCGGTTCCGAGGCGGGTTTCGCCGGACTGGGGTTGCGGGCGGAGCTGCTCCGTGCCCTGACCAATCTGGGCTACGAGGAACCGACACCGATCCAGCAGGAGTCGATTCCCCCGCTGGTGGCAGGCAACGACCTGGTCGGGCAGGCGGCGACCGGCACCGGCAAGACGGCTGCCTTCGCCCTGCCCCTGCTGCAGCGGCTGGAGGAGGGCGCCCGGGATGCCGGGCCGGCGGCGCTCGTTCTCGTGCCCACCCGCGAACTGGCCGAGCAGGTGTCGCAGGCGGTCCACCGGTACGGCCGCGACCTGGGCGTGCGCGTCCTGCCCGTGTACGGCGGGCAGCCGATCGGCCGGCAGCTCCAGGCGCTGCGCCGCGGGGTGGACGTCGTCGTCGGGACGCCGGGGCGGGTGCTCGATCACATCGAACGGGCGACGCTGCGGCTCGGGGACGTGCGTACCGTCGTCCTCGACGAGGCGGATGAGATGCTCGACATGGGCTTCGCCGACGACATCGAGGCGATTCTCGACGAGACTCCCGAGGACCGACAGACGGTGCTCTTCTCCGCGACGATGCCGCCCCGCATCGACAGCATCGCGCGCCGCCATCTGCGTGATCCGGTCCGGATCACGATGGGTCGGGAGGTCGTCACACCGGGTGACATGCCTCTGGTGCGACAGAGCGCCTACATCGTGGCCCGCGCGCACAAGGCGGCCGCTCTGGGGCGGATCCTGGACGTGGAGGCGCCCTCGTCGGCGATCGTCTTCTGCCGCACCCGGCAGGAGGTGGACGAGGTCACCGAGACCTTGAACGGGCGCGGGTACCGCGCGGAGGCTTTGCACGGCGGGATGAGCCAGGATCAACGCGACCGTGTCATGGGGCGGCTGCGCTCCGGCAGCACCGAGCTGCTCGTCGCGACGGACGTGGCGGCCCGGGGCCTCGATGTCGAGCAGTTGACCCACGTCATCAACGTCAACGTGCCGGTGGCGCCCGAGGCGTACGTGCACCGCATCGGCCGGGTGGGCCGGGCCGGGCGCGAGGGTTCCGCGATCACTCTGGCGGAACCCCGGGAACAGCGGATGCTCAAGTCCATCGAACGGCTGACCGGACGGCGCATCACCCTGGAGCGGCTTCCCACCGTGACGGATCTGCGGGCCCGGCGTCTGGAACTGACCCGCGCGGCCCTGCAGGCCAGCCTGGAAGCCGACGATCTGGAACGGTTCCGCGTCGTGATCGACTCGCTCGCGGACGAGTTCGACGTCGAGAACATCGCGCTCGCCGCGGTCAAGCTCCTGCACGAGGCGGCCGGCGGTGACGCCGCCGAGGAGGAGATCCCGGAAGCGACGCCACCGCGGCGCAGCCACGATCGTGACGCCCGGGGAGAAAGGACGGACCGTGACAGCCGGGGAGGCGGGACGGATCGTGACACCCGAAGAGGCGGGAGCGGACGCGATTCCGGCGTGACCCGGCTGTTCTTCGGCATCGGCCGGCGGGCGGGGTTGCGCCCCCAGGATCTCGTCGGTGCGATAGCCGGCGAGTCCGGCCTCGGAGCCCGCGAGATCGGAGCCATCCAGATCACCGATCGCTTCGCACTGGTGGAGGTTCCCGAGTCGGAAGCCGACTCGGTCATCGCGGCCATGCAGAACGCCACCATCCGGGGCCGCCGGCCCACGGTTCGCCGGGAACGCTTCGTCCGGTAGCCCGGGCAGGCATCGGCCGATGTCTAACGGGTCGATCATCTGGGTATCAGGGCGCGCATGTTCGAGCTGCTGACCGGTGACCTCTACCGCTTCCAGGACCTGTTGACCCCCGAGGACGCCGAGGTGGTGACGCGCGTCCGGACCTTCCTCGAGGCCGAGGTGGTCCCGGTCGCCAACGACCACTGGGCGCGGGCCGAGTTTCCCTTCCCGCTCGTCAAGGGCTTCGCCGATCTGGGCATCGCCGGGGCGAGGCACTCGAATCTGCTCTCCGGGTGGATCGCGCTGGAGATGGCTCGCGCGGACGCCTCGATGGCCACGTTCTTCGGGGTGCACTCGGGGCTGGCGATGGGCAGCATCGAGACCTGCGGCTCGGCGGAACAGCAGGAACGCTGGCTCCCGCGGATGCGGACGTTCGAGAAGATCGGCGCGTTCGCCCTCACCGAGCCCACCGGCGGGTCCGATGTGGCCGCCGGCCTGCGCACGACCGCCCGCCGGGACGGCGACCGCTGGATCCTGAACGGCAAGAAGCGGTGGATCGGCAACGGGACCTTCGCCGACCTCATCGTGGTCTGGGCCCGTGACGTGGCGGACGACCAGGTCAAGGGATTCGTGGTGCACCAGGACAACCCGGGCTTCGCGGCGACGAAGATCGAGAACAAGATCGCGCTGCGGACCGTGCAGAATGCCGACATCACGCTGACCGAGTGCGAGGTGCCGGAGGCCGACCGGCTGCAGAACGCGCGTTCCTTCAAGGACACGGCCAAGGTGTTGCGCCAGACCCGCAGCGGCGTGGCGTGGGAGGCCGTCGGGGTGATGCTGGCGGCGTACGAGATCGCCCTGAAGTATGCGAAGGAGCGTGAGCAGTTCGGCCGTCCGATCGGCGGGTTCCAGCTCGTGCAGGATCTGCTGGTGCGCATGCTGGGCAACGTGACCGGCGCGATGGGCATGTGCGTACGCCTCGCGCAGTTGCAGGACGCGGGCGAGTTCCGCGACGAGCACTCGGCGCTGGCGAAGGCGTACACGACGACGCGGATGCGTGAGGTGGTGGGCTGGGCGCGGGAGCTGCTGGCCGGCAACGGCATCGTGCTCGACTACGACATCGGCCGGTTCGTGGCGGACGCGGAGGCGCTGTACTCCTACGAGGGCACTCGCGAGATCAACACGATGATCGTGGGGCGGGCGGTGACGGGGCTGAGCGCCTTCGTCTGAGGGAGTGAAGAGAGCGGACGACGGGATTCGAACCCGCGACCCTCACCTTGGCAAGGTGATGCGCTACCAGCTGCGCTACGTCCGCACGCCGCCCGGTTGCCCGGCGACGGGGAAACCTTAGCAGTCCGGCCGGATCCAGTCGAAGGTGCGCTCGACGGCGCGCCGCCAGTTCGCGTACTCGGTGTCGCGCCGTCGGGGGTCCATCGCCGGGAGCCACTGCGCCGCACGGTGCCAGTTGCGGCGCAGGTCCTCGAGGTCCGGCCAGTGGCCCACGGCCAGGCCCGCCGCGTACGCCGCGCCGAGCGACACCGTCTCCGCCGCGAGCGGGCGCACCACCGGCACGTCGAGGACGTCCGCGATGTACTGCATGAGCAGGTTGTCCGCGGTCATCCCGCCGTCGACCTTCAGCGTCTTCAGCGTCAGGCCCGAGTCGGCGTTCATCGCGTCCACCACCTCGCGGGTCTGCCAGGCCGTCGCCTCCAGCACGGCCCGGGCCAGGTGGCCCTTGGTGATGTACGACGTCAGCCCGACGATCACCCCCCGGGCCTCCGAGCGCCAGTGCGGGGCGTACAGGCCGGAGAACGCCGGGACGATGTAGCAGCCGCCGTTGTCGGCGACCGTCCGCGCCAGCGTCTCGATCTCCGGGGCGCTGGTGATCAGCTCGAGCTGGTCGCGGAACCACTGCACCAGCGAGCCGGTGATCGCGATCGAGCCCTCGAGCGCGAAGTGGGCCGGCTCGCCGCCGATCTGGTACGCGACCGTGCTGAGCAGCCCGTTGTCCGAGCGCACCAGCTCCGTGCCGGTGTTGAGCAGCAGGAAGCTGCCGGTGCCGTACGTGCACTTGGCCTCTCCGGGGGTGAAGCAGGTCTGGCCGAACAGCGCCGCCTGCTGGTCGCCGAGCGCGGCGCCGATCCGTACCCCCGGAAAGGCCGCCGTGGCCGTCCCGAAGACCTCCACCGACGGCCTGACCTCGGGCAGCATGGCCCGAGGGATGCCGAAGAAGTGCAGCGCCTCGGGCGACCAGTCGAGGGTGTGCACGTCGAGCAGGTTGGTGCGGCTGGCGTTGGTCACGTCGGTGGCGTGCACGGCGCCGCCGGTCAGCTTCCAGATCAGCCAGGTCTCCATCGTGCCGAACAGGACCTCGCCGAGCTCGGCCCGCTGCTGCAGGCCGGGAGTGTGGTCCAGCATCCAGCGCAGCCGCGGCCCGGAGAAGTACGTGGCCAGCGGCAGCGCCGACTGTTGCTGCACCTGCTCGGCGCCGGGCTCGGCGAGCAGGCGGTGCACCAGCGAGTCGGTGCGGGTGTCCTGCCAGACCAGCGCGCGGCCGATCGGGGCGCCCGTACGCCGGTCCCAGAGCACCGTGGTTTCCCGCTGGTTGGCGATGCCGACCGCGGCGACCTGGTCCACAGTGATCCCGGCGCGGCGCAGCGTCAGCGGGGCCAGGCGTTCCACGTTGCGCCAGATCTCCGCGGCGTCGTGCTCGACCCAGCCGGGCTTCGGGAAGAACTGCTTGTGCTCCTGTTGGGCGAGGGACACGAGCTGACCGCGCCGGTCGAACACGATGCACCGCGTCGACGTGGTTCCCTGGTCGATCGCGACCACGAAGCGCTCGGTCATGAGGCCCTCCCTCTGCTGCTCAGTGCCGGGCGGCTCCCAGGTCGCGGGAGATCGCCCGGGCCGCGTCCCGGACGTGTCCGACCAGTTTCGGCCGCGGTCGGTACCTGCTGTCGCAGATCCGCTCGACCAGGCCGGAGACGCCGATGGCGCCGACGACCAGGCCGCCGTATCCGCGGATCGGCGCGGCGACGGCCGCCTCGCCGACGGCGTACTCCTCGATGTCGGCGCCCCAGCCCGCCGCGCGAATCTTGTCCAGTTCCGCGGCGAGTTCCCGGGGTGCCACGACCGTGCGGTGCGTGAAGCGTTCGGGCGACTCCGGTGGGCGGGCCGCCCGGTACGCCAGCAGCACCTTGCCGAGCGCGGTCGCGTGCAGCGGCAGGAGCGAGCCGATGTCCAGGGTCTGGATGGTGTCGTCGGGACGGAACACGTGGTGCACGACCAGCACGCGTCCTTCCAGGACCGTACCGATCCGGACGGCCTCGCCGGAGCGCGCCGCCAGCGGGTCCGCCCAGTTGATGGAACGGGACCGCAGCTCGTTGATGTCCACAAAGCTCGTGCCCAGGTGCAGCAGCGCGGCACCGAGCTGGTAGTGGCCCGACGCCCGGTCCTGCTCCACGAAGCCGACGTGCTGCAACGTGCGCAGGATCCCGTGCACCGTGCCCTTCGCCAGGTCGAGCGAGCGCGCTATCTCGCTGAGCCCGAGCCGCCCCGAGCCGCCGGCGAGCATCCGCAGGATCGCGGCGGCTCGCTCGATCGACTGGACCGTTCCGGGCACGGTACGGACTTTATGCCAGACATAACCCGGGCTCACCGGTTCGCGTTCGACAATGCCGAACCAGGTCAATTGCCGAGCTGTGATGCCGTTCATAGCTTCTCTGGCATGGCAGCACGCTGGAAGACTCCGGGATTCGCCGGCGAACTCGCCGCGGAGTTCGCCGGAACGATGATCCTCATTCTCTTCGGGGTCGGTGTCGTCGCGCAGGTAGCGGGCGGCGGCATCGGCGATCATGACAGCATCGCCTGGGCCTGGGGCCTGGGCGTGATGCTCGGCGTCTATGTCGCCGGACGCATCAGCGGCGCCCACCTCAACCCCGCTGTCACCATCGCGCTCGCGGCCTTCAAGGGCTTCGAGTGGCGCAAGGTGGCTCCCTACTGCCTCGCCCAGACCCTCGGCGCGTTCGTCGCCGCGCTGCTGGTGCGGTGGAACTACACCGAGGTCCTGCACCAGGCGGACCCGGAACTGACCATCAAGACGCAGGGCGTCTTCTCCACCCTGCCGGGAAACGGGACACTTCCGGTCGGTGAGTGGGGCGCCTTCCGGGACCAGATCATCGGTACGGCCATCCTGCTGTTCCTGATCCTGGCGATCACCGACGCGGCCGGCACTCCCCCGGCCGCGAATCTCGCACCCTTCGTCATCGGCCTGGTCGTGGTCGCCATCGGCATGGCCTGGGGCACCAACGCCGGCTACGCCATCAACCCCGCCCGCGACTTCGGCCCGCGCCTGGCGAGCTTCTTCACCGGGTACGGCGGGGCGTTCCGCGACCAGACCGGCTACCTGTATTTCTGGATACCGATCGTGGCACCGATTCTGGGCGGTCTGCTCGGCGCCGGGCTCTACAAGGCGCTGATCGGACGGTTCCTGCCCAAGGAAGACGCCCCCGAACCGGGCCGCCTACCCGACACCCCCGAGACCGTGGAGGCACGACGTGGCTGACTTCGTCGGCGCAGTGGACCAGGGCACGACCAGCACCCGTTTCATGATCTTCGATCATGGCGGCAACGAGGTGACCCGCCACCAGCTCGAGCACGAGCAGATCCTGCCGCAGGCCGGGTGGGTCGAGCACAACCCGATCGAGATCTGGGACCGTACGGCCTCGGTGATCCGCACCGCGATGCAGAAGGCGAACCTGCAGGCGAGCGACCTCGCCGCGCTGGGCGTCACCAACCAGCGCGAGACCACGGTGGTGTGGGACCGGCGCACCGGGCGGCCGTACTACAACGCGATCGTCTGGCAGGACACCCGCACCGACCGGATCGCCTCGGCGCTGGACCGCGACGGCCGCGGCGACGTCATCCGGCGCAAGGCCGGCCTTCCCCCGGCGACGTACTTCTCCGGTGGCAAGATCCAGTGGATCCTGGAGAACGTCGACGGGGTCCGCGAGGCCGCCGAGCGCGGCGACGCCATCTTCGGCAACACCGACAGCTGGCTGCTCTGGCATCTCACCGGCGGCGTCGACGGCGGCAACCACGTCACCGACGTCACCAACGCCAGCCGCACCATGCTGATGAACCTCGAGACCCTCGACTGGGACGACGAGCTCCTCGGCTTCTTCAACATCCCGCGGCAGATGCTGCCCGAGATCCGGCCGTCGTCGGATCCGAACACCTACGGCGTCGCCCGCTTCCCGGGCGCGCTGGGCGGGGAGGTGCCGCTCACCGGCGACCTCGGCGACCAGCAGGCCGCCACGGTCGGGCAGGTCTGCTTCAACGTCGGCGAGGCCAAGAACACCTACGGTACGGGCAACTTCATGCTGCTCAACACCGGCACGGATCTCGTACGGTCGGAGCACGGCCTGCTGACGACGGTCTGCTACAAGTTCGGTGACGCCCCGGCGGTCTACGCCCTGGAGGGCTCGATCGCGGTCACCGGCTCGGCCGTGCAGTGGCTGCGCGACCAGCTCCACGTGATCAACAACGCGGCGGAGAGCGAGACGCTGGCGGCGCAGGTCCCGGACAGCGGGGGCGTCTACTTCGTCCCGGCGTTCTCCGGCCTGTTCGCGCCGTACTGGCGCTCCGACGCCCGCGGCGCGATCGTGGGTCTGTCGCGCTTCAACACCGACGCGCATCTGGCCCGGGCCACCCTCGAGTCGATCTGCTACCAGACCCGCGACGTGGTCGAGGCGATGGCACAGGACTCCGGCGTGACCCTGGACGTGCTCAGGGTCGACGGCGGCATCACCGTCAACAACCTGTGCATGCAGACCCAGGCCGACGTGCTCGGCGTCGCGGTGAGCCGCCCGGTGGTGGCGGAGACGACCGCGCTCGGCGCCGCGTACGCGGCCGGTCTCGCGGTCGGCTTCTGGAAGTCGACCGACGAGCTGCGTGAGAACTGGAACGAATCACAGCGCTGGCAGCCCGAGTGGTCCCCCGAGCAACGCGAAGACGGGTACGGCCGCTGGAAGAAGGCGGTCCAGCGCACTCTCGATTGGGTAGACATTGACTGAGACAGCTCTTTCCCCCGCCGGTCGTGAGGCGGCCCTGACCGCCATGGCCGAGGGCGAGCTGGACGTGCTTGTCGTGGGTGGCGGCGTGACGGGCGCGGGTTGCGCCCTCGACGCCGCCACCCGCGGCCTGTCCGTCGGGCTCGTCGAGGCGCGCGACTTCGCGTCGGGCACCTCCAGCCGCTCCAGCAAGCTGATCCACGGTGGCCTGCGCTACCTGGAGATGCTCGACTTCGCGCTGGTCCGCGAGGCGTTGCGGGAACGCGGCCTGATCCTGCAACGGCTCGCGCCGCATCTGGCCCGCCCGGTGCCGTTCCTCTACCCGCTGCAACACCGGGTCTGGGAGCGGCTGTACGCGGGCACCGGCGTGCAGCTCTACGACCTGATGGCCACCACCAGCGGCGGCCTGCCCCGGCACCGCAACCTGTCGCGCCGCGGCGCGCTGCGGGCCGCCCCGGCCCTGAAGAAGGACTCCCTGGTCGGGGCGCTGCAGTATTACGACGCCCAGATCGACGACGCCCGGCACACCATGTTCCTGGCCCGCACGGCGGCGTCGTACGGCGCCCACGTGGCCTCCCGCACGGAGGTGGTGGGCTTCCTGCGCGAGGGCGGACGGGTCACCGGCGTCCGGGTGCACGACCTCGAGCACGACCGCACCTTCGAGGTCCGCGCCCAGCAGGTCGTCAACGCGACCGGCGTGTGGACGGACGACACCCAGGCGCTGATCGGCGAGCGCGGCCAGTTCCACGTCCGCGCGAGCAAGGGCATCCACCTGGTGGTGCCGCGCGACCGGATCCAGTCGTCCACGGGCCTGATCACCCGCACGCCGAGCAGCGTGCTCTTCGTGATCCCGTGGGGCCGGCACTGGATCATCGGCACCACGGACACCGACTGGGCCCTGGACAAGTCCCATCCGGCGGCGTCCAGCACCGACATCGACTACCTGCTGGACCAGGTGAACCAGGTGCTGGCGACCCCGTTGACCCGCACCGACGTCCAGGGCGTCTACGCCGGCCTGCGCCCGCTGCTGTCCGGCGAGTCGGAGTCGACCTCGAAGCTGTCCCGCGAGCACACGGTCGCCAGCCCGGTCCCGGGTCTCGTGGTGGTGGCGGGCGGCAAGTACACCACGTACCGCGTGATGGCCAAGGACGCGATCGACGCGGCCGTCCACGGTCTGGGCCGCTCGGTGCCACGCTCGTGCACCGAACGCGTACCGCTGTTGGGTGCCGAGGGATACACGGCGCTGTGGAACCGCCGCCGGGTACTGGCCGAGGAGTCGGGCCTGCACGTGGCCCGCGTCGAGCATCTTCTGAAGAGGTACGGGTCCCTGGTGCACGAGTTGCTGGACCTGATCCGCGAGGACCCGTCGCTCGGCAAACCCCTGGAAGGCGCCGACGACCACCTGCGGGCCGAGATCACGTACGCGGCCGGCCACGAGGGCGCCCGTCATCTCGAGGACGTCCTCACCCGGCGTACCCGCATCTCCATCGAAACCTTCGACCGCGGCGTCGCCGCGGCCCCGATGGCCGCCGACCTGATGGGCGACGTCCTCGACTGGACGAAGGAGCAGCGGGAACGCGAGGTGGAGAACTACCGCCTGCGGGTCGAGGCGGAACTCGCGTCCCAGGAGCAACCCGACGACGAGACGGCCGACGCGGCCCGCCTCGGCGCTCCCGACGTCGTCCCGTTGCAGTTGCAGTGACCCGCCGCGCCGGCCGGGAGGTCCCGTCCCGGCCGGCCGGGAGGTCGCCTAGCGCCGCCCGCGGCGCACCCGCCGCAGGTCCAGAATCGCCAGGATGACCAGCACGGCGAGCGGCACGACGAAGCAGGACACCGCCGAGCTCGCGAACATCTCCGCCGCCGCATCGACGGCGGGCCGGATGCCCCGCCCCACGTCGATGGCCGCCTGCACCGCGGCGCCGAGGCGCTCCGCGTCCGCGTTGGCCTTGTGCGCGAACGAGATGGAGGCGAAGTCGTCCATCGGCGGCCGGCCGGCGTGCGCGCCGAAGCGCACGACGGGCGCGGGCTCGACTCCGTCGACGAGGACCTGGAGGAACCCGTAGGTGAACCGGGTCGCCGGACGGCTCGCGATGCCGACGAGCCGTCCGACGTGGAACCGGCGCTCACCCTTGCCGGCCTGGCCGAGGCCGTCCTTGCCGATCACCACCCACTGCCCGTCGAACGACGCATAGCCGTGTCCGCGAAAGCAAAGTGGAGCCGCCCTCGATCGTCCTGGATCCCGTGACAGGACAGATAGAGGATGTTGATGCCGTCGGTGGTTCTGGCCCGGGCCAGAAAGCCTTCGATCGCCCGCTGGGCCGTGCGGCTCGTGCAGTCCATTTCGGTGCTGACCATGTAGCCGCAGGGGTGGGAGTGCTTCAGCTTGTGATTTAACCTCTGGACTCGCTCAATGCGTGGAGGGGATCGGCCCAACTGACTGGCTATAAGCAGGCGGTCCCAGTTCGGCGATGATGGAGCCGAGTTCCACGGCATCGACCTCGTAGGCTGTTTGGCCGACGTGCGGGTCACGCGCGTGCAGCGTGTGGCACACCGGCGAGTGAGGGCCTCCAAGGTCGATCAGCGACGCCGAGGCTCCCTTGACCGCTCGTTCCGTCCCTGGAGAGGCGGTCAGATCGATGCGGGTGACGACGCCTGGTGTCACCCAGACCGGCACGCCCGCGAGCGTTCCGAAAATCTGCAGATGGAAGTGTCCGCAGAGCACGATCCGCACGTCCGTACCGCCGATCGCGTCGGCCAAGTCCTGCCCGTTGCGTAACCCGAGTGCGTCCTGAACCGCTACGCCGGGCACGACGACGGGCGGATGGTGAAAGGCCAGTACGGTGCCGTGTGGCGCCGGCTCAGCGAGAACGTCGCGCAGCCACGCCAGTTGCGCCGGGCTGATCTGGCCGTATCCCCTACCCGGCACGAGGGAGTCGAGCGTGACGATCCGGTATCCGGCAACCGTGGTCACCGCCGCCCGGGCGCCGTCGTTCGTATCAAGCCGGTTTTCCGGCCGGTCCTTTCCTTCGGCGTCGAGGTGGCCGGTGCCCAGCACGGCAGTGAACGCCGCTCGCCCGTCGTGGTTGCCGGTGCTGAAGATGGCCGGGATGTGGCGCTGCATGGCGAATGCGCCGATCAACTCCAGCGCGTCGGTATAGGCCTCGCGCGATCCGTCATCGGCGACGTCTCCGGTAACTACCACCGCATCCAGGGCGGGAAGCTCGGCGCAGTCGTGCAGGATGCGGCGCAACGACTCTCGGGTGTCGACGCCGTCACCGTCAAGGCCGGGAACTCGAGTGAGGTGGGTGTCCGACAGGTGCAAGATCCGCATTCGGCAACGCTATCGAAATCCTCCACTGTCGATGGCCTCAAACGGTGAGATGTTGCTCATGACAGAGGTCCCGGCGTGCTGCCTGCTTGGTGCCGAGGTTTGGCGCAAGCGACCCCTCCTCCGCAAGCCTGCGTGCAAGCGCCGGCTCTCCGCATCCGCTGCTCATCGATGCCCGTTGTGGCGGTTATGACAGGCCGAGCAGAAGCGATCGATGTGCTGGCGGGCTTCCGCGAGCAGCTCTACCGATGCATGACCCGGCGGGCGGACGCCTTGTTCGAGCTGTCCGATGCGCTGTTGTGCACTGACGGGCCGGTGAAGACGCTGGTCGGGTTGTCTCTTGCCCCGGAGCACCGGCGCGGCCACGGCGCCATGTATGACGCGCTCAATCACGGCCGCATAGACGTGGAGTCGCTGCGCCGGCGCCTGGCCGGGTTGCCGTTGCCGCGGGCGGCGGACGGCCGCCTAGTCCTCGCGGTGGACGTTTCGCCGTGGTTGCGCCCGGACGGTGCGTGCAGTCCGCAGCGCTCGTTCTGCCACACGTACGGGCGTGGCAAGGACGAGCACCGGATGATCCCGGGCTGGCCGTACTCGATCGTCGCCGCCCTGGAAACGGGTCGGACCTCCTGGACCGCCCTGCTCGACGCGGTCCGCCTGCCGCCGGCCGCGGACGTCACCGCGGTCACGTGCGCGCAGATCCGCCAGCTCGTCGACCGCCTCACCGCCGCCGGGCAGTGGAAGCCCGGAGACCGCGACATCCTCATCGTGCTCGACGCCGGCTACGAAGCACCGCGCATCGCCTGGCTGCTGCGCGACCTGCCGGTCGAGATCCTGGGCCGGATGCGCTCGGACCGGGTGCTGCGCCGCCCGACCCCGCCACGCGTCTACCAGCCACTGGGCGGCCGGCCGGCCAAGCATGGCGGCGAGTTCGTCTTCGGCGCCCCCGCCACCTGGGGCGCTGAGCACGCGATGACAGTCACCGACACCCGCCTCTACGGCCACGCCCGGGCACGAGCATGGGACCGGCTGCACCCACGGTTGACCCGCCGCGCGGCCTGGGCGGATCACGACGAGCCGCTGCCGATCATCGCTGGCACCGTCATCCGGCTCACCGTCGACCGGCTCCCCAGCCAGGGCGAGCCGAAGCCGCTGTGGCTGTGGTGGTCCAAGGTCGACGCCGCTGCCGCGGATGTCGACCGGTGCTGGCAGGCGTTCCTGCGCCGCTTCGATATTGAACACACCTTCCGCCTGCTCAAGCAGATGCTGGGCTGGACCGCCCCGCAGCTCCGCGAGCCGGCCGCGGCGGACCGGTGGACGTGGCTGGTGCTGGCCGCGCATACTCAGCTGCACCTTGCCCGGCCGCTCGCGCAAGATCTGCGCCGGCCGTGGGAACGCCCGCTGCCGCTGGAACGACTCACCCCGGCCCGGGTGCGGCGCGGGTTTCGGAACCTGCGTGCGACCAGCGCCTCGCCAGCGCGGGCACCTAAATCGAGCCGGCCCGGCCCCGGACGCCCGCCCGGCTCCCGCAACCGACCCTGACGACCGAACGGCGCGGGTGGCGTCACTTCCCCGGCGGATTCAGCCCCCTTCACAGGGACGAGTCCGGGCGTTTCGGTCCCGCACCGGCACCGTTTCCGCCACCCTGGTCGGTGTGGAGGTGCACCTGGCGTCGTGGTGGGCGCAGTTCCTGGAACACTCGGACCGATTCGACCGGGCCTATCTGGTCGAGGGCCTCGGCGACCTCGTCACTCCGCACATCTCGGCACCCCTGCTGCGCCGCGAGGTGCAGCTCGCCACGGATACGGTGGTGGGGTACCTCGAGCGTCCCGCCAACGAGGAACGGGCGGAGCGGGCCCGGGATGCCGTCGAGCGGCTCGGGGAGACGCTGCAGCGGATCGAGGAGCGCTCGGCCGGTGCCGCCATCGCTATCGATCAGGCGGCGATCATGCTGACGGCCCTGCGGGGGGACTACGGCGAGGCGGCGGCCAAGGCCGAGCGGCTGGTCGGCAGCGTCAAGCTGCGCCGGCTGTTCGTCACCGCGCTGCGCCTGGAACGCTTCGACATTCCGATGACGCTGCGGCTGCTCGAGGGCGGGCAGTCGCCGGGCGAGGCGGTCCGCTCGGGCCACCTGCTCGGCCGCTACAGCTGGTGGCCGTCGTGGCTGCTGCGCATCGTCACCGAGCGGGCCCTGGCCGGCAAGCTCGACGAGGAGACCGTGGAGGCGCTCGACACGTGCGCGTACGCGGAGCTGAGCCCGATCCAGGCCAACCTCGCCCGCAAGCTGCTCACCAGCGGCGACCAGCGCCTGATCAACACCGCGGCCGAGCGGCTCGCCAGCCTCGGCGAGGCGGACGCGGCGGCGCGGCTGCGCGAGGGCGACATCGCCGCGGTCGCCCTCGCCGCCCGCCTCACCTCGCTGTAGCAGGCCCGCCGTCAGGTCAGCGCCGGGATGACGTCCTTGCCGTACGCCTCGAGCGTGCCCTCCTTGTCGTCGTGCTGCAGGTAGAGGGCGAACTGGTCGACGCCGAGTTCCCGCAGCTCCGCCAGCCGGGCGAGGTGGTTCTCGACCGGGCCCAGCAGGCAGAAGCGGTCGACGACCTCGTCGGGCACGAACGCGGCGTGGGAGTTCCCGGCCCGGCCGTGCTCGGCGTAGTCGTAGCCCTGGCGGCCCTTGATGTAGTCCGTCAGCACCTGCGGCACGGCGCCGTCGGCGCCGTAGCGGGCGACGATGTCCGCGACGTGGTTGCCCACCATGCCGCCGAACCAGCGGGTCTGCTCCCGCTGGTGGGCGAGGTCGTCGCCGACGTACGCCGGTGCCGCCACGCAGAACTTGATCGCGGCCGGGTCGCGGCCCGCCCGTTCCGCCGCGGTCCGGACCGCCTTGATCATCCAGGCCGCGATGTCCGGGTCGGCGAGCTGCAGGATGAAGCCGTCGCCCACCTCGCCGGTCAGGGCCAGGGCCTTGGGACCGTACGCGGCCACCCACACGTTCAGCCTGCTGTGCGGGGCCCAGGCGAACCGGAGCTCCCGGTCGCGCAGTGTCACCGTCTCGCCGCTCGCCAGCCCGCGGATCACGCCGATGCTCTCCCGGAGCTGGCCGAGGGTGTTCGGCGTGAGGCCCAGGACCCGCAGCGCCGAGTCGCCGCGGCCGATCCCGCAGATCGTACGGTTGCCGTACATCTCGTTGAGGGTGGCGAACTGTGAGGCGATGACCGTCCAGTCCCGGGTGCCCGGGTTGGTGACCATCGGCCCGACGACGACCCGCGAGGTCTCCGCGAGGATCTTGCTGTAGATGACGAACGGCTCCTGCCACAGCACGTGCGAGTCGAACGTCCACACGTGGCTGAAGCCCAGGTCCTCGGCGCGCTTCGCCAGCGTCACGACCTCACTCGACGGCGGGTCGCACTGCAGGACGACACCGATGTCCATCGTTCTCACCGTACCTTCGGGAAGCCGAGGTCGACCTCGGACGTGGCGGGATCTGGCCAGCGGGAGGTGACGACCTTGGCGCGGGTGTAGAACTGCAGGCCCTCCGGGCCGTACATGTGCAGGTCGCCGAAGAGCGACGACTTCCAGCCGCCGAAGCTGTAGTAGGCGACCGGCACGGGCACCGGCACGTTGACGCCGACCATCCCGCACAGGACGTCGTACTGGAACTGCCGGGCGGCGCCGCCGTCGCGGGTGAAGATGGCGGTGCCGTTGCCGAACTCGTTGTCGTTGACCAGGGCGAGGGCCTCTTCGTAGGTGTCCACCCGCACCACCGCCAGCACCGGGCCGAAGATCTCGTCGGTGTAGAGCGGCGAGTCGGTCGGCACCCGGTCCACCAGCGAGGCGCCGAGGAAGAAGCCGGGGAGAGCGCAGACCGGCGCCGACCGTCCGTCGACGACGACCTCCGCCGCGCCGGGCTCGGCCAGGTAGCCGGCGACCCGGTCGCGGTGCTCGCGGCTGATCAGCGGTCCCATCTCGGCGGACGGGTCGGTGGCCGGGCCGACCGCGATCCGGCCGACCCGCTCCTTGATCGCCTCGACCAGCGGGTCCGCGCTCGCGCCGACGGCGACGACGACCGAGACCGCCATGCAGCGCTCGCCCGCGGAGCCGTACCCGGCGCTGACCGCCGCGTCGGCCGCCGCGCCGATGTCGGCGTCCGGCAGCACCACCATGTGGTTCTTCGCGCCGCCCAGCGCCTGCACCCGCTTGCCCGCCCGCGTGCCCCGCTCGTAGACGGCGCGCGCTACGGGGGTCGATCCGACGAACGACAGCGCCTGCACGTCCGGGTGGTCGATGAGCGTCTCGACGGCCTCGCGGTCGCCCTGCACGACGTTGAAGGCGCCGTCCGGCAGCCCGGCCTGGCGCAGCAGGTCGGCCAGCATCAGCGAGACCGACGGGTCCTTCTCGCTGGGCTTGAGCACGAACGTGTTGCCGCAGACCAGGGCGTTGCAGAGCATCCAGAGCGGCACCATGGCCGGGAAGTTGAACGGCGTGATGCCGGCGACCACGCCGAGCGGCTGGCGGATCGAGTAGACGTCCACGCCGCTGGAGGCCTGTTCGCTGAAGCCGCCCTTGAGCAGATGCGGTGCGCCCGCGGCGAACTCGATGTTCTCCAGGCCGCGGGCGAGCTCGCCGGCCGCGTCGGCCACGGTCTTGCCGTGCTCGGCGCTGATCAGGGAGGCGATCTCCTTGCGGTGGGCGTCGACCAGTTCGCGGAAGCGGAACATCACCTCGGCTCGGCGCGACAGCGACGCCGCCCGCCACAGCGGGTACGCCCGCTGGGCCGAGGCCACCGCGCGGACGGTCTCCTCGGCGGTCGCGGCGACCACGTACGCCTGCTGCTCGCCCGTCGCCGGGTCGTAGACGGGCAGCCGCCGGCCGCTCGTACCCTCGACGGCCGTACCGTCGAGCCAGTGTTTGATCTCGTGCACGTGCGATCTCCATCCCAGGGGTCTCCGCGCAGTGCGGCGAAGCCGCCTTGGCGTTACAGCAGGTAGTCGGACAGGCCGCGGGCGACGTAGCGACCGCGACCGGCGCGGCCCGTGTACTCGCCGCCGGAGCTGATCACCTCGCCGCGGGAGAGGACGGTGTCCACCTTGCCGTCGATCTCCCAGCCCTCCCAGGCGGAGTGGTCCATGTTCATGTGGTGCGTCTCGACGCTGATCCGGGTACGCCCGTTCGGGTCGTAGAGCACGATGTCGGCGTCCGAGCCGGGCGCGATGACGCCCTTCCTCGGATAGAGGCCGAACATCCGGGCCGGGGTGGTCGCGATCGTCTCGACCCAGCGGGCCAGCGACAGCTTGCCGTCCACCACGCCCTGGTAGAGCAGGTCGACCCGGTGTTCGACGCTGCCGATCCCGTTCGGGATCTTGGAGAAGTCGCCGAGGCCCAGCTCCTTCTGGTCCTTGAAGCAGAAGGGGCAGTGATCGGTCGACACCACGGACAGGTCGTTGGTCCGCAGGCCCTGCCAGAGGTCGGCCCGGTGGGTCTCGTGCTTGCTGCGCAGCGGCGTCGAGCAGACCCACTTGGCGCCTTCGAAGCCGGGCGCGCCGAGCTGGTCCTCCAGGGTGAGATACAGGTACTGCGGGCAGGTCTCGGCGAAGACGTTGCGGCCCAGGTCGCGCGCGTTCCGCACCTGTTCCAGGGCCTTGGAGGCGCTGAGATGCACGATGTAGAGCGGGCAGTCGGCGGCCACCGACGCCAGCCAGATGGCCCGGCTGGTCGCCTCGGCCTCGAGCTCCTGCGGCCGGGTCAGGCCGTGGTGGACCGGGGCGGTCTCGCCGCGCTCGAGGGCCTGCTTGACGAGGACGTCGATGGCGGGCCCGTTCTCGGCGTGCACCATGATCATGGCGCCGTTGTCCCGCGCCTTCTGCATGGCGCGCAGGATCTGGCCGTCGTCGGAGTAGAAGACTCCCGGATACGCCATGAACAGCTTGAAGCTGCTGATGCCCTCGTCGGCCACGAGGTGGTCCATGGCCTTGAGCGACTCGTCGTCGATCCCGCCCATGATCATGTGGAAGGCGTAGTCGATGTGGCAGTTGCCCTGGGCCTTGCCGTGCCACGCGGCCAGGCCGTCCTGGACCACCTCGCCGTAGCGCTGCACCGCGAAGTCGATGATCGTGGTGGTGCCGCCGATCGCTGCGGCCTTGGTGCCGGTGTCGAAGGTGTCGCTCGCGTGCGTGCCGCCGAACGGCAGCTCCATGTGCGTGTGCGCGTCCACCGCCCCGGGGATCACGTACTTCCCGGTGGCGTCGATGACCTCGACACCCTCCGCGGGGCCGCGCCCGGGCGCGTAGATCGCCGCGATGGTCTCGCCGTCCACCAGCACGTCCGCCGCGACCGGCCCGGTCGGCCCGACAACCGTCCCGCCCTTGATCAGAATGCTCACGGAGCCACCAGCCCGTCGTAGGCGTCCGGGCGGCGGTCGCGGTAGAACTGCCAGCGGTCGCGGACCGTGTGGAGCAGGCTCATGTCGAGGTCGCGGACGATCAGCTCCGGCTTGTGGGTGTCGCCGACCTCACCGACGAACTTGCCCTCCGGGTCCACGAAGTACGACTGGCCGTAGAAGTCGTTGTCGCCGAGCGACTCGACGCCGACCCGGTTGATCGCGCCGACGAAGTACTCGTTGGCCACCGCGCTGGCCGGCTGCTCGAGCTGCCACAGGTACGACGACAGGCCGCGGCTGGTGGCCGAGGGGTTGAAGACGATCTCCGCGCCGTTCAGGCCGAGCGCCCGCCAGCCCTCAGGGAAGTGCCGGTCGTAGCAGATGTAGACGCCCACCTTGCCGACCGCCGTGTCGAACACCGGGAAGCCCAGGTTGCCGGGGCGGAAGTAGAACTTCTCCCAGAAGCCGTTCACCTGCGGGATGTGGTGCTTGCGGTACTTGCCGAGGTACGAGCCGTCCGCGTCGACCACCGCGGCGGTGTTGTAGAGGACGCCGGGCTGCTCCTGCTCGTACATGGGCAGGACCATCACCATGCCGAGCTCGGCGGCGAGGGCCTGGAAGCGTTCGGTGGTGGGTCCGGGGACCGACTCCGCGTACTCGTAGTAGGCGGCGTCCTGGACCTGGCAGAAGTAGGGGCCGTAGAACAGCTCCTGGAAACAGATCACCTTCGCGCCTTGGGCGGCGGCTTGCCGAGCATAGTCCTCGTGCGCCTTGATCATCGATTCCTTGTCGCCCGTCCAGGTCGTCTGGACGAGGGCGGCGCGGACCACCCTGCTCATACTGGCTTCCCTCTCCGTAGGTCCTGTCGACGGCGGTGGTGTGGGTCACGCGTAGATGGTGATCTCCTTCACCCTCCGTCAGTGCCCCTGTGCGGTGCTTGACATCGGGGACTCATGTCGTAGGACACTAATGACACAGCGCAGGGCGGACAATGGTTCGCGTGTTACCAAATGTTCTGGAGACGGCATGCTCGGGCTCATCGCGGACGCGGTCGACGACCGCAGTGCCCGGGGCATCGCCGCCGCCGTCAGCCGTCTGGTCAGCGCCGGAGACCTGCCGACCGGGGCGCGGCTGCCGACGGTGCGCGACGTGGCCCGGGCGCTGGGCGTCAGCCCGACCACGGTGAGCGAGGCCTGGCAGAGCCTGGCCCAGGCCGGGGCGATCCAGACCCGCGGCCGGTCCGGCTCGTTCGTCGCCGCCCCGGTCCTGCCGCGCGGACGGATGCGCTACGCCCGCCTCGCGAGCGGCCTCGGCAACGTCACCCGCGACTTCTCCACCGGGGTGCCCGACCACGACCTGCTGCCGAGCCTCGCCGGCTCCCTCGCGCGCGTCGGCGACGCCCGGCTCACCACGAGCTACCTCGACGCGGCCGTGCTGCCCCCGCTGGAGACGGCGCTGCGGCAGCGCTGGCCGTACCCGCCGGACCGGCTGACCGTCGTCGACGGCGCGCTCGACGCCCTGGACCGGGTGATCGCGGCCGTGGTGCGCTTCGGCGACCACGTGCTCGTCGAGAATCCCACCTTCCCGCCGGTGCTGGACCTGCTCGAGGCGGCCGGTGCCACGGTGGTCGGCGTGCCGATGGACGAGCACGGCATGCGTCCGGACGCGCTGGGCGCCGCGCTGACGGCGTACGATCCGGTCGCGGTCTTCCTGCAACCGCGGGCGCACAACCCGACCGGGACCGGACTCTCCGCCCGGCGCGTCGCCGAGCTCGCCGCCGAGCTGGCCGCCTACCCGCAGGTGACGATCGTCGAGGACGACCACGCCGGCGCCATCGCCTCCGCCCCGCCGGTGAGCCTCGGCACCCAGCTTCCGGACCGGACCGTGCACATCGCCGGCTTCTCCAAGAGCCACGGCCCCGACCTGCGGCTCGCGGCGCTCGGCGGGCCCGCCGAGGTGATCACCGCGGTCGCCGACCGACGCCTGCTCGGCCCCGGCTGGTCCAGCCGCCTCCTGCAGGCCGTGCTCCTGGACCTGCTGACCTCGCCGGAGGCCGCCGCGCAGATCGAGGCCGCGCGCGACACGTACACCCGGCGGCGCACGACGCTGCTCCGCGAGCTGGCGGAGCGCGGCGTGAGCGCCACCGCGGCCGACGGGATCAACCTCTGGATGACCGTCGAGGACGAACAGGCCGCGATGCTCTCGCTCGCCGCGCACGGCATCGCCGTGGCACCCGGCGCGCCCTTCTGCGTCACGCCGCTCGGCGCCGACCATGTCCGGATCACGGTCGGCCTGATCCACGACGACCACGCCGAGCTGGCCGGCATCTTCGCCGCCGCCGCCCGCGCCGGATCCGGTGGCGGTACGCGTGCCCGGCCGTACCCGCGCGGCTGGCGATAGCCGCACCCCTTTCACGATCCACCCCGACCGCTTGGAGACCCCCATGACCGACGATCTGCTCGCCCGGCACCGGGCCGTAATGCCCTCCTGGGTCGCGACCTACTACGGCGACGAGGCGATCGAGCTGGTCGCAGGCTCCGGGCGCCGCGTCACCGACAGCGCCGGACGGTCCTACCTGGACTTCTTCGGCGGCGTGCTGACCACCATGCTCGGCCACGACATCGCGGAGGTGCGCGAGGCGGTCGAGCGCCAGCTCGCCACCGGCATGGTGCACAGCTCCACGCTGTACCTGATCCGCCAGCAGGTCGAGCTGGCCGAGAAGATCGCCGGGCTCTCCGGCATCCCGGACGCGCGGGTCTTCTTCACCACCTCCGGCACCGAGGCCAACGAGGCGGCACTGCTGTTCGCCACCAACCACCGCCGCAGCAACCAGATCCTGGCGATCCGCAACAGCTACCACGGCCGTTCCTTCGGCGCGATGGCGATCACCGGGCACCGGAGCTGGTCGGCGAGCGGCCTGAGCCCGCTGTCGGTGAGCTGGCTGCACTCCGGCGACCGGCTGCGCGGACGACTGGCGGGGCTCTCCGACGCCGATCACATCGACGCCGCCGTCGAGGACCTGCGCGAGGTGCTCGCCACCACCACCGCCGGCGACGTGGCCGCACTCATCGCCGAGCCGATCCAGGGCGTCGGCGGCTTCGTGCACGCCCCGGACGGCCTGTTCGGCGCGCTGAAGAAGGAGCTCGACGGCCACGGCATCCTGTTCATCGCCGACGAGGTGCAGACCGGCTGGGGCCGCACCGGCGACCACTTCTGGGGCTATCAGGCCCACGACGTGCAGCCCGACCTCGTCACGTTCGCCAAGGGCATCGGCAACGGCTTCGCGCTCGCCGGAGTGGTGGGCCGGGCGGAGCTGGTCAACGCGGTCCCGGCGACCAGCTTCTCCACCTTCGGCGGCAACCCGATCTCCACCGCGGCCGGCAACGCGGTCCTCGACTACGTGCTGGAGCACGACCTGCAGCACCAGGCCAAGACCGTCGGCAAGATCCTGCTCGACGGCCTGCGCGCCGGCGCGGGCGACGCGGGCATCGTCGGCGAGATCCGCGGCCGCGGCCTGATGCTCGCCGTCGAGTTCGTCCGCCCGGGCACCACCGAGCCGGACCCGGCCGCGACCGTACGCGTCGTCGACGAGTGCCGCCGGGGCGGGCTGCTGGTCGGCAAGGGCGGCCTCCACGGCAACGTGCTGCGGATGGGCCCGGCGCTTACCCTGACCGAGGACGAGGCCCGGGAAGGCCTGGCCATCCTGGTCGACGCCATCCGCCGTACCGACGCCGCGGGAAGCTGAGCGGGTCTCGCGAGCCTGTGGCGGCGATCACAGCCGTCGGGTTACAGTCGCGTGGTCATGGCGGCACTGGCGGTCACCGTACGCGCGGAGGCCCCGCCGCGGCGGCGTGCCGCCGGTGCCCCGGTCGCGACCACATGCGTACCGTCGCCGCGACGGTGCGGTTCCGAGATGGCGGGTCGAACGTGGCAGGACTGAAGACCGCGCGGACCGGTGCGAGCGTCGGGGACTTCCTCGCCGCCGTACCGGATCCGAAGCGGCGGGCCGAGGCACGGACGCTCTGCGCCCTCATGGCGGAGGCGACCGGCGCCGCCCCCGAGATGTGGGGCGACAGCATCGTCGGCTTCGGCTGCTACCGCTATCGGTACGCCTCCGGCCAGCAGGGCGACTGGCCGCCGGTCGGCCTGTCCCCGCGCAAGACGGCGCTCACCATCTATCTCTCGGCCGGCTTCGACGAGGACCTGCTCGCGAAGCTGGGCCCGCACCGCACCGGCAAGTCCTGCCTGTATGTCAAGCGCCTGGCGGACATCGACCCGGACGTGCTGCGGGCGCTGGTCGCCGATGGTTTCCGCAAGCTCGACGGCAAGACCCTCGCCCCGGATTGATCCGCCGCTCTCCGCCGCCTCGGTGAAGGCGCGGCCCCGCCGGGTCAGCTCTCGCCTGGTCAGGCGCTGGATTTCGGCGCGCAGCGTCTCCGCCATGTCGGACAGACCCTGCTGGTCGGCGTTCGAGCCGCCGCTGGCGGCCGCGGCGACGCCGATGACCTGCTGGTCCATCTCGGCGATCACACCGGCGACGTCGTGGATGGCCACGAGCGCGTCCGCGGCGGAGCGCTGCGCGATGACGTCGTTGAAGGCGTCGCGAAGCCGCTGCAGCTCGGCGGGACCGTCCTGGTGCGGCACCCGGGCCTCGAGGTCGCCCTCCTGCAGGCGCGCCAGCGTGGCGAGCACGGCCCGGACGGTGGCGCGGTAGGCGGCCAGTTCCGCATCGGTCTCCGCCGGGGCGGTGCGCGAGGTCAGCAGCTTCATCGGTCGGCTCCCACGGTGGTCGCGCCGGCGGTCAGCGACCAGAGACCACCCGCGGCATGCCGGGATGCCGGATCACGTGGTGCGGCTGGCCGACCTGCGACTCCGGATAGGCCGAGAGCTCCAGGAACAGCGCATTGGCGTACTGGATGATCCCCTTGCGGTCCGTCTTGGTGACGATCAGCCGCCCCTCGTCGGAGGTGCGCTCCACCCCGGCGGGGTGGACGGCAAGCGATCGCATCTGAGGTGGGCCGCAGACTGCTACCGGCTTCCACCGCCGAAGGTTGCCGTACGGGTGGGGCGCTCCCTCGAGGCCCGCTCAGATTAAGTCTTTCTTAGAACCGGGCGGGGCTTGATCCGCCTCTGGGAGCGCTCCCGTACTGCTCGTCGAGGTCCTCTGACAGGAAGGCTCAGGCGAAGATGCACCTTTCCCGTAGTTCGGCCCGCCGCTGGCAGGTCACCGGCGTCGTCGCGGTCGCCGTAGCGCTGACCGGCGTCGGGCTCGGCGTGGCCTCGGCCGGTGACCGAGCCGCCGTACGCGCCGCCGCGCCCACCGTGTCGTGCCCCGCGGTCGCCGGCGAGCTGGGCGCCGTTCCCGCCACCGCCCGGGCCGAGATCGAGCGCAACCTGGCGCAGCTCAACACCCAGATCGCCGAGGCGAACAAGCGCCTGGCGACCAGCGCCGGCGAGGGCGGCCCCGACTTCGTTCAGAACGCGATCCTCGGCCCGCTGAAGGACAAGCGCGTCGCCGCCATCAACCGCATGGCCACCGCGATCGGCCGCAGCGCCCCCAAGCCGGATCTCGACGTGCAGAAGCTCGCGACCTGCACGCTGACCGGCGCAGGCGCGGCCGCTCCCGCACCGGAGTCCACCGCCGTCAAGACCGCTCCTCCCGAGACGGGCACGGGCGGCTCCGGCGCCGCAGCCACTGTCGACTGCCCGGCGGTCAGCGGGTTGCCCTCCATCCCGGCACAGGCCCGCGACGAGGTGACCCGCAACCTGGCGCTGCTCGACACCCAGATCGCCGAGGCGAACAAGCGTCTGGCGTCCAGCGTCGGTCAGGGCGGCCCCAACTTCATCCGCAACGCGATCCTCGGCCCGTTGGAGGACAAGCGCGTGGCGACCCTGAACCGCATCGAGACGGCGATCGGCCGCAACGCGGCCAAGCCGGAAGGACTGGAGCGCTTCGCACCCTGCGGCCTCCGCGGCTGAGGACCGGCGGGAAGCGGTGCCGGCCCGGCACCGCTTCCCGCGCGATATCCGATCGCCCGCGCCGGCGCCGACCCTCGACGACCATGGATACGACCTGGACGGACGGCGTGACCCGGGTAGCAGTGCTGACCGGGGCGGGGATCTCCACGGACTCCGGCATCCCCGACTACCGTGGACCGTCCGGCGTATGGACGCTCGATCCCGCCCTCGTCGACGCCTTCACCTACCGGTCCTTCATGGCCGATCCCGAGGTGCGTGCCACCTTCTGGCGGACGTACGCGGGCCACCCTGCCTGGAACGCCCGGCCGAACGACGCCCACCGCGCGCTCGCCGGCCTCGAACGGGGCGGATCCGCGGTACGCATCCTCACCCAGAACGTCGACGGGCTGCACCAGAAGGCCGGCTCCAGCCCCCGCAGGGTCCTCGAGCTCCACGGCTCGATCCGCGAGACGGTCTGCACCGGATGCGCCGCCCGGACCCCGACCCGGATCGACGGGAACGACGGGGATCGCCGCTGTCCGGCCTGCGGCGCGATCCTCAAGCTCGGCGTCGTGATGTTCGGCGAGCATCTCGACCCCGAGACCGTGAGTCTGGCCGAGCGGATCGCCTCGCACAGCGAACTCATGCTGGTCGTCGGCAGCTCCCTGCTGGTGGAACCGGTCGCCTCGCTGTGCGCGGTGGCGGTCAACGCCGGCAGCCGTCTGGTCATCGTCAACCGCGACCCGACCCCGTACGACGACCTGGCCACCGCCGTGATCCGCGAACCGATCGGCACGGCGGTACCCCGGATCTGCGCAGCACTGGCCGGGTCCGTGCGGGTCTGACGATCTGGGGGGCGAACGGGAACGGCGCGGACCCGCCGGGCGCTGGCTGCGCCGGACGGGTCCTCCTCGGTCGCCGGCCGGGTCAGTCGTCGGGTGGGAGCAGGACCACCATCGCGGAGCCGCTCTGGGGTGGGGTGCCGGAGTCGGTGTACTCCGCGACGAAGACGGCGCTCAGGTTGCCGGAGCCGGCGTGGCCGCCGTCGATGAAGGTGGTGATCGAGCCGGTGCAGCCGGAGGCCGTCGAGAGCGGGTGGCCGTGCTGGTCGTGCCCCAGGATGTAGGTCACCGTGACTCGTGAGCAGTCGACCGGCTGGTCGTCGACCACCGCCACCTGGAAGGGGACCGTGTCGCCGAACTCGAACGGCTGGCCCTCCGTCGGCGTCACGAAGGTGACCTTCGGCGCCAGCGTGCCGACCGGCAGGATCACCTCGGCCGATGCCCAGCGGCCGGTCGGGTCGGTCACCTTGAGCGTGGGCCGGTAGTTGCCGTTCGCGGTGAAGGTGTGCACCGCGTGAGGCCGGCGGGAGTCGACGATGCCGTCGGCGTCGAAGTCCCAGGCGTAGCGCAGGCTGTCGCCGTCCGGGTCGGCGGTGCCGGCGCTGGAGAAGGTGACCGTGAGCGGCGCCTCGCCGGTGGCCGGAGTCGCCGTGATCCGCGGGACGGGGGTGCGGTTGCCGCGCACGTAGTCGATGCGGGCGAGCTGCGCTTCCGGGTTCTCCGAGAAGTAGCCGTCGCCGTACTCGAGGACGTAGAGCGAGCCGTCCGGACCGAACTCCAGGTCCATCGGGTTGTCGAAGACGATGGACGGCAGGACCGGGGCGATCGCGGTGACCTCGTTGCCGGCGCCGAGGGTGAACTCCTTGACGTAGTCGCGGGTCCACTCGTAGAACAGCGGCTTGCCGTCGTAGTGCTCCGGCCACTTGGTCGCCGAGGTGTTCCCCTCCGCATAGCGGTACGCGGGGCCGCCCATCGGGCCGATGCCGCCGACGCCCAGCTCGGGGAACTCGGCACTGAGCCCGTACCCGTAGATGACCTCGGCCTTCTCCACCGGGGGCAGCAGGCGCCTGCCGGTGTTGTGCGGCGAGTCGTTGACCGGGGCCGCGCAGTCGAACGGTGCGCCGGAGGTGTGAGTGGCGAAGTCGTAGTCGACGTAGGGCAGGTCCGGTGCCGCACAGTAGGGCCAGCCGTAGTTGGCGGGCTTGTCGACGGCCATCCAGCGGCCCTGTCCGGACGGTCCCCGCGCCGGGTTCGGCACCTGGGCGTCCGGCGAGTAGTCGCCCACGTAGATCACGCCGGTGGCCTTGTCGACGGCGAAGCGGAACGGGTTGCGCAGACCCATCGCGTAGATCTCCGGGCGGGTGTACGCCGTACCCGGCTTGAAGAGGTTGCCCTTCGGGATGCGGTAGCCGCCGCTTGCGGTCACCGTGATCCGCAGGATCTTGCCCCGCAGGTCGTTGGTGTTGCCCGCGGAACGCTGCGCGTCGAAGGCCGGGTTGCGGTTCGCCCGCTCGTCCAGGGGCGCGTAGCCGTCGGAGGCGAACGGGTTCGTGTCGTCGCCCGTGGACAGGTAGAGGTTGCCGGCCGCGTCGAAGTCGATCTTCCCGCCGACGTGGCAGCAGATGCCGCGGTCGGCGGGGACGTCGAGGATCTTCTGCTCGGCGCCCAGCGCCAGCGTGGTGCCGTCCAGCTTGAAGCGCGACAGCCGCATCACGCCCTTGAACGGCGCGAAGTCCGCGGCGGTGCCCTCCTCCGGCGCATCGCCCTCGTTGACCGTCGGGGTCGCCGGGTTGTCGGTGGGGGTGTTCAGCCGCGGCGAGTAGTAGACGTAGACCCACTTGTTCACCGCGAAGTCCGGGTCGATCGCGATGCCCTGCACGCCCTCCTCGTCGTGCTGGTAGACCGGGATCGTGGCGGCGAGGACGTTGCGGCCGCTCTTCGGGTCGTTGATGCGGACCTCGCCCTTGCGGGCGGTGTGCAGGACGCGCTTGTCCGGCAGCACGGCGAGGGCGATGGGTTCGCCCGGGAAGTCGTTGAGCGTGACCTTCTGGAACTGCGATTCGGGCGGCGGGGCGGCCGCGGGCGCGGCCGAGACCGCGGTCGTGGGTACGGTCAGCGCGGTCAGGACGAGCGCGAGCGCGGGTACGGCGGCGAACGGACGCTTCATCGACGCTCCTCCTAGAACCGCAGGGTGGCGAGGTAGTCGTAGCCGACTTCCGCGGTGACCAAGGCGTCCGCGGGCGTGCGCGGCGGGCTGCCGGCGTCGTCGCGTTCCACGATGTACTCGGCCAGGCCGGCTTCCCGGGAGTGCTCGAAGATCCGGGCGAAGTCGATGAGCCCGGCGCCCGGGTCGGCGAAGCCGCCCGTGTGCGCCAGGTCCTTGACGTGCACCTGGCGGATCCGGCCCCGGTTCTCGGCGATCAGGTCGACCGGGTCGTGGGCGCCCCGGAAGGCCCAGAAGAGATCCACCTCGAGATGGACCAGCTCCGGGTCCGTCTCCCGGGTCAGGATGTCGAACCCGGTGGTGGTGCCGCCGTCCTGGCGGGCGAACTCGTTCTGGTGGTTGTGGTAGCCGAAGCTGAGGCCGTACTCGCGGGCGAGCGCGCCGGCCTCGTCGAGGTCGCGGGCGAAGGCCCGGTAGACGGCGCCGTCGCGGATCGGCGAGCCGTCGGGACGCGCACCGAAGTACGGATGGACGATGTACCTGTTGCCGATGACGAGCGCGTCCTCCAGCGTCTTCTTCCAGGCGGCCGGGTCGAACGGCTGGGGTATGCCGGCGTGCCCGGAGGTCGCGCGCAGGCCGGCGCGGTCCAGGGCGGCCCGGAACTCGGCCGCCGTGCGCCCCACGAAGCCGGCGTGCTCGACCCGGGTGTAGCCGATCGCGGCGAGGGCGGCGAGCGTGCCGTCCAGGTCGATGGCGAGCAGGTTGCGCAGCGTGTAGAGCTGGATGCTGATCCGCTCGAGCGGGATCCGGGACGGACGCGGGCCGGCGCCGGCCTCGGCGGGCGTGGCGACGAACGCACTGGTGCCGAGGGCGGCCGCGCCCGCGGCGGCGGCGCACAGTATCCGGCGGCGACTGACGGTGGACTCGTTCTGCATCGCTTGCACTGCCTCCCGGTCGATGGTGCTCCGACGGTCGTGGGCATGCGGAAACGGCCGATCCGGCGGTGGCGGCGGACCGTGTGCCACGACGGAACAGAGGGTGTTGCATCGAGATTCTTCGAAGACTGATGTAACCACAGGTTTCGACGCTGCGACGGAAAGAATCTTCGGAATATGCAAAAGTTTTGATGGAAGGACGCGTAAGTCCGCGCCAACCGGGGCATTCCGGCGGGGTCAGCCCGCGGCCGTGACCGCCCGGCGCTGCTCGGTGAGCAGGTCCGTCATCTTCCCGGCCGACATCGGCATCGCCAGGTGGTATCCCTGGCCGTAGACGTACCCCAGGGCGCGCAACTGCTCCGCCTGGGCCTCGTTCTCGATACCCTCGGCGACCGCCTCCAGGCCCAGGGCCCCGGCGAGCTGGATCACCGCGCGGGCGACCGCCTGACGCGCGTCCCGGCGAGCCGGGTCCACCTCGTCGAACTCGAGGCCGTCCACGAACGACTTGTCGAGCTTCACGATCGCCGCCGGAAACGCCCGCAGCAGGCTCAGCGACGACTCACCCGTGCCGAAGTCGTCGAGCGCCAGCCGTACGCCGGCGCCGTCCAGGTCGTGCAGCGCCCGGGACACCTGGTTGCCGCGCAGCACGGCCGACTCGGTGAGCTCCAGCACCAGGTGGTCCGGGGTCAGGCCGGTGTCGCCCAGCGCGTCGCGGACGTCCCCGACGAAGCCCGGGTCGTGGAGCTGGCGGGCCGACACGTTGACGGCCACGTGCCGCGGCGCGTCCGGGCCGAACTCGGCTAGCCACGCCGCCGTCTGGCGGCAGGCCTCGCGCAGCACGTAGCGGCCCAGCTCCATGATCAGCCCGGTCCGCTCGGCGGCCGGCACGAACTCGCCCGGCGACACGAGGCCGCGCTCCGGGTGGTTCCAGCGCACCAGCGCCTCGGTGCCCACGAGCTTGTTCGTGCCCAGGTCCATGATCGGCTGGTAGAACACCTCGAACTCGCGGTTCTCCAGCGCCCGGCGCAGCTCGCCGCCGAGCCGCATGTGCGCCGTGACGGGCTGCGCCATGCCGGACACGAAGCGCACGTACGCCGCCTTGCCGCGCTGCTTGGCGGCGTACATGGCGACGTCCGCCTCGCGCAGCAGGCTGTCCACGGAGGCGCCGGGCTCGGCCGTGGCGATGCCGACGCTGGCCTGCACGAGCAGCCGGTGCTCGCTGATCGGCTCGGTCAGCGCATCCAGGACCCGCTGGGCCACCGTCTCGCCCAGCGTCGTACCGCCGACCAGCAGCACGGCGAACTCATCGCCGCCGATGCGCACCGGCAGTCCGTCCGCGCCGGCCTGCTCGCGCAGCATCGCGGCCAGCGACACCAGCAGGTGGTCGCCGACATCGTGGCCGAGCGAGTCATTGACGGTCTTGAAGTCGTCGAGGTCGACCAGGAGCACGGTGACGCTCTCCCCGCGGGCGAGCGCGTCCTGCATCCGGCCCCGGAACATGGCGCGGTTGGCCAGGCCGGTCAGCCCGTCGTGGCTGACCTCGTGCTGCAGCCGCTCCTCGTGGGCGCGGATGTTGCGCAGCAGCACGGCGTTGTCGCGAAACGCCAGGAACTGGCGGACGATCACGAGCACGCTGACCACGACCGCCGCGCCGAGGGCGATCCGCCCGGGCCAGCGCAGCTCACCCACCGCGATCGCGACCACCGGCAGGTCCACCGCGGCGACCGCCAGGTACGGCAGCAACTGCGAGGAGCGCCGCGAGGTGCGGCGGTGACCGATCGTGGCGTTCCACTGCGCGCGTACCGCCAGCACCAACAGCATCGGCCCCAGCGGCAGCACGAGGGCCTGCGAGGGCGGACCGCCGTCGCCGCCGTACGTGGTGGCGAGCACGGCCACCCCGGCCGCGGTGAGACCGATGGCCGCGACCAGGCGCAGCGCCGCACGGTCGACCGGCCCGTCGCTGAGGTACGCCACCTTCGTCATGCCGGCGACCGACAGCAGGAACGCGAGCCCGATGAGGCCCAGCGTGTGGGTGCTCCACCGCTCGGTCGCGGTGATCATCGGCGCGAGGCCGAACTGCCAGAGCGGGGTCGCGCAGCCGAGGAAGGCGATCGTCCGGTCGAGGTTCATCCGCCGCCGCTCGGCCCGGCCCGCGGTGTCCACCGGCACCCGGCCGACGGCCCACATCGCCGAGGCGAACCCGAGCGCCACACACGCCGCGGAGAGCAGCGACATGTCCGGCGGATTGTCGCCCTCCGAGTACAGAAACGCGTTGACGGCCATGAGCAGGTAGCCGACGGTCATGAAGCTGGCGCCGATCAGCAGCATCCGGCAGAACCGGCGGGCGTGCACATCTCCCCGCACCACCCGCCACAGCCGGCACAGCGCGACGATCGAGACCGCCCCGCCGAGCGGCACCCCGAGATAGCCGATGGCGACCGACCCGGCCCCGGAGGTGCGCCAGACCGCGAACCAGACCCAGCAAGAGAGCACGAGACCGGCGACGATCCACACATAGCGCAGGGGTGCGCGCCCGTCCTCGGCCATGCCGGGTTCGATCGGCTACCCGGCCCGACGCGTTAGGAAAACGCCGCCCACGCTAGCCCCGACCGGCCAGCGCCCCGGTATCCGGCGTGAAAGCGAAGGGAGCGCCGGACACCAGCGCCCTGCAGGGCGATGCTCACGGCTACCTCCTCTCGCATGAGTCTCCACGACTTACCGGTGACGGGCCCCCGGGTCTGGGTCGGCCGAAAGGCAGAGGGCGGTCGCGCAAGGCCCGTCCCCGGCCAGATGTGCCACCGGTACGGCTTTCGCGATGCTGTCCGGGCCGTGCCGGCCGAGCTCTCAGGGGGAAACGATGACGTCCGGGCCGTACTCTGACGACACCGCGCCGCTGGCGCACAGCGACGTGCTGGTCCTCGACTACCTGGCGGCGCTCTGGGCCGCCGGGGACGATCTCGATCCCGATCTGCGCGACGAGCTGATGACGACCGTGGCCGACTACATCGCGATGCGCCGGGCCGCCGGGGGCGAGCCCGCCGACGACCCCTCATTGATCCTGCGGCGGCTCGGGGCGCCGGAGGCGCTGGCCGCCGCGGCCCGGCGCGGGCGGATGCCGGCCCATCTGCGGCGGCCCGCCCCCCTGCCGGCCGTGTCCGTGCCGGCGCCGGCGGCCTCGTCCGGCGGCGAGTACGCGGGACTGGCCCTGCTGGCGGCCGGGAGCGTGGTGATGCCGGTGGTCGCGCCGCTGGCCGGGATGCTGCTGATCTCCGGTTCGCCGCGCTGGAGCGCCGCGCAGAAGACGGCGGCGTGGGTGCTGGCCACCGGGCCGGCGCTGCTGGGGTTCGCCCTGGTCGTGATGGCGGCGATGTTCGGCGGCGGCCCGGAGGCGCTGATCATCGCCTACCTGATGACCATCGGCGGGGCGTTCGTGGCCGTCCTGTCCCTGCTGCCCGGTCTCACCGCCCGCCGCACGTACCCCCGCGGTCACTGAGGCGAGGGGGCGCTGAGGGGGTCGGCCAGGAGCGCGTCGAAGGCCAGTTCCGCCGCGCCGATCAGGGGTGCGTCCGCCCCGAGCGAGCTCGCGCGCAACTGGAGGTGCTCGCGGGAGGCCGGTAGTGCCATCGAGTCGAGGCGGCTGCGGACGGTGCCGGCGCCCGCGGCGTAGATCTCGCGCAGGGTGCCGCCGAAGACCACGAGGTCGGGGTTGAAGACGTTGACCAGGTTGGCGACGCCGAAGCCCAGCCAGTCCGCGACCCCGTGCAGGGCGTCGCGGGCGACGGCGTCGCCGAGGGCGGCGGCGCGGAGGACGGCGAGGGGGCTGGCGCCCGGTGCCGCCCCGGCGCGCCGCAGCAGAGCGTCCGTGCCGGCCTCGGTCTCCCAGCAGCCGCGGGATCCGCAGCCGCAGCGCCGGCCGGCCGGGTCGACCACCATGTGACCGACCTTGCCGCTGCGGCCTCCGTGCCCGACGACCAGGCTGCCGCCGGTGACCATGCCGGCGCTCAGGCCCCGGTCGCCGTGCAGGTAGAGGAGGTCATCGACGCCGGTCGCGACGCCGCGGGTGTGTTCGGCCAGCGCGGCGATGTCGGCGAGGTCGCCCGCCACAAGGCCCGGACGCCCGGGTCCGGCGCCGAGGGCGGCGTCGAGGGCGGCCACGAGGGTGTCGTCCGCGCCGGCCACGCGGACCGTCCCGTCGGCGTCGCGGACGGTGTCGGCGACCGCGACGGCACCGCCGGCATAGCGGGCATCGTCTCCCCGCTCCATCCCCCGGACCAGCTCGGCGAGCGGGGCGACGGCGTCGAGCGGGGACGAGCCACACGGGCGCGGCGTCTCGCGCAGGTCGAGGATGCGGCCGCCGAGGCCGATGCGGGCGGCGCGCAGGCGCTTCGGCTCGATGCTCAGCGCGGTGGCGTAGACCCGTTCCGAGCAGGGGCTCACCACGAGCGAGGGCCGGCCCGCGCGCCGTGCGGTGGCCGGCACGTCCTCGGTGGCCGGGACGTCCTCGGTGACCAGGCCGGCGGCGGCGAGGTCCGCGGCCAGCGCCCCGATGGTGCTGCGATTGAGCCCGAGCCGGCCGGTCAGCTCGGCGCGGGAGGTGGGCCCGTGCAGGTGGACGTAGCGCAGGACGGCGCCGAGGTTCTGGCGGCGGATCTCCTCCTGCCCGGCGGCGGGCGCCGGCGGCTGTGGCTCGGGGGCGGGGGTGTCGGGGCCGGCTCGGCGCAGCGCACGCCGCAGCGGTATGGCCACGAGGAGCTCCTCAGGAAGCGGACGAGGTGGGAGGGACACGGCAAAGGGTCCCCGGAGACGGACTCCGGGGACCCCAAGGGCCGTCACGTGGTGCCTGGGCGAACCTACGGCTTGGTGAGCGGCGCGAGCTTCGGGTCGTTCGCGTACGCCTCGGCCGCGTTGTCCTTCGTCACGGCGACCGGCGGAAGCAGGTACGTCGGGACGATCTTGGTGCCGTTGTTGTACGACTTGGTGTCGTTGATCTGCGGCTCGCTGCCGGCCTGGAGGGCCTTGACCATGTTGATGGTCTCCTTCACCAGGTTCCGGGTGTCCTTGTTGATCGTCATGTACTGCTCGCCCTTCATGATCGACTTGATCGACTCCACCTCGGAGTCCTGACCAGTGACCACGGGGACGGTCTTGCCGGCGCTCTTGATCGACTGAATGATCGCGCGGGCCAAGGTGTCGTTGGGCGACAGGACGCCGTCGAGCTCCTTGCTGCCGTAGGTCGAGGTCAGCAGCTGGTCCATGCGGGCCTGCGCACCCTCGGGCTTCCAGCCCTGGATGGCGGTCTGCTTGATGTCGGTCTGCTTCGAGCCGACCACGACGTTGCCCTTGTCGATCTCCGGCTTGAGCACGTCCATGGCGCCGTTGAAGAACACGCCGGCGTTGTTGTCGTCCGGCGAGCCCGAGAACAGCTCGATGGTGTACGGGCCCTTCGGCTTCTTCTTCTTCATACCGTCCAGCAGGGCCTGGCCCTGGAGCTGGCCCACCTTGAAGTTGTCGAACGCGACGTAGTAGTCGAGGTCCGGCGTGTTCAGGATCAGGCGGTCGTAGGCGATGACCTTCACGCCCGCCTTCTTCGCGGCGGCGACCTGGGTCGACAGCTGCGCGCCGTCGGTCGCGCCGATGACGATGACCTTGGCGCCCTTGGTGGCCATGGCGGTGATCTGGGCCTGCTGGTCGGCGACCGTGGTGGAGGCGCCGGCGTACTGCACGTCGGGGTTGAAGCCGGCCTCCTTCAGGCCGTTGGTGAACAGATCACCGGCGAGGACCCAGTTCTCCGAGGTCCTCGCGGGCAGCGCGACACCGATCACGGAGTTCGCCGCGAAGCCCTTCGCCGTGGTGCCGCTGCCGTTGCCGCCGTCACCTTCGCGGCCGGAGCCGCAGGCCGTGAGGGCCAGCATCGCGACGGCGCCGACGGCCACCGACTTGCCGAGGAAATTGCGCATGGGAGGTGTTGCCCTTCTTCTCATGGGTGCTGCGGAGTGAGAGGGGGTCGGTGGGCCGTCAGCCGGCCACCGTCGTCTTGGCGGGACTGCCCGCTTCCGACGATGAAGCCGGTGCGGCGGGTGCCTCCCGGCGGAACGGGCGAGTGATGCTGCCGATGATCGAGAAGCGGCCCTGGCTCTTGTTGTAGACGTCCAGGGCGACGGCGAGCAGCAGGACCAGGCCCTTGATGATCTGGACCCGGTCGGTGCCGACGCCGAGCAGTTGCAGGCCGTTGTTGAGCACGGCCATGACCAGACCTCCGACGATGGAGCCGGAGATCGTACCGATGCCGCCGGAAACCGCCGCGCCGCCGATGAAGACGGCCGCGATGGCGTCGAGCTCCCAGTTGAGACCGTCCTGCGGACCCGAGGCGGCGGAGCGGGCCACGAAGATCATGCCGGCCAGCGCGGCCAGGATGGACATGTTCATCATGACGAAGAAGTTGACCCGCTTGAGCTTCACGCCGGAGAGCTCGGCGGCGCGGGCGTTGCCGCCGACCGCGTAGATGTGCCGGCCGCCCGCGGTGTTGCGGGTGTAAAAACTGTACGCGATCACCAGCACCACGAGGATCAGGCCGGAGATCGGGAAGCTGGTGCCGACCCGGCCACCCGCGAAGCGCAGCGTCACGAAGATCAGGACGCCGACCATGATGGCCATCCGGATGCCCGAGACCCACAGCGGCGTCGGCTCCGCGTTCATCTCCTTGCGCGTACGCCGGCCCTGCATCTCCCGCCAGACCACGGCGACGCAGGCGGCGAGCCCGAGCAGCAACGTGAGGTTGTTGTAGCCGGTGTTCGGGCCGATCTCCGGCAGGAAGCCGCCGCCCATGACCTGGAAACCCTCGGGCACCGGCACCGCCGCGCTGCCGACGTACTGGTTGGCGCCACGGAAGAGCAGCATGCCGGCCAGCGTGACGATGAACGCCGGGACACCGAAGTACGCCACCCAGAAGCCGTGCCACGCGCCGATGAGCACGCCGATCCCGAGGCCGAACAGGATCGCCACCGGCCAGGGCAGCGACCAGTCCGTCATGGACTTCGCGACCAGGATGCCGACGAAGGCGGCGACCGAGCCGACCGACAGGTCGATGTGCCCGGCCACGATCACCATCAGCATGCCGACGGCCAGGATCAGGATGTAGGAGTTCTGCTGGAACAGCGCGATCAGGTTGTCCGACCGCAGGGTCAGCCCGTCACCGAAGCCGACTCCAAGGTTACGCGCGGTGAGGAACTGGAACAGCAGGATGATCGCCAGCAGCGTGAAGATCATCCCGAACTGGCGGGCGTTGGAGGTCGTGCCTCCGAACAGGTTCTTCTGAAGGTCCTTGAATCGGCTCATCGGGTCTGCATCTTCTTCGTCGAGGTCATCTGCTTCATGAGGGTCTCCGGATCCGCATCCGCACGGGCGATCTCGCCCGTGATCTGGCCTTCGAACACGGTGTAGATGCGGTCGCAGAGCCCGATCAGCTCGGGCAGCTCCGAGGAGATGACGATGACGCCCTTACCCTGGTCGGCGAGCCGCTGGATGATGCCGTAGATCTCGTACTTCGCACCCACGTCGATGCCCCGGGTGGGCTCGTCGAGGATCAGCAGGTCCGGGTCGGTGAACATCCACTTCGCCAGGACGACCTTCTGCTGGTTGCCGCCGGAGAGCTTGGAGACGCCCTCGTCGACGGTGGGTGCCTTGGTGCGCAGGTCCTTGCGGTACGCCTCCGCGGCCCGGTACTCGGCCACCTCGTCGAGCACGCCCCGCTTACTGATCTTGGAGAGCTTGGCGGAGACCGTCGACGTCTTGATGTCGTCGAGCAGGTTGAGGCCGATCGCCTTGCGGTCCTCGCTCACGTACGCCAGTCCGTGGTGGATCGCGTCCGCCACCGACTTGAGGTGGATCTCCTTGCCGTCCTTGACGATCCGGCCGCCGAGGTAAACCCCGTAGGAGCGGCCGAAGATGCTCATCGCCAGCTCGGTGCGCCCGGCGCCCATGAGACCGGCGAAGCCGACGATCTCGCCGCGGCGCACGTGGAAGCTCGAGCCCTTGCAGACGAGCCGCTCAGCGGAGATCGGGTGCCGCACGGTCCAGTCGCTGACCTCGAAGAATGTCTCCCCGATCGACGGCGTGTGGTCCGGGAAGCGGCTGCCGAGCTCGCGACCGACCATGCCGCGCACGATCCGGTCCTCGTCGACTCCGTCCCGCTTGATGTTGAGCGTCTCGACCGTCCGGCCGTCGCGCAGGATGGTGATCTCGTCGGCGATCGCCTCGATCTCGTTGAGCTTGTGCGAGATCATGATCGAGGTGACGCCGCGCTCGCGGAACCCGCGCAGCAGGTCCAGCAGGTGCTGCGAGTCGTGCTCGTTGAGCGCCGCCGTGGGCTCGTCGAGGATGAGCAGCTTGACGTCCTTGGCGAACGCCTTGGCGATCTCCACGAGCTGCTGCTTGCCGACGCCGATGTCCTTGATCAGGGTGTCCGGGTCCTCGTCGAGGCCGACCCGGGCCATCAGCTCGAGCGCCCGCCGCTGGGCGCCCTTCCAGTCGATCGCCCCGCGCTTGCGCGGCTCGTTGCCGAGGAAGATGTTCTCGGTGATCGACATGTCCGGGATGAGCGCGAGCTCCTGATGGATGATCACGATGCCGGCGCGCTCGCTCTGCCGGATGTCCGAGAACCGTGCCTCGGCACCGTGGTAAACGATGTCACCCGAGTACGCGCCGTACGGGTAGACGCCGCTGAGCACCTTCATGAGCGTCGACTTGCCGGCGCCGTTCTCGCCGCAGATGGCGTGGATCTCGCCGGCCCGGACCACCAGGTTGACGTCGGAGAGCGCCTTGACGCCGGGGAACTCCTTGGTGATGGAACGCATCTCCAGGAGGATGGGGGCGGTAGTCATCGCACGCACCACCTCACGATCGTCATGGATGCCTCCGAAGGGGAGTCGGGGTCGTTCCGATGTTTTGTTGCCGACGGCAACCTATTCCCCGGTGTGACGGCTCCGCAAGCGGCGAGATCCACGCTCAGGTAACAATCCGGCAATGAAAAGGGCGGGTTGCCGCCGTGGCAACCCGCTCTCGTTCGGTACAAACCGCCATCCAACGGCAACGGGCGCCCGGTCGGATGCCTGGTCAAGGGTCTTTCGGAGCTTTTCTCCCGCGATGTCGACGTTCGACAGCAACCGGTTCAGCCAACCCGCCAGCCACCACGCAGAGCGACCAAGCAGGGGATGACCGCGGCACGATCGTCAACCCGTCGACGAACGCGTCGACCGCCAGCGCGAAGCCCCGCCCGCGCGCCAGGACGGACATGTTCATCAGACGAAGAAGTCGGGCGGTCGCCCGCCGTGGGGACCTGTGGCCGCCCGGCCGGACGACCGCCCGACTTCGGAAGAATGAATCATCTACAGCGAAACCCGTGGAACGGTGCCTTAACGCAATGGCGAGACCTAGCCACTCGCTACGTCAAGCGCGGACCTGTTCGGGTGGCTCGGGATGGCCGTCAGGCGAGACATTTCGGGAGTCCGTAGACGGAGCCCCCGAGGCTAACCCACGCGAACTTGTCCGTCCCCCTCGACTTCACAAGCAAGAAGGTGGACCTCCCGGTACCCCAGATGGAGATCAGGCATCCGATGAAGTCCTTCTTCACCTTCATGGCATGTTTGCCATCGCCAGCGAGGCGAGTATTGTCGACCTGACGCCCATTGATGTACTTCTTCAGGTACGACCCTTTGCAGTTGCTCAGCTTTTCGCCGCTCTTCATGACGTAGTCGGAACCATTCTGCAAAACGCAGATGTAGTAGTACTTCCCGGCAGGCTCGGCATGTGCCGCTACGGGAGCTGCCAGCGTCATTGTGCAGGCTGCGATCAGCGCCGCGGCGAATCTCATCAGAGTGGTCTTCAAGAGAGAGCTCCTTCTAGGCTGTCGGCCCCGCATTGTGGAAGCACCACTGATGCAGCGCAGGTTTCCGCGGCGGCCGGCCGGTACGTTAACCGACGTACCGGCCAGTAATCAAACTTGCCCATTTAGAAAATCGGCAAGATCACCTATAGCTCAGCGAAAATGCACGCAGGGTCAGTAGCGCTGAGGACATCGATTACAAATATGTTTCTCATCGCTACAGACGGTAGAGCGATGGAACGCATATCGGGGAGGCAATGAAAAGAGCGGGCTGCCGGTCCGGCAACCCGCTCTCCTACGGTGATTCACGTCACCCGACGGTGACCGGCACCCGGTCGGATGCCTGGTCAAGCTCCTTTCGGAGTTTTTCTCCCTCGATGTCGACATTCGGCAGCAGCCGGTTCAGCCAACCCGGCAACCACCACGCTGAGCGACCGAGTAGTGAGATGACCGCGGGCACGATCGTCATCCGCACGACGAACGCGTCGATCGCGACACCCACCGCCAACGCGAAGCCCATGGACTTGATGACCGGGTCGTCCAGCAGCACGAAGCCGGCGAAGACCGAGATCATGATGAGCGCGGCGGCGGTCACCACCCGGGCGCCGTGGCCCATGCCGCTGATCGTCGCCTCCTGCGGGGTCTCGCCGTGCACGAAGTCCTCGCGCATCCGAGACACCAGGAAGACCTCGTAGTCCATCGCCAGGCCGAAGAGGATGCCGATGAGCAGGATCGGCAGGAAGCTGATCAGCGGGCCGGGCACCGAGAGACCGACCAGGTCCGCGAGGTGGCCCTCCTGGAACACCCAGACGGTGATGCCGAAGGTCGCACCCACGGTGAGCAGGAAGCCGAGCGCGGCCTTGAGCGGCACGAGGATCGAGCGGAACACCAGCATCAGCAGCAGGACCGACAGGCCGACGACGAGCAGGAGGTAGACCGGCAGGGCGTCGGAAAGCTTCTCCGACACGTCGATGCCGACCGCGGTCTGCCCGGTGAGCGAGACGTCCGCCCCGCCGAGCCCGCGGGTGCGGTCGCGGACCTCGTGCACCAGCGTCTCGGTGGCCTCCTCGGTCGGCCCGGTGGTCGGGATGATCGCCAGCAGGGCGGTGCGCTGGTCCCGGCTGAGATTGGGCGGGGTGACGGCCAGCAGGTTCGGCGTACCCTGCAGCGCCTGGTTGACAGCGCCGACCGCGGCCTTCGTCTGCTCCGGGGAGTCGCTCGAGACCACGAGCGCGAGCCGGCCGTTGAAGCCCTTGCCGAAGCCCTCGGTGATCAGGTCGGAGGCCTCGCGAGGGGCCGTGCCCTCGGGGCTCGCGCTCGCGTCCGGCAGTGCGACCCGCATGTCGGCGGCGGGCAGCGCCAGCGCGCCCAGGCCGAGGATGCCGACCACGATCACGGGTACGCGCAGCTTCGTCACCAGGCGCGCCCAGCGGAAGCCGAAGCCCTCCTTGGCGGCACCGGCGTCGGAAGCACCGCGCAGCCGCCGGGGTAGCACCCGGGCACCGGCGAAGCCGAGCAGCGCGGGCAGCAGCGTGATGGCCACGAGAACCGCCACCGCGACCGTGCCGGCGGCGGCCAGGCCCATGACGGTCAGGAACGGGATGTTGACCACGGCGAGGCCGGCCAGCGCGATGATCACGGTGATGCCGGCGAAGACCACGGCGGAGCCGGCGGTGCCCACCGCCCGGCCCACGGCCTCCTCCGGCTCCATGCCCTCGGTCAGGTGCTGGCGGTGCCGGGAGGTGATGAAGAGCGAGTAGTCGATCCCGACGGCCAGGCCCAGCATGAGCGCGAGGACCGGCGCGGTGCTGGTCAGCGAGACGACGTCGCTCAGTGCGTACAGTCCGGCCATGCCGGCGCCGACGCCGATGAGCGCGTTGAGCATGGTCATTCCCGCCGCGACCAGCGAGCCGAACGTGACCACCAGGACGATCAGAGCGATGACCACGCCGATGGCCTCGGTGCCGCCGACCTCCGGCTCGGTGTTCATCACCTCCCCGCCGTGTTCCACCCGCAGGCCCGCGGCCTCGGCGGCGGCGCCGCTGTGCTCGTACGCGTCGCGCTGCTCGGCGGTGACGCCGTCGGCCCGCTCGGCGAACTGGACCTGGACGAGCGCGTGGCGGCCGTCCTGCGACAGCGCCTTCACCTGGTACGGGTCCATGGCCCCGAGCACGCCCGGCAGCGTGGACGCCTCCTTGACCAGGCCCTGCACCGCCTGCTGGAGCTGCGGTTCCGTCAGTGCGCGGCCCTGCGGAGCGGCCACCACGATGGTCCCGGTGGCGCCGCTGGCCTCCGGGAACTCCTCCCGCAGGGCGTCGATCGCGCGCTGGGACTCGGTGCCCGGCATGGTGAAGTCGCTCGCGGTCGGGCCCTTGAAGGCCAGCGCCGCGCCGCCGAGGGCGGCCAGCAGCACGAGCCAGACGACGACCACCAGTCCGCGGCGGCGGAACGAGAACCGGCCGAGCCGGTACAGCAGGGTTGCCATGTCAGTCCTTCTCGTGAGGGTGGATCAGGGCACGCCGGGCCACGCCCAGGAGGGCGGCCCGCAGCTCGGTGGGGTCCTTGTCCTCGTCGATGACGACGGTGACGATTCCGGAAAGGACCACTTTCGCGGCGACGCAGGCGCTCGCGTCATCGGACCGCCCGGCGAGCGCGGCGCAGAGCGCGTCGGTGAGCGGGAGCAGGTCGGCGAACGCCGGTTCCTGCAGGAACTGCGGAATGCCGCCGTAGATGAGCGCGGCCTCGCGCCGGTAGCGCAGGACGAGGTCGACGAAGCCGTCGATGGCGGCGGCCTGGGCGGCGGCGGCGTCGAGCGGCTCCAGCCGCGCGACCAGCTCGCCGAGCTCGCGCGCGGCGGCCTCGACAAGCTGGGCGAGGATCGCGTCCTTGCTGGCGAAGTGGTAGAGCAGCGTCGCCTTGGAGCATCCCACCCCGGCGGCGATGTCCTGCAGGGAGGTGCCCTTGTACCCGAAATGGGCGAACCGCTCGGCGGCGACGCGGAGAATCTCATCGCGGGTACTGACGCGAACCATGATCCCAGCATGCCTGACCGATCGGTCAGAGACTGGCCGATCGGTCAGGAAAGTGGGGCAGGTTACACCGCGGCACCCACGGGCTCCGCGGGGCGCACCTCGCCGGCCGGGCCGTCGGGGCAGGTCATGGCCTGTTTCGGCACCCGGGCGACCACGGCGTCCCCCTCGGCACGGCCAGGCACCGGCCGGCGCCGCAGCCGTCCGGATATCAGCATGCCGGCCGCGATCACCGCTACGCCGGCGATCGCGTCAAGTACCCAGTGATTGGCGGTGCCGACCACCACCACCGCGGTGATCGCGGCGTAGAGTCCGCCGAGCATCCGGGGCAGCAGGCCGGGCACCGCCCACGCGACCCAGAACGCCCAGCCCACGTGCAGCGACGGCATGGCGGCGAGCTCGTTGGTGAAGTGGCCGAGGCCGGCGGGCGCCGACGCGTGGCTCGACCACCAGCCCAGGTCGGCCGTGCTCGCGAGGGTGTCGACGAAGCCCGTGGGCATGAGCCGGGGCGGCGCGGTCGGCAGCAGCACGTAGCAGACCAGGCCGAGCGCGGAACCGATGATCAGGCCGTTGCGGGCCACCGGGTAGCGCTCCGGGCACCGCCGGTAGAGCCAGACCAGCACCAGCGGGGTCACGAGGTAGTGCAGGGCGGCATACCAGAACGACATCGCGGCGGCCAGCCACGGCGTGCCGGTCACGGCCCGGTTGAGGGCGGCCTCGACGTCAAGCTGCAGCAGACGCTCCGCGTCGAGCAGGGCCGCGGCGGTGGCGCGGGCCGAGGCGAGATCCGGATCCGCCAGCATCCGCGCCCCGCTGTACGCGGCGAACGCCCCCAACAACAGGACGATCTCGCGCCATCCTCGTCGTGACATCCCGTACCTCCCCCGTCGGTTGATCGAGGGAAGCCTGGCGTAACGACAGTCTGGACGGCATCCGGCGCCCGGCTGAATAGGATCTTGCTCACCTCCTCCTTTCGGCCGGTGCCGGCGAGGCGGCTACTTTCCGGCGTCCGGTCCGGCGGTCACCCTGCGGCGCTCGAACGGATCGCCGTACTCGCGGACCGCGGCCCGGGCGTACGCCTGCTGGAAGGTCGCCACGCGCTCGGCGCGACCCCGGCCGAGGAAGCTGACGAACCAGTGCAGCACGGCCGTCACCCGGTTCTTGAAGCCGACGAGATACAGCAGGTGGACGGCGAGCCACATCAGCCAGCCGATGAAGCCGGAGACGTGCACCTTGCCGATGCTGGCGACCGCGTGGAAGCGCGAGATGGTCGCCATGCTGCCCTTGTCGAAGTACGTGAACTTCCGGCCGGTCTCCCGGCCCGCGAGGCGGCGCTTGATCTGGTCGGCCGCGTGCCGTCCGCTCTGGATGGCCACCTGGGCGACACCGGGCAGGTTGTCGAGGGCCATCATGTCGCCGACCGCGAAGATCTCCGGGTGGCCGGGCAGCGTGCAGTCCGGCTCGACCAGGATCCGGCCGGCCCGGTCGGTCTTCACCCCGGTGGCCGCGGCGAGCTTGCGGGACAGCGGCGGGGCGGCGACACCGGCCGCCCACATCTTCGTCATCGAGGCGATGCGCTCGCGTCCGCGCGGGGTGTCGACGTCGATGCCGGTCGCGTCCACGCCGACGACCTTGGTCTCCAGCTCGACCTCGACGCCGAGCAGGTGCAACTGGCGCAGCGCCCGGGTGGAGAGACGGTCGCCGAAGGTCTTCAGCACCGCGTCCACGGCGTCGATGAGGATCACCCTGGCCTGGCGCGGGTCGATGTGTTTGTACTGGCCGGGCAGGTTGCGGTGGGCCAGCTCGGCGATCTGCCCGGCCATCTCGACGCCGGTCGGCCCCGCGCCGACGACGACGAAGGTCATCCACCGCTCCCGCTCGGCCGGGTCCTCGTGCAGGTCGGCCAGCTCGAAGGCGCCGAAGATCCGGGCCCGCAGCTCGAGCGCGTCGTCGATGCTCTTCATGCCCGGCGCATGGTCGGCGAACTGGTCGTTGCCGAAGTAGGACTGGCTGGCGCCCGCGCCGACGATGAGCGTGTCGTACTCGACCGAGTAGTCGATGCCGGGCGCCGAGACGAGGACCTTCTTCGCCGCGACGTCGACGTCGGTGACCCAGCCCAGCTTGACGTCCACGTTCTCCTGGCGCTTGAGGATCTCGCGGATCGGCGGGGCGATCTCGCCCTCGGAGAGGATCCCGGTCGCGACCTGGTAGAGCAACGGCTGGAAGAGGTGGTACGCGGTGCCGTTGATCAGCGTGATGTCGACGTCGGCCCGGCGCAGCGCCTTCGCGGCGAAGAGGCCGCCGAACCCGGCTCCGACGATCACCACACGATGCCGTGGGGCAGTGCGTTGCGCCATGTGAGCCTCCGGTGTTCGTGGTTGTACCCCGCGTACGGTATCAACGCGGGGACGGGCGATCGGCTCGTCAGTTCCACCTGTACCCCGGCCCGCCTCACCGGCACGGCTTCGTGAGGACGGTCACCGTCAACCGTGGGAGGCCGGCATGCGGACCGTTCAGCTCTTCTGGGGTCTCGTGCTCCTCAACGTCGCCGTGGTGTGGACGTTGTTCTTCACCATCGCGCCCGAGCCGAAGCACGCGCTGGTCGGCGTCGGGCAGTTCCTCGGGCTGCACGCCGCCCTGCTGATGATCCTGCAGCTCACCCTCGTCGCGCGGCTGCCGTGGCTGGACCGGCGGGTGGGCATGGACCGGCTCACCTCGTGGCACCGGTGGACGGGGTTCACGCTGTTCTGGGTGGTGCTGCTGCATCCGCTGTTCGTCATGGCGGGCTACGCGGCCGTCTCGCACTCCTCGACCTGGCAGCAGTTCCGGAACCTGGCAGGCATGCTGGGGTCGCTGGTCGGCATGATCGCGCTGGTCGTCGTCGTGGTCGCGGCCGCGGCGTCGCTCCGATCGGTCCGCCGCCGCCTGCAGTACGAGACCTGGCACGCGGTACACGTGCTCCTCTACGCGGCGGTCGCGCTGGTCCTGGTCCACCAGTTGTTCGAGGTCTCGGCGTTCACGGCCGCACCGGTCGCGACCGCGTACTGGTGGGCGTTGTGGGTCTTCGCGCTCGGGGCGCTGCTCGTGGGCCGAATTGCGATGCCGCTGTGGCGCAACGCGCGGCACCGGCTGCGGGTCGCCGCGGTGGTGCCCGAGTCCGACGACGTGGTCTCCGTCCACATCTCCGGCCGGGACCTCGACCGGCTGCCCGCCCGGGCCGGGCAGTTCTTCATCTGGCGGTTCCCCGGGTACGCCCGCTGGTGGCAGGCGAACCCCTTCTCGCTGTCGGCGGCGCCGGACGGGCGCACGCTGCGGCTGACCGCGAAGGCCGTCGGCGGGGCGAGCGCGGCGCTGCGGCACGTCCCGGTCGGCTCGCGGGTGTTCGCGGAGGGGCCGTACGGCGCCTTCACCTCCCTGCGCCGCACGCGCGACAAGACGCTGCTGGTCGCCGGCGGAGTGGGGGTCACGCCGATCCGGGCGTTGCTCGAGGAGCTGTCCGGTGACGTCGTGGTGCTCTACCGCGTGCACAGCCGGGCCGACGCCGTCCTGCTCGCCGAGCTGGAGTCCCTGGCGCACGAGCGCGGGGCGCGGGTGCACCTGCTGGCCGGCCGTACGGGAGCCGGAAGCCCGCCGTTCGCCCCGTTCGCGCCGGACAACCTGGCCACCACGGTGCCGGACGTCGCCGAGCGCGACATCTTCGTCTGCGGCCCGCCCCCGATGACCGAGGCCGTGATCCGCGCCCTGCGGGCCCTGAAGGTCCCCCGTAGCCAGATCCACGCAGAACGGTTCAGGCTCGCGGCATGAGGTCGAAGCGTCAGGAGCAGCCGTGTTCCCAGTGCCAGCCGATGAAGGCGTGGCGCAGCACCACGCTCTGGCGGCAGGTCGCCGTGCCGTCCGCCGCGACCGTGACGAACGTCTCGTGGGTGTTGTGATACCAGCGGCCGGTCGGGTCGAAGATGCCGCGATAGCCGAACTCCGCACGAGTGCCGACCGTGGCGCCGGCGGTCCGGGCGACGTCCTGCACGGTCCACCCGGCGTTCCACGGCTCCCGGTTGACGTGCGTGTCGTATGTGGAGGACGCCGCGTCGGTCTTCGTGGTCAGTGAGGTCATCAGGATGTTGCAACAGTCGTACATGTCGGAGAAGGTGCGGTAGGCCCGCGGCTCGGCCATGATCCCGGCCACCTTGGCGATCTCGACGCGCCCGTAGGTGACCTGGCAGTTGCCGTCCACGACGACGCTGCGCCGCGCGTGATGGCCCGCGGACGGCATCGGCAGCGAGTCGTCGATCCGCAGCTGCCCGCACCCCTGCCCGGTCGGCCCGGACGCGGACGCCGGGGAGGCGGGAGCGGCCAGGAGCCCCGCCAGGGCAAGGGCCGCCGCGCCGAGAGCCGGGGCCGATCTTTGCATCTCCATCTCCTCACGCGAGCGTTGCGAGGATTCGATCACATTCTCGGCCGTGCCGCTGTCGGCCGGGATCGCGGCCGCCGCGCTGGGCTAGAGTTCCGGCATGAATCTGCCGCCACTGTCCATCCTGGAGGTCGCGCCGGCGGAGCAGGGCCGCACCGCGTCGGAGGCGCTGGCCGCCACGGCCGCGACCGTCCGGGCGGCCGACCAGCTCGGCCTGCGCCGCGCCTGGTTCGCCGAGCACCACGGCGCCCCGCTGATCGGCAGCGTGGCCCCTGCGGTGCTGATCGCGCACGCCGCGGCGACCACCCCCCGGCTCCGGGTCGGTTCCGGCGGGGTGCTCCTGCCGAACCACGCGCCGCGCGCGGTCGCCGAGCAGTTCGCGACGCTGGACGCGCTGCACCCCGGGCGGATCGACCTCGGTATCGGCCGCGGCCCCGGCACTTTCGACGCCTCGGTCGTCGCCGCGCTGCAACGCGGTGCAGCACCGACCACCGACCACAGCTACCGCGCGGGGATCGTCGAGCTGCTCGGCTACCTGTCCGGGGAGGCCGGGCCGCCGCTGCTGCCGGGCTACCGTGCCGCCGTGCAGCCGTGGCTGCTGTCGTCGAGCACGGCGGGGGCGACGCTCGCCGGCGAGCTGGGCCTGCCGGTCGCGTTCGCGCACCACATCCGCCCGCAGAACACCGCCGAGGCGCTGGACCGCTACCGGCAGGCGTTCCGGCCGTCGCGCTGGCGGGAACGGCCGTACGTGATGATCGCCGTGGAGACGGTCTGCGCGGACACCGACGCGGAAGCGGACCTGCTCGGCCGCCCGCTGGACCTCGTCAAGGCAGACCTGTTCGCCGGGCGGGCCGACCGGCCGCTGCTGCCGCCCGCGGAGGCGGCGGAGGTGACCCTGCCCGACGAGGTGCAGGAACGGCTGCGGGCCTACCGCGCCGAGCAGGCACACGGGTCGCCGGCGACCGTGGCCGGGCGGCTGGCGGCCCTCGCCGAGGCGACCGGCGCCGACGAGATCATGCTGTCGACCACGATCTACGACGCGGCGGCCCGCCGGCGCACCCTCGAACTGGTGTCCTCCCTGAAACTGGTGGCGCAGAGCGCCGGCTGAGCTCAGCGCTGCACGAACACCGCCACGGATCTCGCCGGGACGGTGAACGCGCCGGTCGCGGCGGCGAAGGATGCGGTGCGCAGGGCGGGGTCGGCCGCGGCCCGCTGCACCGGATGCAGTTCGACGTGCGCCCCGCGCAGCGCGGTGACCGTCTGGGTGGCGGTCGCCGGTGTCGCGTTGAAGATCACCGTCAGGGAGGTCCAGTGCGGGTCGAGGCCGCGCCCGTCGAGGGTCATGGTGATGACTCCGGGTGTCTCGGCGGCGCCGGACAGCGGGAACGACAGGCGCTTCTGCACCCCGGCGGCGTCCGGCAGCGCGAACACCGGTGACGAGCGGCGGATGGTGAGCAGCTCGCGGTAGGCGGCGTCGGCCAGGCCGATCGCCGCGCAGTCCGGCGTCAGCGCCGGGTCGGCCAGCAGCGGCTTCGCGTACGGCCACTTCGCCTCGTTGTCCGCGGCCGGGGGCAGGCCGCGGCCGAAGCCGTTGCCGCGCGCGCAGTCCCATTCGATCCGGTTGAACCAGTCCCCCGAGTTGTACGAGTTGCGGTCCAGCGACTTCGACCGCAGCCGCTCGCTGCCGGTGGCGGCGAAACCGGTCCCCTGCCCCAGGACGGTGGTGGCCAGCGCCAGGGACTGCATGCGCGCCCGGTCGGTCGCCGACGTGCCCTGCGGCAGCTTGTACGCGAGCGCGTCGTACAGGATCTCGTTGTCGTGCGCGTCCACATAGGTGACCGTTTCGGTGGGCACGGACGTGTACCCCGCCGGAGAGCCGTTGTAGTCGATCTGCGCGCCGGTCTTCACCGTGCCGTCGGCGGCGGTGAACGAGTACGTCGCGAGGTTGCCGCTCAGCCCCACCTTGATCAGGTCCTGGTAGTGCCGCAGGCGGGCCCGCTGCTCCTCGGCCGTCCCGTTGACCGGATCGCCGTTGGGGTCGGTGAACAGGCCGGAGCCGAAGCCCTGCACCCGCGGGTTCTCGTCGAACGGGCCGCCGCCGCGAACGGCGTCGCGCAGCCGGTCGTTGAAGGTGCCGACGCCCGTACCGGCCATGTTCGCCTGGGTCGCCTGCTCGAAGCGCGCGTCACCGGCCACCTCGCCGAAGTCCCAGCCCTCGCCGTACAGGAGGATGTTCTTGCCGTCCACGCCGTCGCGGGCGAGGGTCAGCCGGTCGAGGGCGGCCCGCACGGCCAGGATGTTCGCCTTGGGGTGGTGGCCCATCAGGTCGAACCGGAAGCCGTCCACCTTGTACGCCTGCGCCCAGGTGACGACGGAGTCGACGACGAGCTTGCCCATCATCGCGTGCTCGGGGGCGGTGTTGGCGCAGCAGGTGGAGTTCGCGACCGTTCCGTCGGCGAGCAGCCGCTGGTAGTAGCCGGGCACGATCTGGTCCAGCACCGAATGCGGATCGGTGCCGGCGGCCGAGGTGTGGTTGTAGACCACGTCCATGACCACGCGCAGGCCGGTGCCGTTGAGCGCGGCCACCATCTGCCGGAATTCCCTGGTCCGCGACGCGCCCTCGGGATCGGTGGCGTACCCGCCCTCCGGCGTCGTGTAGTGCAGCGGGTCGTACCCCCAGTTGTAGCCGTCGGCGCCGGCCACCGCCGCGATGCACTTCTGCTGCTCGGCGGAGTCCGGCGGCAGCGCGGCGAGGTCGCAGGGAGGCTGCTTCTGGTCGGCGCGCTTCTCGGGGATGGTGGCGAAGTCGAACACCGGCAGCAGGTGTACGTGGGTCGTGCCCGCCTGTGCGAGCCGCCCGAGGTGCTTCATCCCGGCGGCACCGGGGTCGGTGAAGGCCGCGTACGTGCCCTGCTCGGAGAAGTCGCGCACGGACAGCTCGGTGATCTGGACCGCTCCGGGTGCGGGCTTGCGGAGCCGGTTCCAGCCCGCCGGGGCCAGGGCCGGGTCGGTGAGGTCAGCGATCTGGCTGTGCGTCGAGTTCGCCGACAGCGCCAGCGAGTACGGGTCCGTGACGCTCGCAGTGACGACCTTCCGGGCGGCAGGCTGCCAGGCGGTCACCCGATAGCGGTAGTACCTGCCCTTCCAACCCCGGGCGCCGGTGACCGACCAGACGCCGGTCCGCGCGTCCCGGGCCATCGGCACGATCCGGGCGGCCGAGGCCGGGGTGTCGGAGAGCTCGAGCTGCACCGACCGCGCGGTCGGCGCCCAGACGGCGAGCCGGGGGCGGCCACCGTCGAAGGCCGGGCCGAGCCGGGCGCCCGTGGCGGCGGCGTAGACGTCGTCGAGCACGTCGGCGATCTGCACGCCGGTCGCGGAGAGCAGCTTGCCGTGCGCGTCGCGCTCGGTGACCGCGACCTGGCTTTTGAGGATCTCGCGGACGTCGGCGCCGCGCGGGAGCGTGAAGGCCCCGTACTGCCACAGGTGCGGGGACTTGCGCCGTTGCGCCTCGGTGAGGCCGTTGCGCTGGGCCTTCAGGCGGAGGCTGTGCTCGGGTTCCGCCGGGTCCAGATCGCCCTCGGGCGCCCAGATCAGGTCGTAGATGCGGCCGTCGGTGCCCGCGCCGACCGGTTCCAGGCTGCTGCCGGTGCCGGTCTTCCACGCGATGGTCGCACGGTCCAGCCAGACCGCGGCGGACTTGGTGAGGTCCACCTCTCCCCCGCCCCCGGCCTTGCGGACCACAGGGAGCAGCCGATCGGGGACGCCGGCGAGCAGCCACACCTCCCGCCCGGCCGAGGCGAAGTCGAGCCGCTGGTCGTCGGGCAGGTCCTTGACGTCTCCCTTGTGGATGATGTAGTTCAGCCCGGTGGCGCCCGCGGCGAGCGGCACCTTGAACGTCACCCCGAAGGAGTCGGACCCGGCGGGCGGCAGCGGCGACGACCATTCGGTCGGGTTCGCGGCGCCGTCCCACACGTGCAGGCCCCAGCCGCCGTAGTCGCCGTCGGCGCGGCGGTAGTGGATGACCGCCGTGTTCTCGTCCTGCGCCACCGGCGGAGGCTCGGTGCCGATCGCCGGATCACCCTGTTTCAGCCAGATCTCCGGATTGACGGCCGGGTCGAGGAAGCGGTCCACCGCGACGTCCTTCGTGCCGTTGGAGTCCACGACGATGAATCCGACGTTGCGGGCGCCGGGCTTGAGTTTGACCCAGGCGAAGCGACCGTACGCGTCGACGCCGGCGAACGGCTGTCCCTGCGGCCACGGGGTCTGGGCGGACTCGTCGACGTCGCCGTAGGCGTACAGCCTCCAGTCGTCGTAGTCGCCGTCCGGGCGCTGGTAGTGCACGACCGCGTGGTCCGGACCGACCTGGACGACGGGGGTGCCGACCTTGATCCCACTGGTCGTGGTGGCCGTACGCCCCCTGCTGTCGCGGACCGTGGCCCGATAGGTGACCGGTGTGGCGCCGGCGAGCCCGGTCAGGTCGTGGAAGACGCGGTACGGCGCGGTGTCGGCGGTTCCCAGCGTCCGCCAGCGGCCGTCGCCGACCTTCGCCTCGAAGCGGACGGTGGCGAGCGGGTCGCCGCTGACCGCGGCCGTCAGCTCCGTGCGCGTGGGCACGTACGCCCCGGGTTCGGGCGCGGTGATCCGCACGGTGGGGGCGGCGGTGGGGGCGGCGACCGTCCTGCCGGCGCGGTACGCGATCGCCGACAGCGCCGGGACGGTGAGGGTGAGCTTGCCGTCGGCACCGGTGGCCGCGCCGCCCGCACCGCCGTAGACGCCCTGGAACGACGCGGCGGGAGTCCACGTGTCGACGGTGACCGTCTGCGCGGTGGTGGCGTTGTTGACGGCGATCACGTACTCGCGCCGCTCGGCCCGGTCGATGCGGGACGCGGCGAAGACGCCGGGACCGGCGGCGGCGTGCCGGGTCACCTGCATGCCGTCGCGCAGGGCCGGGTGGGCCTTGCGCAGCGCGCCGAGCGCGGCGACGGTCCGGTAGACCGGGTGCGAGGTCTCGTAGTTGGCCTGGGCGTGCGTGCGGTCCGTGCCGAGCAGGTCGTCGTCGAGGTAGTCGGGCGTCCGGCTGGCGAACATGTCCTGGCGGGCGTCCTTGTCCCCGCCCGGGCCGGTGAAGCCCTGCTCGTCGCCCGAGTAGATCACCGGCTGGCCGCGGGTGAGGAACATCAGCTCGTGCGCGAGCTCGTCGCGGCGCAGGTGGGTGGCCGGGTCGGTGCCGCCCGCCGCGACGAACGAGCCGATCCGGCCCATGTCGTGGTTGCCGAGGAAGGTCGGCAGCCGGTCCGCGGTGGTGTCGTCGGTGGTGTAGAGGTCGTCCTTGGCGTACAGGGCGGCCAGGGCCTCGGCGGAGCCGCCGTCGGCGGTGAAGGTCCGGGCCGCGGCCTGGAAGGAGAAGTCGAGGGTGGCGGGCAGGCCGCCGCGGCGCACGTACGTCGACTCGATCTCCTGGTCGGCGCTGTAGACCTCGCCGAACATGAAGAACCCGGGCTTGCCGGCCTGCCGGGCGGCGGCTTCGATACCCGCCGAGAACTGCGGCCAGAAGTCCAGACCGGAGTGTTTGACGGTGTCGAGCCGGTAGCCGTCGATGCCGGTGTTCCTGATCCAGTCGGCGTAGATCTTCGTCATGCCGCGGACCACCTCGGGGCGCTCCGTCCACAGGTCGTCGAGGCCGAAGAAGTCGCCGTACTCGCTGTTCTCGCCGACGAACGTGGTGTCGCCGCGGTTGTGGTACATCCGCGGATCGTTGAGCCACGCCGGAACCTTGACGCCGCGGTCCTCGGGGGCGATCACCGGCGTGTACGGGAACGACGCCGCGTTCACCGCCGGGAACGCGCGGGTGCCGTCGGCGTAGTTGCGGTCCTCGAAGGTACGCCCCTGCGCGTCCCGGTACGGCTTCGCGGCCTTGTCCACATAGCCGTACTCGTTCTCGGCGTACTTGATGACGTCGGCGGTGTGGTTGACGATGATGTCCAGATAGATCTTCATGCCGCGACGGTGCGCGAGATCGACCAGCCGCGTCAGGTCGGCGTTGCTGCCGAAGTGCGGGTCGACCTGGGTGAAGTCGGTGATCCAGTAGCCGTGGTATCCGGCCGAGACGTCCGCGCCGCTGCCCTGCACGGGCCGGTTCTTGAAGACCGGCGCCAGCCAGATCGCGGTCGTGCCGAGCCCCTGGATGTAGTCCAGGCGGTCGATGACGCCCTGGAGATCGCCGCCGTGGTAGAAGCCCTTGTCCTCAGGGTCGTACCCGGTGGCGAGCCGGTCGCCGGGGAGGCCGCCGCGGTCGTTGCCGGTGTCGCCGTTGGCGAATCGGTCCGGTAGGACGAAGTAGAACTGCTCGTTGGCGGCGGTGCCGGCGGCCTTCGCTTGTGCGGCCGGGGCCTGGGCCTGCGCCGGGGCGGACGGGGGAACCTGCACGCCGAGCACGAGGAGCACGGCGAGCAGCAATATGCTCGCCCGCGAGGTCTTCACATCGAGGCCTTCCTATCCAGCGGGACGACGCACGCTAACTCCCGCCGAAACCCCCGTGCAAGGACTTGCAAGGCCTGACTTGTAGTTACATCGCATCGTGCAAGAACGCACGGACGGTCCTATGCGGCCTGTTCCGCCTCCACCTGCCGGTTCCACTCGCGCTTGCTCGACTGCCAGCCGTCCTCGTTCAGGCCGTGTCGCCAGTAGCCGGAGATCGACAGGCGATCCATCGGGATCTGCTTCTCGACGCGCAGCAGCCGTCGCAGGTCTCTGACGAAGCCGGCCTCGCCGTGCACGAAGGCCTGCACGCTCCCGGCCGGCCAGGCGAGACCCCGCACTGCCGCCACCAGCGCCTCACCGATCGGGCGCCCGCCGCGATACAGCCAGGTGATCTCGGCGTCGGCGGCCGTGGCCAGAGGCTGTTCGTCGGCCGGACCGGCGACCTCCACGAAGGCGTGCACCCGCGCCCCCGCGGGCATGGCCTCCAGCGCGGCGGCGATCGCCGGCAGCGCGCTCTCGTCGCCGGCGAGCAGATGCCAGCCGGCGGCCGGGTCCGGGGCGTACCCGCCGCCCGGCCCCAGGAACCGCACCGGGTCGCCGACCCGGGCGGCGGCCGCCCACGGCCCGGCGATGCCCTCGTCGCCGTGCACCACGAAGTCCAGCCACAGCTCGGGAATCTCCGGAAGCCAGCGCCGGATCGTGTACGTCCGCACGACCGGCCAGCTCTCGCGGGGCATCGTCTCGCGGATCACCCCGAGGTCGAACGGCTCGGGATAGACCACGCCCGGCCGCGGGAACTGGAGCTTGACGTAGTGGTCGCTGCATTCACCCGCGGTGATCTCCCGCAGGCCGGGGCCGCCCACCGCGAGGCGCACCATGTGCGGGCTGAGCCACTCGACGCGGGTCACGACACCGGTCCGGGCCGAGATGGGACTGATCGGCATGGGCACACTTCTTCCGGCTCGACGAGATCAAGGTAAGGCTACCCTTAGCCCTCGCTCCCGTCCCGGCCGACCGCATGTGAGCTAAATCCGGGTCACGGTCCCGTCCGGGGCTTCAGCTCGGGGCCGCCTGGGCGGCGGCCAGGGCCACGGTGAGCATGAGCAGCCATTGCGGGTCGCGGAGGCGGTCGCCATAGAGCTCGCGGAGGCGGGACATGCGGTAGCGGACCGTCTGAGGATGGACGAACAGCTCCGCCGCGACGTCCTCGCGGCGGCCCTGGTGGAGCAGCCAGCTCCGCAGGGTCTCCACCAGCTTGGCCGCCGTCGCGGCCCGCTCGGACGACAGCGGGGCCAGCACCCGGTCGCGCAGGTCGGCGAGGGCCTGCGGGTCCGCCGTCACGACCAGGGCGAGCAGATGGTCCTCCGTGTCGACGGCGCCGCCCGCGGGAGCGCGGACGTCGAGGCGGGAGACGCGGATCGCCCGGGTGAGCGAGTCGCGGGCGCGCAGCCAGGGGCGGGCGGGGCCGACGATGGCGCCGCGGCAGGAGAGCAGGCGGATCAGGTGGCCGCGGGACGGACCCTGCGCGTCCGGGATCAGGAGCACCGTGGTCTCCGGCAGCTCCGGCCCCCCCTCGGCCACGTGGAGCGTACGGGCGTCGAAGAGGTCGGCCATCGAGCGGGCGGCGCGCTCGGGCACCAGGACGGCGGTCAGGGTCTGCGGCGGCGCCCACTCGGCGCGCTCCGCCGCCGCGATCACGACCTCCGGCGGGTCGCCCGCGACCAGGGCCTGGGCGAGCAGCTCGAGCCGCCGGCGGCGGGCCCGGCCGGAGGAGGCCAGCTCGTCGGCGTGCCCGGCGACGCTCGCCGCGGACAGCTCGTCGATGTAGGCGAACACCAGCTCGGCGAAGCGGGCGATGGTGGGCGCGGGCTGGCCGGTGCTGACGCTGATGGCGGCGAACTGACGCCAGGCGACGCGGGCGCCGATGCGGTACGCCCCCAGCAGCGCGTCGAGGCTGCGGCCGGAGCGGGCCTCGCCGCGGCCCAGGGCGTACGCGGCCTCGATCGCCGGGGCCAGGGGCGAGCCGGGGTCGGGGCCGGCCCCGCGGGAGACGAGGTTGAGGAACGTGCCGAGGGCCGCCCGTACCGCCTTCTCGATCTTGGCGCCGAGCTCTCCCGCGAAGGCCTCCGCGTACGCCGGGACGGTCGCGGTGATGGCGCCGATCGTCTGGACCGCAACCTCGGGCAGCCGCTCCCGCAACGGGACGACGATGTCCTCGGCGAGGCGGAAGTCGCGTACGTCGGGCAGCGTCTCATCCATGGTCACTCCGGGTTTCACCGCGCATTGTTGTGCTGGACGAACAATAACTGCCGCACGATTCACTTCGTCAGGTCATGCATTCGTTCCCCGGTCACAGCAGGCTTAGGTGATGGCTCTTACGCGCACCCTGCGGTCCGGGGCCTGGCGGGTCGTGGAACTGATCACGACACCGCTCGTCCCGGCCGACTACCTCGATGCGGTCGTCCCGCTGCGCAATCCCGACGTGCTGCGCGCGAAGATCGTTGGCGTCCACGCCGAGACGGCGCACAGCGTGACGCTGACGCTACGCCCCGGCCGCGGCTGGCGTCCGTACACGCCCGGTCAGTATGTCCGGCTCGGCGTGGACGTCGACGGCGTACGGCTCTGGCGCTCGTACTCGGTCACCAGCGCGCCCCGGCGCGACGACCGGTTCACGGTCACCGTCAACGAGATCCCGGGTGGCGCGGTGAGCACCCACCTCGTCCGGCGGGCGCGCACCGGCATGATCCTGCACCTCGACGTGCCCGCCGGCGAGTTCACGCTGCCGGCCGTCGCCCCGGAGAAGACGCTGTTCGTCACGGCCGGTAGCGGTATCACCCCGGTCATGGGCATGCTGCGCAGCCGCGGGCACGAGTTGGCCGACGTGGTGGTGGTGCACTCCGCGCGTACCCGTGCCGACGTGGTGTTCGGCGACGACCTGCGGGCGCTGGCCGCCCAGGGCCGCATCCGCCTGGTGGAGCGGCACACCGGGACCGACGGCCGGATCAAGCCGGCCGACCTCGACGAGCTGGTGCCCGACCTGTTCGAGCGCGACGTCTGGGCGTGCGGGCCCAACGAGCTGCTCGACGACCTGGAGGAGCACTGGGCGCAGTCCGGCGCCCGGTCGCGGCTGCGCACCGAGCGGTTCCGTCCCACGGTGATGGCCGACGGCGCCGGTGGTGGCGACCTGACGTTCACGCTCGCCGGCAAGACGGTCCCGGCCGGCGGCGGTGAGCCGCTGCTGGTGGCCGGCGAGGCCGCCGGGGTGCTGATGCCGTCCGGCTGCCGCATGGGCATCTGCTTCAAGTGCGTGCTGCCGCTGCGCGAGGGCGCCGTGCGCGACCTGCGCGACGGCACCCTCACCGTCGCCGAGCCCGGCGACGCCATTCCCATTCAGACCTGCATCAACGCGGCCGCCGGCCCGTGCCGCATCGAGCTGTAGAAGAGGATCACCGTGACCACATTGCAGCGCAAGAACGTCAATCCGATCGCACATCTGACGCCCGAGGACATCGAGCAGATCGGCATCGAGCTCGACGCGATCCGCGACGAGGTGGTGGAGAGCCGTGGCGAGCGCGACGCGAAGTACATCCGGCGGGTGATCTCCGTGCAGCGCCGTCTCGAGCTGGGCAGCCGCGCGGTGCTGCTGTTCTCGCTCTTCCCGCCGGCCTGGCTGCTGGGCACCGCCGGGCTGTCGATCGCCAAGATCCTCGAGAACATGGAGGTCGGTCACAACATCCTGCACGGCCAGTGGGACTGGATGCGGGATCCGAAGATCCACTCCTCGACCTGGGAGTGGGACAGCGCGACGCCGGCCGAGCAGTGGAAGCACTCGCACAACGAGCTGCACCACACGTACACGAACGTGGTCGGCAAGGACAACGACCTCGGGTACGGCATCATGCGCGTCGACGAGGACCAGCCCTGGACGCCGGCCTACCTCGGCCAGCCGCTGTACAACGTCGTCAACGCGATCTTCTTCGAGTACGGCATCGCCGCGTACGACCTGGAGCTGGGGCGCAACCTCAAGACCAAGAAGCGCCGCCGCTCGCCGGAGTTCAAGGCCCGGCTCAAGCAGGTCCGCCGGAAGATCGGCAAGCAGATGCTGAAGGACTACGTCGTGCACCCGGCGCTGTCCGGGCCGTCGTTCCTGCACACGATCGCCGCCAACTTCACCGCCAACATCATCCGCAACCTGTGGACGCACTCGGTCATCATGTGCGGCCACTTCCCGAGGGGCGTCGAGACCTTCGAGCGCACCTCGATCGAGGGCGAGACCCGCGGCGAGTGGTACCTGCGCCAGATGCTCGGCTCGGCCAACATCAGCGGCGGCAAGCTGATTCACATCATGACCGGCAACCTGTCGCACCAGATCGAGCACCACCTCTTCCCCGACCTGCCCAGCAACCGGTACCAGGAGATCGCGCCGAAGGTCCGGGCCCTGTTCGAGAAGTACGACCTGAACTACGTGACCGGCCCCATGCCGGTGCAGGTGGCCTCGGCGTGGGCGAAGATCATCCGGCTGTCGCTGCCCAACCGCGGCCCGGCCTCGGTCCGCCCGCCGCGCAAGAAGCTGGACCCGGAGAACATGCCGGCGCCCCGCTGGCAGCGTGCCCAGCCCAAGCCGGCGAGCTCCTGAGGCTCAGCCGAGCAGGTCGTCCAGCCACGGATTGCGCAAGACGCCCTCCGGGTCGTACTCGCGGGCCAGCGCCACGAAGTCGGCGAAGCGGTCGTACCGGGCGCGTACGGTGGCCGGGGTGATCGTGAAGATCTTGCCCCAGTGCGGGCGCGCGTCGAGCGGGGCCAGCGCCTCCTCGACGTCCGCCACCACCGGCAGGACCGCCCCGGCGTCGGCGATCCAGGTGAAGTGCAGGGCGAACGTGTCGCGGCGGTAGTTGGGGCTCAGCCACAGCTCGTCGGCCGCGATCGTGCGCAGCTCGCAGACCTGCAGCACCGGCGCGACCCGGGCGCCGATCGCCTGCAGCGCGTCGATGGCCTCGAGGGCGCGGTCGCGGGGCACGTGGTATTCCGACTGGAGCTCCTCGCCGCTGCTCGGGGTGAACTCCATCCGGAAGTGCGGCAGCCGGGTGTGCCACGGCCCGGGTTCGCCGGACTGGTCGGTGCTGCTGCGCGCCGGCATGCCCGGCACCGGGTGGCGGGGCGCGGTCGCCCGCCGGGCGCCGTGGAAGTCGCCGGCGGGCATGGGATCGCGCCGTTTGAGCCAGACCGCGGCCATGTCCGGGGTGGACCAGGTGGTGAAGAGGCTGACGCTGTAGCCGTCGGCCAGGATCTCCGGCAGGTGCGACTGCAGGGCGGCGCGGGGCAGGTCGTCGTAGACGTACTGGCGCAGCTCGTACGCCGGCACGACGTCCAGGGTCAGCGCGGTGATCACGCCCAGCGCGCCGAGGTGCACGACCGCCCCGGCGAAGGCGTCCCCGTCGGCGCCGCGGCGCAGGGTGACCGCCGTCCCGTCGCCGCGGACCAGCTCGATCGCCGAGACCGCGGTGGCGAGGTTGGCGTGCCGCCAGCCGGAGCCGTGCGTCGCCGTCGCGACGGCACCGGCGACCGAGATGTGCGGCAGCGACGCCATGGTGTGCAGGGCCAGGCCCTCCGCGTGCAGCCGGGCGGCGAGCTCGCCGTAGCGGATGCCGCCGTCGACCCGGACCGACGTGCGGTCCGCTCCGACCTCGACGATGCGCGGCAGTCCGGCCAGCGACACCAAGTCACCCCTCGTGTCCGCCATGCGGTTGAAGGAGTGCCCGCTGCCGAGCACCTTGACCGAGCCACCGGCCGCCACCAGCTCCTGCACCTGCGCGACAGTGGACGGGCGATGGAACCGGCGCGCGCCGAAGACGATGGAGCCCGCCCAGTTGGTGAACCGCTCGTCGCTCATGCCCCGCAGCACATCACCTCGCGCCGGGCGGTGTCCAGGTCGTGGGGATGTGCCCGACTCGGACCCGCTGCGGGTGGTCGCCGACCGCGACGGAGGCGATCCGGCGGCCGGTCGCGAAGCTGATCGCCGACACCCGGTCGGCGTCGGATTCCGAGATGACGCAGCTCTGCCCGTCGCCGCTGACCGTCGCCCAGTACGGCTTGCTCGCGCCGACCAGTTCGCCCGGCGTGAGGGTGGCCCGGTCGACGATCGTGGCGTAGTCGTCGACGGTGCCGGCCACGCAGAGCTTGGTGCCGTCCGGGCTCATCGACAGCCCGTGGTGGCGCGAGTCGTTCACCCAGGTGGTGCGGTCCTCGTTCGTGGCCGGGTTCTTGGGCAGCTCGCGCACCCGGGTGATGCGGTCGCCCGCCACGTCGTACTCCACCAGGCCGCCGGAGAAGGACACCTGGAAGTACAGGGTGGACTCGTCGGGGGTGAAGACGGCCGGGCGTACGGCGTCGGACAGGTCGGAGCGGCCGATCGCGTCGAGACGCGGGCGCATGTCGATCGTGCGTACGGTGCGGAAGGTCTGCGTGTCGGCGATCGTGATGTGCCGGTCGCCCTTGGTCCAGTCCTGGGAGGGGTCGTCCAGAGACGTCATGACCGCGCCGATCGACGAGTTCCACAGATACCGCCCACCGTCGGTGTAGAGGTTCTCGTGCGGCTGGTCGCCGGTGGCGAACGAGCCGAGCTCCCGGCCGGTGACGATGTCCAGCACGTGCAGGGTGTTGGAGGTCGAGGCGGAGACGGCGACGGACCGGCCGTCGGGAGACACCGCCATGTGGTCGCTGCGGAACCCGGATACCGGGAACCGCCACTTCACCGCCCCGGTGGCGAGGTCGATCGAGACCACGTCGGCGAAGCTCGGGCGCGAGACCACCAGCGCGTCGCCGGCGGGGGTGGTGTACATGTCGTCGACGAGCTGGTCGTGGCCCTCGCCGGGGCCGAGCCGCACGCCGAGGTAGAAGACGAGCTTGATCGGATCCGAGTAGATCTCCCGGAGCCGCTCCAGGCGGTCGGGCACGACGCCGATGCGGCCGAGGGAGGCGAAGGCGCCGCGGGACTCGATGACGTCGACCGTCCCGTCCCAATTGTTGCCGACGAACATGACCTCGCGCAGCGGGGGCGCCGCGGCCGCGCTCGCCGCCGCGGGCACGGCGCCGACGGACGCCGCCAGCAGGAAGGCGGCCAGGGCCCGGGACTTCTCGGGTACGGACGCAGCGCTCACGGACGCCTCCGGCGGACGGGCGGGGCGCCGTGGGTGTTCCGCCGGGCGCCCCGCGATGTTACTTTGCGGTAACGCATAGGGAACAATGAATGTCACCCGTGCCGGTAGAGGACGGGAACCAATGCCGCAGCCGCCCGTTGTGCACCGACCACAACCGCGCGAGGACGCCCTCACGGCGCTCGTGCAGGAACTGGCGGCGGACACCCACCTCGTCGACGAAGTGGTGCGCGCGGTCGGGGCGGCGTTCCCCGAGGCGCCCCGGCGACCGTCGCCGGAGATCCGGCACGCGGTGGCCGCCCTGCTGGCCGCCGGGTTCGCCGCCTTCACCCGCGAGGGCGAGCCGGAGTTCACCGAGGCCTGCCGCTTCGGCGCCGGGCGGGCGGCGCTCGGCGTGCCGGTCGCGGCGCTGCTGTCCGGCGTGCACGCCGGCCGTGGCCGGATCCTGGAGATCGCGATCGAGCGGGGACGGGCGGCCGGCATCCCGGCCGAGGTCATGATGCAGGCCCTGCTGCGGCTCGACCGGTACGGGATCCTGCTGGAGCGGCAGGTCGTCGAGGCGTACCGGGCGGCGCGGCGGGACCTGCGGCGCAACCACCGCGACGCCCGGATCGCCGTGTTGCGGATGCTGCTGCTCGGCGGGCGCGGCGGCGGCGGGCCGGACCCGGCCCGCTTCGGCCTGCACGCCGGCGGCCGCTACCACTGCCTGGCCGCCGACGCCGCCGACCCGGCGCAGATCCGGAGCCTGGAGGGAGCCCTCGCCCGCCGCGGCGGGGTCGTCGCCCCGGTCGCCGGGCGGCTGGCCGGGCTCGTCCCGCGGCTGCCCTCGCCGGCTCCCGCCACGGCGGCGCTGGTGGTGACCACCCCGGCGGTCGGCCTCGATCGGGCGCCGGCCGCGTACGCCCTGTGCCTCACCGCCCTGCGTGCGGCCGGCGGCGACGCCCCGGCCGGGATTCGCCGGACCGGGATGCACGGCGTGGCCGGCCTGGCCGGCGAGACGGCGCTCGCGGCGCAGCCGATGCTGGCCGGCTTCCTCAGCGAAAGCCTGCTCGGCGGCCTGGACCCCGGCGACGAGTTCCACCACGAGCTCGCCTCGACGGCGCTGGCCTATCTGGACCACGGGCAGCGGCTGGACCGGACCGCGGAGGCGCTGCACCTGCACCCGAACACGGTCCGCTACCGGCTGCGCCGGCTGCAGGAGCTGACCGGGCTCGCCGAGCGGCTGACGGTGCTGGAGACGGTGCGGTGGTGGTGGGCGCTGCGCTCCTGGCCGCCTTCTTCCGTTCATTGACAGTTGTTAATGTCTTGACTACCGTCCGAGCCACTGAGAAAACCCACCTTTTCTCGACGATCTCCGGACGGAGTGACGACGGTGACGGATCACCCCTCGACATCCCCGGGACGCACGAACTGGCGCCGTTTCGGCGTGGTGATGGCGCTCAGCGCCGTCGCCACCGCCGGCATGGTGTCGCTCATCTCGAACGGCGCGCTGGCGGCGACCTTCGTGGTCTCCGGCCAGCAGTTCAAGGTCAGCGCCGACGAGCTCGTGGCGACCGGCTTCATCCAGTACGGCACGGTCGATGCCCGCCTCGACCCCGGCAGCAACCCCCCGTCCCAGAAGCCCGAACCGGTCGCGGTCTCGGCCATGAAGACGGCGACGCTCAAGAACCTGTGCCAGTCGGTGGTCACCGACCTCGGCGACTTCGGCTCGGTGAGCCTGGTCATCCGTGCGGGCACCGGCACCCAGCCGGTCACCGCCCGCAACATGGTCGTCGACATGTCCCAGCTCGACGGCAACGCCAAGTTCGAGACCATCGAGATCGGCCGCGACGCGTCCACCCTCGACAAGGGGCCGGAGAACGACCCCGGCGAGAAGGCACAGCGCCGCGAGGGCTTCTTCAGCCAGCAGGCCGAGAAGGTCACCATCACCAACCTCAAGCAGGTCGCCTGGTCCACCAACGCGGCCGAGTTCAACCTGCGCGACCTCAAGCTGGCCCTGCACTGGGGCAAGGACGAGTGCTTCTAAGGAGAAACGATGCGACACCTCGTTCGTACGGGCGTCGTCGCCGCCCTCGGCCTCGGCCTCGGCGCGCTGCCCGCCGCACCCGCGCTGGGGCTCGCCCCCGGCACCACCGTCGGGCCGGCCGGGCACGACTACGCCGCCGCCCTGGTGAGCGGCACGACCGCGGCCTTCGTGGTCGGCAACACCACCGTGAACTGCAGCCAGTCCGCCACCACCGGCCAGGTGCCGGCCGAGCCTGCCAACACCAGCCCCGACGGCCCGGTCGTCTCCCCGGTCAGCCCGGCGACGTTCGGCAACAACGGCGCCAACTGCCCGACCAACGTGCCGTTCACGACGGCCCGCACGGTCTCCAACGACACCAACGGCCCATGGACGATCGCCCTGCAGTACGACCCCGCGGGCTCCACCGGCACGATGACCATCCCCGCCGCCGGCGTGGTCACCACCATCACCGGCCTCGCCTCGTGCACGGTCACGGTGGCACCCGACGGACCGGCGTCGGTGAGCGGGCCGTGGCGCTCAGGCGGCGAGGCCGGACCGCCGGTCCTCGACTTCTCCGCCGGCGTCACGCTGCCGATCCGGGTGACCGGCGGCTTCGCCTGTCCCACCGGCGCCACGACGGCGACCTTCCGGGCGACGTACGTGATCACCGACGTCACGGATCCCGCTCAGCAGATCACCGTTTCCGACGGCACTCCCCCACCGCCCCAGGAGGGCTGAGGGTGGCTCAGGGGGGCGTTCGCCAACCGGGCCGCGATGGTCGGGCCCAGGAAGGGCGCCAGGACGAAATAGGTCAGGTCGGGCAGGCGGTCCGGAAGCTCCGCCGCCCGGCCCGTCGAGACCAGATCGAAGATGATCCCGTACACGCCGGCGATGACGGCCTCCACGACCCCGTCGGGCACCGCAGGCCCGCCGGGGCGCCGGGGCACCTCGGCGAAGAAGCGGGCGTAGCTTTCCAGCAGCATGCGCCGCCGCTCCCGAGCCCGCGGCCCGGCGGCGAGCGCCTCCACGACGGCGAGCGCCGCGAACGCGGGCTCGGCGGCGAGGATCCGCAGCAGCGTGTCAAGCCCGCGGTGGATGCGCTGGGGCCAGAGAGCGGGCTGGGCGAACGCCTCGGCGACCGTCTTCTGCATCAGACCGACCCCGAGATCGAAGGCCGCGATCAGGCACGTCTCCTTGTCGGCGAAGTGCTCGTAGAAGGCGCGCGTCGAGACGCCCGCGGTGGTGCAGACCTCGGTCAGGGAGGCGTTCGCATACCCCTTCTGCGCCACCACCCGGGCCATCGCGTCGATGAGCCGGTCCCGCTGGGTGCGCGAGACGAACTCCCGGGGCAGGTCGTGGCGGCCCCGGGGCAGCCGCGCCGCATCCGCCGGGCGCGACCCGGGCAGGCGCTCACGCTCGCCGGCGACCTCGACCATGATGCCCCCTCGCTGTCCGTCGCCGGACAGCTTAGGGCCTGTCAGGCCGGGGCGCGGGTGGCCACCGGGGCGCCGACCGGGTACTGCATCCAGGCGCGCATGTCGCCCCGGGGATCGAACAGGTACGCGCCGTCGCCCAGCGCCTGCGCGTCGTCGGTCGGGTTGTCGAAGACCGGCCTGGTCAGGCCCCAGTACTTGTGGGTGGCGGTGTCCCTGCCCTTGCCGACGTGCACGTAGACCGAGCCGTGGGCGGGGATCACGCTGCCCGCTCGGAACGTGTAGCGCCGCAGGCCCGAGTCGCGGACCCACCAGCCGGCGATCGGCACGGCGGAGGCGGAGGCGTTGTCGAGACGGACGTACTCTCCGTTGAGGTTCTTGTCGTCCTGGCCCTCGGCGTCGTAGTTGACGAAGGCCGAGATGGCCGCGTTCTGCGACGGCCCGCTCCCGCAGGCGTCGGTGTCGTAGAGGTTGAGGCGGTCCCGGGCGGCCCGGGCCTGCGCCGTCCGGTACGACGCGTTCCACGCGTACTCGCCCTTGAACGGCTGCCACAACGTCAGGCCGCGCCGCAGCAGGTCGAGTCCGACGTCGCGCCATTGCCCGTCGATACGGACCTGGACGGCGCGCAGCGGCCGGTTCTTGCTGGAGCTCGAGGCGTGCTGCGCGGTCATCCGGACGACCCCGCCGCCGGCCCGAAGAAGCTGCTCGAGCCGCGCCGCGGCGGCCACCGCGTGGCAGTGCCCGCGCCGGCGCGACGGCGTCGTGGAGTAGACGGTCAGCTCCATGGCCTGCACGTTGATGAGCCGGATCCAGCGCGGGTTGTTGCGGCCGTCGCCGGTGATGTCGACCAGGATGGTGTCGCCGTCGCCGACGCGCACCGCCTTGCCGGTCCAGACCTGGCACCGCGGACCGCCACCGGTGGGCAGGCAGGATCCGGACGCGGCGGCCGCCGGGGTGGCGAGGACGCCTGCCCCGAGGACGACAGCGAGCACGAGAGCGAGTCGGCGCAACATGCCCCTGGTATCGACCGTCACACCGCCGGCCTGAGCGAACACCCGGGAGCGACCAGACGGCCGGTACGGTGTCGCCCGATGCGTCACAAATTGCGCTCAGAAGCGGCCCGCCCCCGATCGGGCGCCCATTCCGCTTTAAGGTTGTCGACGTCCTAATGCCTCGTGGAGGATTCCGATGTCACTCGATGTATCTTGGCCGTGGCACTCCGTATTGCCCGGCGCTTCGTGGGACCAGCAATTATCCGACCGCGACGGCCATTTCCTGCAAAGCACCCATTGGGCGGCATTCCAGCAGTCCATGGGACGAGAGGTCTTCTTCGGCGAGGGACCGGGCTGGCAGTGCATGGCGATCCTGGAGCGCGCCGGGGAGAACGCCCGGCTGTACGCCCCGTACGGCCCGGTCGCGGAGGGCCCCGAGGCCTTCACCGCCGCCGTGAGCGCCCTGCGCGCGCTCGGCGAGAAGCACAGCGTGCTGTTCATCCGGTCGGAGCCGTGGGCCCCGGTCGGGCGTGACGACGTCGCGGCGCTCGGCTTCTTTCCCGCCCGCAACCTCCAGCCGGGCCTGACCTGGGTGCAGGACCTCCGCAAGACCCGCGACGAGCTCTTCAGCGAGTTCTCGGCGAACAACCGCAACCGGTTCCGCAACGCCCACAAGAAGGGGCTGAGCATCACGTCCAGCACCGACGTGGCCGACGTGGAGATCCTGCTGGACATGATCCACGACGTCTCCAACAACACGGGCATGCAGCCGCACGAGGACGACTACTACCGACGCCAGGCCAAGGCACTGCTCGACCGGGACGCGGCCACCCTGTATGTCGCCCGGCACCACGACAAGCCGGTCGCCGCCGCCATCGTGTACGACAGCGCCACCACGCGCTACTACGCACACTCCGGCAGCCTGCTCGAGGCCCGCAACCTGCACCCGGGCGGGCCGATGCTCGCCACCATGGTCCTCGACGCGCAGGCGCGTGGCCAGGCGGTGTTCGACTTCATGGGAGCCGCCCCGGCCGACCAGCCCGATCACCCGTGGGCGGGTTTCACCCAGTTCAAGCAGTCATTCGGTGGACGCTATCGGGCATACTTGGGCACCTGGGAAATGCCCATCACTGACAAGAATCGCTTCGCTGCTCAGAGTAATTCCGCTACCTCCGGAAAGGCCGTTGGCTGACGTGGTGGATTTGTCCAGAAACGGCGAAAATGCGGTAAACCCGACCCTCCGGAGCCTTCTCGCTGCCGTGCCCGCCGCCAGCCTGGTGCAGGGTGAGGCGGACGCCGCGGTCTCCGGCGTCACGCACGACTCGCGCCGCGTGGCCGCGGGTGACCTGTTCGTCGCCATCCCCGGGGAGAACCACGACGCCCGCCGGTTCGTCGCCGACGCGCTCGCCCGCGGCGCCGCCGGCGTCGTGACGGAGGGGCCGGTCGACGTGCCGGACGGCACCGTGGTCATCCGGGTCCCCTCCACCCGCGCCGCGCTCGCCGACTTCGCGGCCGCCGTGTACGGCCCCTCCCCCGAGCGGCTGCGCCTGATCGGCGTGACCGGCACGGACGGCAAGACCACCACGACGCACATGATCCACGCGGTGCTCGAGGCACACGGCGAGCGATCCGGGCGGCTGAGCACGGTGGGGATGACCGCCGGAGACGGGGCCCCGCCGGCCGGCTTCGGCTTCACCACCCCCGAGGCGGGCGACCTGCACCGCATGCTGGCCGGGATGGCGGACGCCGGGTGCACCACGGCGGTGACCGAGGTGAGCTCGCACGCCCTGGCCCTGCAGCGGGTACGCGGCTGCGCCTTCCAGGTCGCCGTCTTCACCAACCTCACGCCGGAGCACCTGGACTTCCACGGCAGCATGCCGGAGTACGCCGCCGCCAAGGCAAAGCTGTTCGCGATGGTGGCGCAGAAGTCGCCGGACGGCTTCGGCGTCGTCAACGCCGACGATCCGGCCTCGGCCGTCATGCGCCAGCACGGCCCGCGCCGGATCCTGAGCTACGGCATCGAGAACGACGCCGACGTGCGGGCCGTCGACATCCGGTGCGAGCCCGACCGGACCACCTTCACCCTGACCACCCCGTGGGGCGACCAGGAGATCGTCTCCGTGATCCCCGGCCGGGTGAACGTCTACAACTGGCTGGCCGCCGCGGCGACCACGCTGGGCCTGGGCGTGCCGCTGGAGGCGATCCGCGCCGCGGCCGAGGTCACCACCGTGGACGGCCGGCTGGAGAGCATCGACTGCGGGCAGCCCTTCAAGGTTTTCGTGGACTTCGCCCACACGCCGCACGCGCTGGCGACCGTCCTGCGCACGGTCCGGCCCCAGACCAAGAACCGACTGATGGTGCTCTTCGGGCACGCGGGCGGACGCGACGCGGCCAACCGCGCGCCCATGGGAGCGGTCGCCGCCGGCCTGGCCGACGTGGTGATGGTGACCGCGGACAATCCGCTGCACGAGGATCCGGCGGCGATCGCGGAGGAGATCCTCGTGGGGGCCCGGGAGCGCGAGGGCGCGACCGGTGACGTCAGCGTGAACGTCGACCGCCGGGAGGCGCTCCGCGCGCTCGTCGCCCGGGCGGAGCCCGGCGACACCATCGTCCTCGCGGGCAAGGGACACGAGCGGTACCAGGCCCTCGCGGAGGGCAAGGTCGAGTGGAACGACGCCGATGAGGCCCGCCTGGCGCTGGCCGCCCGTGGATGGACCACGCCCCGGTCCGAGTCCGCCGAGGCGGGACGGCGCGGCGCCGTGCCGCAGCAGCGGGCCGCCAGCGACGGTCCCGCGGAGGCGTCGCGGGTCACGGCAACGCCGGGTCGGAAGCCGGGTGGTGGCGCCTCGTAGCGCCGGGACCCCGGGCGATCCAGCCGCAGTCGGGGCACAGGTCGAAGGTGGCGTAGCGGCGGATGCGCCCGCACCCGCACAGCGGGCAGCGAGCCGGACGCTCCCCCGGCGGCCGGGGGCCGTCGAGGGCGAGCACCGTGAAGTCCAGGACCGGCCGCAGCAACCCGTCGCCCGGATCGACGGAGAGCGTACCCGTCGCCTCCGGCACGGCGACCCGCACCACGAGCCAGGGCCGGACCGGCGATGCCGCCGGCTCGGCTGCGGCGCCCGCGGACGGTGCACCGCCCAGCAGGGCCGCCACGTCGGCGGCCGTCACCTGCTCGATGCCGGTGACGGCCGTAGCGCCCGCGCGCACCCCCGGGGCACCGAGCTCCTGACGCCACGGGCGGTGCGGACCGGGACCGGGCTCCGGCACGCCCGGACCGGCCCGCAGCACCAGACACGCGCCCGCGCCGCCGTCGGCGCTGAGCATGGCGATCTTCACCGCCGCGCCGCGGCCGTCGTTGAGGCCGGACAACCGCGGCCTGCCCGCCGGCGCCGTGGCGCCGGGGTGGGTCACCGGCACCGTCTCGCGCACGAAGTCCCACAACGCCGTCCGTACGGCGGGTGAGATCACCTCGTCGCAGCGCCGGTCGAGCCAGTCGTCCGGGTGCCGGCGGCGGGACGGGACGAAGATCGCCGGGTGGGGCCGGGACGGCCCGTGCGGCTCCGGTGACGCCGAACGCATGCGGAGATCGTGTCACCCTCGCGGCCGTCGATCGGTGCCGGGTATCGGACATTCCGGGCGCGATCGGGCGACGGGTCGGCCGGCCGGCCCCGGGGCGCAGACACCACGCCGGACGGCCTCCGCGGCCGGGCGGCGGTCAGCCGTCCGGCCCCGGGGCGCAGACACCACGCCGGACGGCCTCCGCGGCCGGGCGGCGGTCAGCCGTCCGGCCCCGGGGCGCAGACACCACGCCGGACGGCCTCCGCGGCCAGCCGGGAACGCCGCCGATCGGCGTTGCTCAGCAGGGCAAACTTGTCGAACAGATGCGTCAGGTGCTTCTTCACCGCGCTCTCCGACAGCCCCAGCGCGGACGCCAGCGCGCGCACCGACGGCGGCTCCGGAAACGCCGAGCCGCCCGCCGTGTACGGCGCGCACAGCTCCGCCAGCACGTCGCGTTCCCGGCGGGTCAGCGCCGGTGGGGCCGGCGGCGGGTCGGTGCTCACCGTCTCCGTGGCCGGGTGATCCGCCGGCGCCCGGAACAGCAGCCGGGCCGGGCCGATCTCGATGCGGTCGCCGTCGCGCAACTGCCGGGCCTGGCGCAGCCGCGCGCCGTTGACCACGGTGCCGTTGGTGCTGCCCAGGTCGCGGATCGACCAGCCGGACGGGAAGCGCTCCACCACCGCGTGCAGCCGCGAGACGCTGCGGCTGTCGATGGTCAGCTCGTTGGCCGGCGCCCGGCCGATCGCCAGCGGGCCGGTGGTCAGCGGGACCAGCCGCACGGCCCCGTCCTGGTGCATCTCGAGATAGCTCACGGGCAGTGCGCGGCGGTCGTGACGGCCAGCGGTTCCGCCAGGCCCGTGCCGGTCATGGTGGCGGTGGCGCGGGTGCATCCGGTGGTGGCCGCGACCGGGTCCGTCCACAGCTCCAGCGGCTGGCCGGACGCCCGCTCCCCGTCGCCGCGCCCCGCGATGCCGAGCCGGACCGACCAGGTGCCGCGCGGCCCGGCGTTGTCGCGGTACTGCTTCCAGACCCACGCGTACGCCATCACCCTGCGGCAGCCGGGCGACCAATATTGCTTCACCGAGATCGCCTTCTGGCCGCCGACGTAGCCGTACGCCGACTGCCCGACCTGGTAAGCGTCGGCGTAACAGGGCCCCGGGGGCGGATCGTCGTCGGCCGCGTACGAGAGCAGGCCCGAGCCGGTGACGGCGACCGTACGCCCGGGCAGTCGCAGCGTGCCCCGCCGCGGCCCGGTGCCCGTGGGCGCGAACGCGATCCGAACCTCGCAGCCGGCGCCGGGCACGATCGGCTGAGCGGCACACCCGTCGGCGACGATCCGGAAGTCGGGGCCGTCGAGCGCCATCGGGCGGACCAGCACCGGCCGGCCGCCGTCGTTGCGCACCGCCACCGGGAGCTCGGCGGCGGACCCGCTGATCTCCTGACCGCCGAAGTCGACGACGGTGGGCGCGGCGACCGCCGGGTTACGCACGACGCCCGAGCCGCCGGCGAGCACGAGCGTCACCGCCGCCACGAACGCCGCCCCGGCGGCCCGGGCCGGGACCGCCCGCCGGGCGGATCCGGTCACGACGGTCGCCGACATGCCGCCCGCCCGCGGCGCCCCGACGGGTGCGGAGACCAGCCCGCCGGACGCCGTGCCGGAGCCGTCACCCTCCTCGTCACCGGCGAGCAGCGGCGTGACGGCGTGGCCGGTCGCCCGCTGCGCCTCCTGCAGCTCCTCGGCGAAACGGGCGGCCGAGGCGGGCCGGGCGGCGGGATCCTTGGCCATCGCCCGTTCCAGCACCGCGCAGACGGCGTCGGGCACGCCGTGCGGCCGCAGGTCGGGCACGGGGGTGGCGACGACGCGCGCGACGAGATCGCCGACGGGCTCCCGCGGCGCCGCGCCGAAGGCGGTGTCGCCGCGCAGCCACCAGAAGAGCGTCGAGGCCAGCGAGTAGACGTCGGAGGCCACCGTGGACGGATGGCCCCGCAGCACCTCCGGGGCGGCGTGCAGCACGGTCGCGGTGACCGTGCTCGGCGGCGGGGCGGTCCGGCGCACCGGGCGGGCCAGGCCGAAGTCGGCCAGCTTCGGGTCGCCGTACCGGGAGATCAGGATGTTCTCGGGTTTGACGTCACGGTGCAGAACGCCGGCGCGGTGGGCGCTCTCCAGGGCACCCGCGATCGCGATGCCGCCCGCCACGGCCTCCGGCCAGGGTGCCGGCCCCCGGCCCGCGAGCGAACCGCCCTCCTCATAGGCCATGAGAAGGTACGGGTTGCCGGCGGCGGTGAACCCGGCCTGGTGCACGGTGACGATGTGCGGGTGGCCGGAGAGCCGCCCCATCGCCTGCACCTCGCGCTCGAAGCGGCGGCGGGCGTCGGCGTCGAGGCCGTCGGCGGCGAGCACCTTGACGGCGACCGTCCGCGAGAAGGCCGGCTGCCGGACCCGGTAGACGACGCCGAATCCGCCGCGGCCGATCTCGGCGGCGTCGCGGCATCCGGGTACGCCGATGTCCAGGCCGGTCCCGGCAGCGGTTTCCTGGCGGCGCACAGTCGCCTCCCCGTCTTCGCCGGCCTCGTGGATTCGATTGGCGAGGCGATGATACCGAGCCTCTCCGGACGCCCGAGGGGAGGGAAGGGTGGCCGTTTCGACACCTGTCCGCCGCCCGGTGCCGGCTGCTTTTCTGGCACGGCCAACGAAACGGAAGGGAACACTCATGTCGATCCTCCGCCGGTCCCTCGCCGGAGCCGCCGCCGTCGCCGCCGCCGGTGTCGTGACCGTGCTCAACCCGACGCCCGCGCTCGCCAGCACCCCGCCGAGCTGCTCCGACGTGCGCCAGATCGGCACGACGCGGGTGCTGAAAGTGGGCGGCATGGAGGCCGCGTCGGTCAAGCAGTACTACGGCTGCGGCTACAACTACGCCTACATCTACGTGTGGGAGCAGTACCGCAACACGCACAGCAAGTGGGACCTGCACGTGCACGTCGTCAACCACTCGGACAGCGGCTCCGACTACGGCATGGGCACGGCGAACAACACGACCCGCAAGGAGTTGTGGGGTGCCCCGGCGAACACCGCCGCGCACTGCACGCACGTCACCGGCTACCTGAACTCGGTCGGCGGGTCCACGAGCAAGGTCTGCTGACCCACCGAAGGAGAGAACCATCGTGAAGCTCGTACGCAAGCTGGCGGGCACAGGCGCGGCCCTCGCGCTCGCCGCCACCGGGCTGGCGGTCACCGCCGCCCCGGCCCAGGCCGCCTCCTACAACGGCGCCTGCGGCGCCGGCTACCGCGTGATCGACCAACTGCGGGTCGGCGGCACCGGCACGGGCACCGCCTACCTCACCTACAACAACGGCTGGAACTGCGTCGTCACGGTCTCCGACACCCCCGGCAAGCGGGACTGGATGGTGGCCAGCATCGCACTGTCCAAGAACGGGGACTGGATCGACGACGAGGGCTATTACACGAAGTACGCCGGGCCGGTCTACGTCTACGCGCCGAACGCGTGCATCGACTGGGGCGGCACCGTCGGCTACAAGGGCATGACGTGGCTGGAGTGGAACGACCACTGCGGCTGAGCCGTTCCGTACGGGGGAGGAAGGGGCGCGCCGCCGAGGTGCGCTCCTTCCTCTGCGCTCAGTGCACCGGTAGAACCGCTCTCGAAACTGCACCAACACATCGGTCGCTTCCGCCCGGTCGGTCATGACCACGACAACGAGCATCGATAGAGCGCAGACGCGGCGGCGCAAGTCGCCTCCGGTGTGCGTATCGGTGCTAGAGCGCAATCCAGTAGCGACGCTTGCGTCCGACAGGGGTGTTGCGCACGTCCTCCAGCACTCCGCCATGCTTCTCGATCACCCGCGCCGACGCGACATTGTCCTCGTCGCATGTGATGAGCACGGAGTCGAGGCGTCGTCGCCTGGCCACATCCAATACCTCAGCGAGCGCCCAGCTCGCCACGCCGCAACCCCGCGCCGACGGACGGACGCTGTAGCCGACGTGACCGGCCGCCTGCAGCAGAAAGTCGGTGAGCGCGTACCGCAGCGAGATGGCACCCAGGACCGTGTCGTCCGGGCTGACGATCCACCAGTACGCGGCATGCACCAAGCCTGCGGCGGGCGGCAGGCTCTCGTCGCCTTCACCTTGCAATCGCGCCACCCAGTCGGCGAAACCGGCCGAGGATTCGATGTCATCACCGGACCGCAGTCCGCCGCCGGGCTGGTGAACACCGATGCCCCACTCGTCGCGTGACGCCAGCCACGCTGCATGCAACTCCGTCGTTGGCTTGATCAGTCTGAGCACGGCTGAGGATCATGACATCACGAAGGTCCATGCAACCCGAGCCGGGTATGGGACGAGACACGACCGTGCCTCGTTAGCGGCGCCTTGACGACTCAACGGGCCAGTCGCAGCGCCTGGATGGAGCTCGAGGTTGAACGGCTAGCTCAGCTTGTTCTCTAACCCCCGGCTGGGCAGGTGATCGACGGTGAGCCGGATGGCGGTCCCGGCGATGAGCGGTAACGGCTCGTCGTGGCTGACCCACGCCGCGCGGCGGGTCAGCCGTGGGTGCAGCCGGTCCCAGGCTTGTGCCTGGACCTGGCCGTAGCGTCGGGTGACCGTGACCATGTGCTCGGCGCCCCAGGTGGCGGGATCGCCGAAGACGAACTCGCCGCCGTGCTTGGCAGGCCGTCCACCCTGCGCTTGGTAGACGCGCAGCGGGGTCGCACGCCGCAGCACCCGGTCGGATCGCAGCCGGCCCATGATCTCTACCGGCAGATCCCGCAGCAGCCGGGCGATCCGGGGAGCCTCGTAGCCGGCGTCCAGCACGATGAGGATATTGCGGTCTCCGCTCTGCCACTGCCCGGCGTCGACCAGCCGGTCGACGAGCTGCCGGATCTGCGCGCAGGTCAGCGTGGTGACGTCCGTTCCGGTCGACCTCCTCGGCGGGCGGTCGCCGCCACCGCGACGGCGGGGCTGCCGGTTCCGTACTGGCGGGGAACCGGCGGCCCGGTCGCCGACAGCCGGACTCAGCTGCGGGCGAGGCGCCGGGTGCAGCTGATGGGCTCGTCGCGGTCGTCCACGACGCAGACGTCCGCACCGGAACCGCCGTCGGCCCGGTCGCGCAGCCGGTTGCCGCTGGCGAGCAGGGTGTCAGCGCCGGAACCGCCGTTGAGGACGTTCCCGTCGAGGGACGCCGAGACGTCCAGGGCGTCGTCGCCGTCGCCGCCGTTGAGAGTGTTCCGCACACCGATGCCGGCGAAGATGGTGTCCTTGCCGGCGCCGCCGTTGAGCTGGTCGGCGGTGCCCGCTCCGGATCCGGCCGGGCGGCCGTCGGCGCCGGCCCCGACGATCCGGTCGTCGCCCTCGTTACCGTTGATGACCGCGGATCCCGTGCCGCGCATACAGATGCGGTCGTTGCCCCTGCCTGCGTTGACCGACGGTCGCAGCCCGGTCACCACGATGACGTCGTCCCGATCGGTGCCGTTCACCACGGCGCCGCTACTCACGATGGTGGCCGCCCGGCCCTCGCAGGTGGGACGGGGTTCGGCCGCGGCCGCCGGCCCGGCCGGCGCCAGCAGCACGGTCGTCGCCACGCCCGCGACGGTCAGCACCAGGGAGAGGCGGATCTTCCGTCGGGTCCGGTCTGTCGTCTGCACAGTCGGTTCCTCCATGCGATTCCCGGGGGGCGGTAGCGCCCTCGTCGGCCGGTGAGCTCCACACGTGCTCCCGTGATGACCGGTTCGACGCCGAGAGATGCCACACAGTCTCCGCCCGGGCTGACGCGAACGGCGACGGGCGCGGCCAAGGAGCCGGCAGGGCGCGATCCCAGGATTCAGAGCCGCGGCGGCCACCGATGCCGGCAACGGCGTCGCGGAAGGTCGATGCACGGCTCCGGTACGCTGCCGGTCCGGCGGACGCGACGGCGCGGATCCCGGCGCGGCCACGCGTTCAGAGGCCCGCACCAGCGATGGAGGAGCTCTGTGGTGAGCGACGATGACGGCCTGTGGCCGCAGATGCGGCCCTCGGACGCCGGGAGCACGTCCACGCTCGGCATCAGCTCCGACGGTCGCCTGTTGTTCAGCGGGCACTCCGGTGATCGGCTGCGGGTATGGGACCTGACGACGCGGACTCCGCTGGCGGAGTGGAACGAGTACGGCGACGCCGTCTTCGGCGTCGAGCCGGACACGCTGCTCGTCCACCACTACCAGGCCCTGCTCACCCTGGACATTCGTACGGGTCGCACCAGGTCGCGGCCGTGGCCGTACCGGGCCGGACATCTGCTGCCCGGTGTGGGTGGGTCGCCGTGGTATCTGGTCATTCGCTCGGAGGACGACAAACAACTCGTCGATGTCGCCACCGGCGCGCTGCGCTGCACGCTCGCCGCGCCTCCCGGCCCCCTCGGATGGGGTGTCTCGTCGCCCGACGGGCGGTGGCTGGCCACCAACCCGGCGTATGGGAAGGACCGATCGGTCCGGATCTGGAGTACCGCGGACGGCAGCCTCTACCGGGAGCTGCCGCATCCCGACTCCGTGTCCTCGGTGGCTTTCCTGCCTGATGGCGCGCGCTGCGTCACCGCGGGCCGCGACGCGATCCGCGTGTGGGACCTGGCCGGCGGCGATCTCGTGACCGAGCTGCCCGGCAGCAGGCTCGCGCTGGCCGCGGACGGGTCCCTCCTCGCCGTCGCCGACGACGAGCAGGTGCGGGTGTACGCCACGGCGGGCTGGGAGGTGGTCGGCGTGCTTCCTCCGCACGGCAAGGTCTGGGCCATCGCCTTCACTCCGGACGGCGCCTTGCTCGCCACCGGCTCCCTCGCGGACTCGACCGTCCGGGGCTGGGACGCCGCGACAGGTCAGCTCGCGTACGAGCTGGGCGGCGTGACGCGCGAGATGCACGCGGTCGCGTTCAGCCCGGACGGGCAGCGGCTCGCGACGGCCGCCGACGACACCGCGGTCCGGGTCTGGGCGACCGGCGACGGCGCGCTGATGCACCGGGTGACCGGCCACGTCGGCGCGGTCAACGCCGTGGCGTATAGCCCCGGTGGTGGCCTGCTCGCCGTGGCCGACGACGAGACGGTGCGGTTCTGGGACGCGGCGAGCGGAGCCTCGGTCGGGGCCCTGCCCGGTCTCGGGGCGCCGGTCTATGCCCTGGCGTACTCGCCGGACGGCGCCCGGCTCGCCACCGGGGACCACGACGGCGCCATCCGGATCTGGGACGCCGGCACGTGGCGCGAGCTGCGGGAATGGACCGAACACCGCAACCCGATCTGGTACATGGCCTTCAGCCCGGACGGTCGGTACCTCGTGGTCGCCGACGACGAGATGGTGTGCGCATGGGACAGCTCCACCGGCTCGTTCGCCGGTCGTCTCGCGGAGCCGGTGCGCCGGCTCGACGAGGTCGCGGTCGCCCCCGACGGCCGTGGCTTCGCGCTCGGCGTCACCGCCCGCTACGACGGCCGAGCGTTGTCGATCTACCAGGCGCCCGCCACGACCCCGGCGCAGCCGCGCACGGGCACGGTGCGCGCGCTCGCGTATTCGCCCGACGGGGCGCTTGCCGTGGGCACCGACGACGCGACGGTGCAGATCTACCCCGATCCCGCCTCCGGCAAGTGTGACGGCTGGCTCGACGGCCACACCGGGCTGGTCCGGTCCCTGGCGTACTCGCCGGACGGCCGGATGCTCGCCGTCGGGTGCGCCAACGCCGCGGTGCATCTGTGGGACGTCGCCGCCGAGCGCCGGATCGCCGTTCTGGTCGCCCTGGACGACGGCGGCTCCGCGACGCTGCGCAGCGGCGGCGAACACCGGGTCGTCGACGGCGTGCCGAACGGCGAGTTCTGGTATCTGCCGCTCGGCACCGCGGCACAGCCGTAGCCCGGCCGGCCTGCAGGAAGCCGACACGGACCGCGGGGTGTGCCCGGGCCGAGCGGGACGGCCACCACCCGTCCACCGGAAGTCCGGTGCCGGTCAGCGCCGTCGTCGCCGGAAGTCCCGTACCGCTACCACGGCGCTCACGGTCGCCAGGCCGAACAGCAGGAGCGCCGGCACCAGAACCTGGCGGTGGGAGCGCCACACGTCGTTCCCGACCGGCGGCAGCGGCCGCAGCGCGGCCGGCGGCACTGACTCAGCGGAAATTGGCTCGGCGATTCCCTTCTCGGCCGCGATCAGGGGCAGGGCCCGGACGGCGCGCAGGATGCCCGCGCCGGTGTCGTCGAGGAAGATCTCGTCGGTCAGCCCCACCGCACCGATCCGCAGACCGTCCGGCGGCGGTCCGCCGCGCACCCGGTGTTCGTCGGTACGCCAGTCGACCAGCCTCAACAGCACCTTGTGGTGCCGCGCCCCCGTGTTGAGCTCGGCGATGAGTTCCAGCCATCGGGAGCAGCCGGGGGCGGTCCGCACCGACACACCGGCCCCGGCGCTCGAGCCGACGCTGATTGCCTCCGACTGCTTGCGGGGCTCGCGGTGCGGCAGCAGCCGCCAGCCGTAGCAGACGCCCTGCGCCCGCGCCGCCCGCTCCAGCGCCGCCGCCGTCGCCGCGGCGTCGGCCGCGGCGGGCGGCCCGGCCTGGGGGATCAACGTCACGACACCACCGAAGGCGGCCAGGCAGAGCACCGGCACGGCGACCATACAGAGGATGAAGAGCGGGAACGCCCACGCCGGCCGTTTGGCGGGCTCATCGGTCCCAGTAGCCTGCGACATGCTTCACATACCTCGGGTAGGCGGTGGCGGACTTCTCGACCAGGATCAGCGATCCTTGCCGTCCGCGCCGGATCACCACGGTGTCCTCCGCGTAACGCAGGTAGACGCCCTCCGCGTCGGCGCAGCCGCGGCCCGGAAGCCAGAACTTGGTGATGGTTGCGGCCACATCGGTCGGCGGCAACGGCGAGGTGTACGCGACGGCGTCACCTCCGATGTCGTCCGCCGGCGACCGCGGGTAGCTCTTCGCCACATAGTCGCCGGGGGAAAGGTCGTTGACCGGAAGGGGCAGGACGGCCAGCACGAGGCCGACGACGAGGAAGAGCACCGCCCCGCCGGCCAACCCGCGACCACGCAGCGTGCGCCGGGCCGCTCTGCCGCCGCTGTCGGTCGGGCCCTCCGGCCCGTCCGCGCCCGCACCGTCGGATCGCTCGGGCACCGCGCGCCAGCGTTTCCTCACCAAGGGCCCGCTCCTCCCGACCTGCAGCACCGGCCGCCGATGCTAGCAACGGCGTCAACGGTCGGCGGAAGACCAGAACGGCGGCGCTCGGCGCGCCAGTCGATGCCGAGCAGCGTCTAAGCTTCGCGTTAACGTCGGTTTCGTCGTTTCGCCGGTCTTGACGTGGGCCTTCGTGATGGCGGGATGGCGTGGTGCGGACGTGGAGCGGAGCCCGTTAGCTCATGCCGAGTTCGCACCTCGCTCTGCCGAGGAGAAGCGGTGCGCCAGCCGCCGCTGAGCCGCCGGAAATCCTTCTCCCAGGAGATCGATTCTCGGCCGCCTCAGTCCGCCAGCAAATCGACCGCGTCGCGGATGCCGTCGACTACCCTCGCGATCTGCCTTACCCGGTCCAGTTGTGTAACCAGCCTGACAAGTTCCGCGTGTAGTTCCTGCAGCCGTTCCACTGGGGGCAAGGGCAACGGCAGGTCGGGCTCTGGGAGGTCGGCCCGGATCGCATCCGATTCAGGCAGCAGCGCTGCGAGTTGCGACGCCGGCATGGCGTCGAGCAGTTGCTTGATGGTGGCCCGCTGCCGGACGCCGATGCGAGGGAGGTCGGCGGGGAAGCTGTCGTCGACGCGTTCCAGGGCTCGGGCATGCGGTTGCGCGAGCCACCGGCCGTCGAGCCGGAGAACCATCGGCCGTACGTGGTCGTAGAGGAACGTGGCCTCGGACCGAATCCGCTCGAGTGCCGACACCGAAGCCTCGGCTGCCATGCCGGTCGTTGCGTACACGTTCAACGCTTGCTGCACCGTGTGGTGCAGCGTCAACACCTGACGCAGGTAGTTGCGCTGGTACATGCTCCCCCGCAGCCGCCGTGGCCTGGCCTTGGCGGTGAGCGCCTGGTCCGCCCACTCCCGCGCCTCGGCGATTGCTGTATCGCACCGCGCGACGAGCCGGGCGAGTTCGGCAGCGGCGCTGTCGAGGTCCGCGCCGGACAGTGTCACGGCCGCGATGCGCATGCTGTGCACCGATCGGATGGCAAGACGCCAAGCGGCAGCCCGGTCGTTCGCTTCAGTCTGTGCCTGCAGCAACCGTTGCACGACCACGAGTGCGACCGGGAGCCCGAACAGCGCTCCGGTCAGTGACGAGGCGAGGTTGGTCAGGAAGGGAAAGCGCGACCAGACCTCGGCTGCGTCTCCCGCTGCGCCCAGGACGGCGAGCACGGTGCCCGCCGTCAGCAGCGCTACGACTGTAGGACGCAGCCAGGGGTGCAGCGTCGCCCACTCCCGCCGTAGGTCCCTGATCCGCGCTCGCGGCGTGCCGGTCATGACCGACATAGTGTCAGCCGGCTACCGTCGGATCTGTCCCGACGTCGAAGGACGCGAATCAATCTGATCAAGTCCCACGAGGCGATGACCGGAGCAGCTACTTCTTGAGGCCGCCCAGGATAGTGCGGCCGAACGAGGCTGAACGCGTCAAACGCTGCATCGAGTGCCGAACGCGCAGTCCAGACAGAAGCTAGGCGGCGTACTCACGTGCCGCCGAGCGCGCGCGGCAGCCTGGCGGCCGTCGTCAGGGCCCGTTGGCCGCCGGCCGCCGGCCGCTTGACGCGCGGCCGAGATGAGGATGACGCCGTCAAAGCGCCGGATGCCGCTTGCTGGTCACGGCGATAATAGTCGCCATGACCCATTCGGCATGGCCACTGTTCCACCTGCGCATCCGGTGCGGCCCGGCCGAACTCCGGTCGGTCAAGGAGAGCGACCTACCACTGCTCGCGTCGATCCAGCCCGACGACTACGAACACAATCCACGCGCGGAGATGCTGCCCGGCCTGGACCTCGCACAGAATCGCGACCGTCTCGTTTATCAGGACTACTGGCGTGCCATGGGCACGTGGTCCCCCTCGTCGTGGACGCTGCAACTAGCAGTCGAGCACAGCGGCGCCATCGTGGGAGTGCAGTCCTTGGAAGCCGAGGACTTCCCCACGCTACGCACAGTTGACTCCGGCTCCTGGCTCATCGCCTCCGCGCGCGGGCGAGGCGTGGGAGTTGCCATGCGGAAAGCAGTGTTGGGACTGGCGTTCGACCATCTGGAAGCCGTCGCCGCGATCAGCTCAGCGCGTCGCGACAACGCCGCATCACTCGGCGTTTCACGCAGTATCGGCTACACAGACAACGGACTCAGCCTCAATGACTCGGGTAGCGGCGTCGTCGAACTGCAGCACATGAGACTGACGAACCAGCAATGGCGCGCTGCAGGCCACAGCAGCGAGGTGATCGTGAACGGACTTACCCCATGCCTGCCCTGGTTCGGCCGGTAAGTAGTTGCCTGTGGCGCGTCCTCTTCTGCCGCCGAGAACGCGCGCTCGGTCTCGACTTCTAGCCGCACCGAGCCCACCGCCCGTCACTCGTCACCCAGCGCAGTCACTTTCGGTCACATGGCGAGCCGGTCTGCGTGGAGACCGGCCCGTCCCCGGCGACTCGGCCACCTGGGGCGCCGAACACGCGGTCACGGTCACCGACACCCGCCTCTACGGCCAAGCGCAAGCCCAGGCGTGGGACCGGCTGCACCCGCGGCTGACCCACTGCGCCGCGTGGGTCAACCACGGGGGTTTCGGAACGTGTACCCAAACCCAGCAGCTCCGGCCCTGGACGCCCATCGGGCTCCCGCTCCCGCCACGCCCCCCACGACGTGGGACTCATCCTGGTCACCGGCCACGCACACCAGCGACCGGCCCACCACAAGAAAAGGCACCAAGCCCCGCCGGACTGGTCAGACGTCAAGCTCAGTCCCGGCCGGCGGGCTGGCCGCTGCGCCGGCGTGCCTCGGTGACGTCGGCCATCAGGCTGTCCCAGGCCGGGTCGGGGCGGAACGGCCCCAGCGGCAGCCGGCCGCCGACCCGGGCCCAGCAGTACTCCCACCAGGCCGCCACCCGCACCGGCCACAGGCCGACCCGGACCGCCCCGGCCAGGAAGCAGCGGTGCGCGAGCAGGGTAGCGGCGAGCATGTCGTCGTCGAACTCGGCGCCCTCGATGTCGACGGCGCGCCCGAGGGCCCGTACGTCGCGGTGCATCTCCGAGTAGGCGATCAGGTCCGGCACGGCCGGCACCCGTACCTCGGCGCCGGGCACCAGCATGTCTGCGGCGTACGCCGGCATGAAGACCACGTCGTCGACGGTGACGATCAGCGGAAGCTCCTCGTGGCCGCGCCGGATGCCGAGCTGGACGCCCGGGTCGCCGGTGGGCACGACGACCTGCTCGAAGCCGAGCACGTCGCGGACCGCCACGCGGACCGAGTCCCCGATCGCCGGCACGTGGACCGTCACTACGCCGGCATCGGCCGACACCTCCGTGCCCGGCACCTCGCCGAGCAGACCCACGAGCGCTTCACTGTGCATGCGCCCGGTTATACCCGATGGCCGCGACCCGGCTCAGAACTGCTCGAACTTGCTCTCCAGATCCGGGACGGCCACCTCGCCGCGGTGAGTCACCACGGGGGTCATGCTGGGCGTCTTGTTCTCGTTGTAGACCCCGCCGCGCTGGTAGCTGTCGTTCGTCCAGGTCTGGCGGCCCGCCGGCTCCACCGTACCGGACATGATCGGCCGCCCGGGCGACGATCCGGTGACGAAGAAGTCCATCATCTGCCCGAGCTGGGCGGTCTGGGCGGACATCTCCTCCGCGGTGGCGGCCAGCTCCTCGCTCGACGAGGCAGTCTGCTCGGTGACCTTGCCGATCTGGGTCATCGCGACGTTGATCTGGCGTACCCCGGTGGACTGTTCCCCGCTGGCCGCGGCGATCTCCTGGACCGGGTCGGAGGTGCGGATGATGCTGGGGATGATGGTCTCGAGCAGGCCTCCGGCGCGCTCGGCGGTCTGCCTGGTCGTGGATTCGCTGCTCGGCGAGCTGCAAACCGTGATCAAACCGCTGGGCGTGCTGTTCAGCAGGCTCTAGTGCATCAGCGGGTCGACGATCCTCGGCAGTGGCGAGATTGCGCTGATCCTCGACGTCGGCCCGCTGGTCACCGACCATTCGGAACGGGAACATATCCGGCAGGCCCAGCCGGCGGCGTGACCATTTCGGTGCGTTGTAGATCGGCTACCCAAAGTCATATTTTTCGATATTGACAAGTGTACGAGGCCTAGCCTCCGAGTACTACGCACCCGCGCACTTGTCCCGGCCGGGAATCGGACAAAGAATCGCGGTATGACGCTCGGCAAGAAGGATCTGCCTTTCCCGTATAACCAGGACTTTTCCGGCATCGTCACGCGTGTCAAGGGAGTCCGGGAGGCGACCCGCGCCGCGCTGGTCAACTCGCCGAAGGTGGCGTCGTACCTGAAGGCCGGCGCCAATCTTGTCGAGCAGAACCTCGGCGCCTGCGCGGAGCCGCCGGCCGCCGACGGCCGCAAGCAGTACTGGTCGGGCCTGCGGTTTCTCACCGAACGCGCATTGTCGCGCGAGATGGAGAATCTCGAACCGCCGTTCCTGCGCCAGAAGGGCGACGGGCCCTATCGCGCCACCTGGGCCACCCACGACGACTACCTCAACGACCTGCTGACCTTCCTTTTCCACGCCATGAATTACGACCCGCAGTACAACGCGGAGGTCGAGACCCGGGGTTGGCTGGACGACGAGGAGAGCTTCGTCGACGCCATCGACCGGGCCACCTTCCACGAACTGCAGGCGATCTGCCGGATGCCGCTGTTCCGGCTGCAACTGATCATGGTCGCCACCGCCGACCGCAACGACGGCATCCACGAGGCGATCTCCAACAACTACGCCGGTGCCCTCGAGCCGTGGAAGAAGATCTACGAGTCCACGTTCGCCTCCCGCGGCTTCCAGTTGCGCCCCGGGGTGACCCTCGACCAGCTCGCGTACATGCTGGCCGCGGTCACCGAGGGCTTCGCCCTGCACCACCTGGGCGATCCCGGCGCCGGCATCGTCGGCGACGACCCCGACGACAACCTGGTCGGCATGGCCGTCCTCGCCATCCTCGCCGGCTATCTCGAACCGGTCGCTGAACCCACCGGCTCGACGCTTCGTGAACAGTTCCGAAGCGTCTCGAACCGAGCGCGTCCCGCCGACCGCACCATCGAGCACCGCGGGGAATGACATGACGAGCACGACGCAGCAACCGGCCGTCCAGGCCGGCGACCCTCCCTCGTGGTGGGACCGCCGGAGCGACCTGGTCATGCGCCGCCCGTTCAACGAGTTCACCTTCACCCACATGAACTGGCTGATGCCGACCGAACGGGTCGCCCGCGGCCCGGCCGTCCGGCCACTGATCGCCGCGCCCGAGCCCCTCGACCTCACCTACCGCTTCGACGACCGCGACCTGAGTCTCGCCGATCTGCACCGGCGCACCTTCACCACGGCGTTCGTCGTGCTGCACCGCGGCGCGATCGTGCACGAGTGCTATCCGGGGATGTTCGCCGGGCCGCACACCCGGATGCAACTCTTCTCCCTGTCCAAGTCGGTCACCTCCGTCCTCATCGGCATCGCGCTGGCCGAGGGCGCGATCGGCAGCGTCAAGGACCAGGTCACCGACTACCGCCGCGACTTCGCGGGCACGGCCTACGACGGCACCACCCTGGCCGACCTGCTGGACATGACCAGCGGCGTCGGCGACCTGGAAACCTGGGACGGGACGGACAGCGCCATCCGGCGCTTCGAGCGGGCCGTGCTCAGCGGCGGCGACGTCGCGGCCATCATCCGCTCGGTGCCGCGGACCGGCCCGATCGGGGAGCGCTTCAACTACTCCACCTTCGACGCCCAGGTGCTGGGCTGGGTGTTGGAGGCGGCCACCGGACGGTCGCTGGCGGCGTACGCGTCCGAGCGTCTGTGGTCGCGCATCGGCGCCGAGCGCGACGCGTACTACGGGCTGACCCGCTCCCACCCACGGACCGCCATCGGCGCGGGCGCCTTCAACGCCACCGCTCGCGACCTCGCCCGGGTCGGCCGGCTCATGGCCGACGACGGCGTCGCCGGCGGCCACCGGCTACTGAGCGCCGAGTGGGTACGCCGCAGCCGCGGCACCGACCTGCCCCACCTCGCGGTCGGCGCGCTCGGCGCCAGCGGCTACGACCACTACGGGTACGCCAACCAGTGGTGGACCCTCGGCGAGAGCTGCTTCCACGCCTTCACCGGCCTCGGCGTCCACGGCCAGTACCTCTTCGTCGACCCCGCCGCCGACGTCGTCATCGTCAAGTGCAGCGCCTGGGCATGCGAGGACGACGAGGCCCGCGACCGCGAGACCATCACCGCGCTGCGCCGGATCGCCGACCACTTCGCCTGACCCCCGCCGGAAATCCCCTCGCCCCCACCGCACTGTGCCCCCGCCGCGCCGTGCCCGCACCATCCCGTGCCCGCACCGCCCCACGCCCGCGAGAGGAAGAACCCATGAGAACAGCGCTCCGGCGACGACTCGCCGTCCTCGCCGCCGCCGTCCTCGCCGCGGCCGGCGTCCTCGTCGGCACCGGCGGCCCCGCGCACGCCCTGATCTCCCCCGGCACCGTACTCTCCGCCACCACCGCGACCCTGCCGGGCGAGCTGAGCCCGCTGGCCACCGGCAAACGCATCCAGTACGTCACCACCACCGTCGCCGGGCTCACCACCATCGCCACCGGCCTGATCCTCACGCCGAAGAGCGGCAAGAAGAACCGGACGGTCGCGTGGAGCCACGGCACGACCGGCCTCGCCGACAGATGCGCGCCGTCGGCCAGCCAGGCCGTGTTCTGGCCCGAGGCCCGCGCGGCGATCGCCGGGCTGCTCAGGAAGGGCTGGACGGTCGCCGCCCCGGACTACCCCGGCCTGGGCACCCCGGAGGCACACCCGTACCTGGTGGGCAACAGCGAGGGCCGCGCCGTCATCGACAGCGTCAAGGCGGCCCGCCACCTCGACGGCGCGCTGTCCACCCAGTACGCCGTCGACGGCCACTCCCAGGGCGGCCAGGGCGCACTGTTCGCCGGGCAGCTCGCACCCACCTACGACGGCGCGCTGGTGCTCAAGGGCGTGGCCACCATCGCACCGGTGTCGAACCTCGACCAGATCGCCCCGTACATCCCCGGCACGCCCGGCCAGGGCTACCTGGTGATGGCGCTCTACGGCATCAACGCGGTCGAGCCGACCTTCAACCCGGCCACCTACCTGGCACCGCCGGCCCGGCAGCTCACGTCGGTGCTGCAGACCGGCTGCCTCGAGGAGATCCTCGCCGCGTACGCACCCCTCACCCCGGAACAGTTGGTTCCCGGCGGCGTGGTGTCCCCGGCCGTGCTGACCCGGCTCGCCCGGTACGGCAACCCGGCCACCGTGGCTCCGAGCGCGCCGATCCTCATCGTGCAGGGCACCGACGACGACGCGGTCCCGTACGACATCACGGCCGGTTCCCTGCTCGCCCAGCTGTCGGATTACGGCCAGCCGGTCGAGTTCGTACCGCTGCCCGGCGAGACTCACGACGGCGCCGTCCTCGCCTCGGTGGAGACCGTCGCCACCTGGATAGCCACCCGCTTCACCTGAGACGTCCCGATCCGCCCCCTCGGGACGACGGCACCCCACGCGACCACCCCCGCGTGGGGTGCCGTCCCGGACGGACGTTCGCCCGATCGAGTTCGCCGTCCGTGCGTGGCGGCGACCGTCCTGCGAGGATGACCATCGCATCGACGAGCGCGGACGGCGGTGATACGACGTGGTGGAGCGTGGACCGGCCGCACGGGTGGTCGTCATCGTCACCGCCCTGGAGGAGGAGGCGAGCGCCGTCGTCGGGCACCTCGACGGCGTACGGTGGCAGCGCCACCCCACCGGCCAGCGGGTTCGCGTCGGGTCGTTCGGCGGCGCCGTCCTCGAATGGCAGGTGATCGTCACGGAGGTGGGGCGGGGCAACGAGCAAGCCGCCATCGCCACCGAGCGAGCCGTCGAGCAGTTCCAGGCCCAGGTGGCCCTCATTGTGGGCGTCGCCGGTGGACTCAAGGACGTCCGGGTCGGCGACGTGGTGGTCGCCACCGATGTCTTCGGCTACGAGTACGGCCGCGACGAGGACCTGGAGTTCCGCCCGCGCAGCAAGGTCGCCTCGGCGTCCTTCCCCCTGGTGGAGCTCGCCCGCCAGGTGCGGGCCGACCGGACCTGGTGGCGGCGCCTGCCGCGGGAGCTGACGGCCGGCCTCGCCGGGCCACCGGACGTCCGGGTCCTGATCGAGCCGGTCGCCTCCGGCGGCAAGGTCATCGCCGGCTCCGGCGCCCCGTCCGCGGCACTGATCCGCCGGCACTACTCCCAGGCCGTGGCCGTCAACCAGGAGGACCTCGGCGTGGTCCTGGTCGGACTGACCCGGCCCGACCTGCGGGTCGCCATGGTGCGCGGCATCTCCGACCTGCTCGACGGCAAGGCCGCGGCCGACGCCGGCGGAAGCCAACGGATGGCGGCGGAACGCGCCGCCGCCTTCGCGTTCGAGCTGCTCCACCTCGCCGAGCCGGAGGACGTGTCCTCGGGCGACGCCGCCGAGAGCTGGACCGCGGCCGGGCGACGGCGGTTCGAGGCGAGCCTGACCTTCCCGCTGGTACGGGCGCTGCTGGCCGTGCGCAGCCCCGGTTCCTCCGCGATCGCCACCGCCCTCAACTGGGACCAGCTCCTCGTGGCCCACGCGGACCGCGGCGCCCGGCGACGCGCCCGGCATTTCCTCGTCGAGGTGGGCGAGACGGTGATCGCCTACGTGGTGGAGAACCAGCGGCACCTCATCCAGGCCATGCCTCCGGCGCTGCTCGCGAGCGTGGTCGACGGCCTGGCCGGGACGTTGCACCGCGCCGCGCTGACGGCGCTCGGCATCGGCCACCGCGCCGGCGTCCGCGCCGATGCCCTGGCGGTCCACTTCGCCGAGGCGGGTGCCGCCTGGTCGGACCTCGACGAGGGGCCGGCGTACCCGCTGCGCACCCTCGCCGCCGAGCTGGGGGCATACGGCAGCGAAGCGCTGCTCGCGCTCCCTCAGCTCACGATGGAGAACCTGCCGCGGCTGTGGGACGAGGTGCCCCGGCCCGGCGCGGTCCTCGGCGCGGCCCTCGGCCGGTTCCCCGGCCACGGCCGGCCCGGGCGCAGTCCGGCGGACGCCTACACCACCGACTACCTGCGCAACGTCGCGCAGGCGCTCGACGAGATCTCGATGTTCGGCATCGACCTGGCGCCCGAGGTGCGGCGCTACTCGCTCACCACCGGATACGTCTCGTTGCGCGCCCGCGACGGCGCCCCGGGCGACGGCCGGTCCGCGGCGGTCGGGGCCCCGCCCGGCGGCACACCCGTCGAGGTGGCGCTCGCCTCGGCCAACCGGATCCTGCTCACCGGCGAGGCGGGATTCGGCAAGACGACCCTGCTGCAGTGGATCGCGGTGTCGCTGGCTCGCAACAGCATGCCGCCGCCGTTGCAGAAGTGGCACGGCCGGGTCCCGTTCCTCATCCGGCTGCGCGCGTACCGCGAGGTGGCGCTGCCGACGGTGGACGAACTGGCCGCCGAGATCGCCGGGCAGGCGCGGCAGCCGCCGTCGTGGTGCCGCGCCCGGCTCGGCTCCGGCGCCGTCGCCGTGCTCGTCGACGGCCTGGACGAGATGCCCGCCGAGAAGCGCCCCGAGGTACGCCGCTGGCTGGCGGACCTGATCGCGCAGAGCGGGACGTCGGCGGTCTTCGTGGTGGCGTCCCGCCCGATCGCGCTGCGGGACGAGGCGTACCACCTCGCCGGCCTGGAGTTCCACCGCGTCGAGGTCGCCCCGATGGGGGACGCCGAGATGTCCCGGCTGGTGACCGACTGGCACACGGCCACCGCCGAGCGGCTGCCTCCGGCCGAGCGGAGCGCCCACGTCGCCCGAGGCGAGCTGCTGTTCCGGACGCTGACGAACTCCTGGCAGTTGCGGGATCTGGCCAGCAGTCCGCTGCTCTGCGCGGTGCTCTGCGCCCTCAACTACGCCAGCCCGGGCGGGCTGCCGCACCGCCGGGTCGACGTCTACGAGCGGGCGCTGGCGATGATGCTCGGGCGGCGCGACCGTGACCGGGGCGTCGCGCCGCTGCTGACCGACGACGAACAGTGGACGCTGTTGCAGTACATCGCCCAGCGCTTTCTCCACGCGGGCCTGTCGGAGGCGTCCCGGCAGAGCACCGAGCGGATGATCGCCACCGTCGCGCGCTCCCTGCCGAACCTGGCCGGCGATCCCGCGTCCATCCTGGTCGAGCTGCTCGAACGCTCGGGCGTCATCCGGGCTCCCGCCGCGGACACGATCGACTTCGTTCACCGCTCGTTCCTGGAGTACCTGGCCGCCCGGTCGCTGCTGGACGAGGGCCGGATCGAGGACCTTCTCACCCACGTGTGGTCGGTGGACTGGGCGGATGTCATCACCCTCGCGGTCGGCAGCGCGCGCAGCAGCGACGCGCTGCGGCTCATGCGCGGCATCCTGGACCAGGTGGACCGGGAACCGCCCGGCAGCGCCCGCCACCGGCAGGGACGCGACCTGCTCGCCCGGTGCGTCAGCGCCTCCACCCGCGTCGACATCGACGTGCACGAAAAGGTCATGGACCTGCTCGCCGCCCTGATCCCCCCGGCCGACCGGGCCGAGGCCGACGCCGTCGTGGCGCTGGGTCAGGCGGCCCTTCCCCTGCTCAACCGGCACTTGAGTGCGGCGGGAACCTATCCGGCAACGTTCATCGACATCATCGCGAGGATCGGGGGCGACCGTGCCATGGGCATGCTGCGAGAGCACGCCGCGAGGTGCACCGCCGAATCCCATGACGCACTCAGCGACGCCTGGAGTCACTTCGACCCGGCCCGGTACGCCACTCAGGTCCTCGCCGCGATCCCGCAGCAGACAGTGTGGTTCCCCCTCTTCGACGTCAGCAGGCTTCCCTTCACGCCGCTGCTGCCCGAGCGCTTCGAGGTCGACGTCTTCGTCGCCGTGCCGGGCCACACCTTCCCCGCCCTGGCCGCCGGCGCCCGGATCCAGACGATCGAGTTGGTGGCTCGCGATGCCATGGCGATGGACTGGCTGGTGCAGATCCGAGGCCTCACCGAGGCGACGTTCCACCGCCTGAACAGACTCGAGCTGGACCCGAGGACCGGCCGGAACGAGGACTTGCGCGGCCTGATGCTGGTCGACTGCTTCACCGGCGAGGCCTTCCTGGACTGCCGCTCGCTGCTCTGCTTTCCTGCCCTCGAGGAGCTGATCGTCCAGGGACCGGCCCGGATCAGGAACCTGCACTTCCTCGGCCGCCTGCCCGCGCTGCGCGTGCTCCTCATGGACGACGCGTCGGCGGTCGAGATCGGAACGTCCGTGATCGAGAGCGCCAGCCTCAGGGACGTCGCGCTACCACGCCTTCCGGCGCAGGATCTCACGCTGGTGAGCGGCTGCGACAACCTCGCGCTGCTCGACGTCCGGGAGTCCGCGATCACGTCGATGGACGGTGCGGCCGACCTCCCGGAGCTCTATCACCTCCGGGCGACGGACTGCACCTCCCTGGAGGATCTGACCGCCATCGCGGACCTGGGCACGCTGACCGAGCTGGACCTGCGCGGCTGCGGCGCGCTGCCGATCGAGGCACGCGCCCACCTGTACGGCTGGCTGCCCGGCCTCGACCTGGACGAGCGCCTGTCGCTCGCCCCCGACGACGACGTCCTCGGGCTGCGCCCGGCCACCATGGACGACATCGCCGAGGCGGCCGGCGACGCCGTGGACGGCGACATGCGCGATGCACTGTTCGAGGTGTTCGTTCCCGTCGAGGATCAGGACGTGTCTCCGGTGAAACCCCGCGACGGCTGGATAGTGGGCAGTCTGGAGCAGATTCACCTCCCTTCCGAGGAATCGCCGGACGACGAGGACGACTGAGCCGCCGCGTCCCGGATCGCCGCCGCGACCGTCTCGGCCGCCGCCGCCCGTACCAGCTCGAGGTCGAAGCCCTGCGTGACCTCGCCGGTCGCGAGGGCGACCACCGCGTCGCCGTCGAAGTGCGAGTGCGCGGGGTGCAGCGCCCTCGCGAAGCCGGCATGGCCGCTCTGGGCGAGCAGGTAACAGTCGTTCTTGGACAGCCGGGCGTCGGTCAGCACGACCGCCACGGTGGTGTTGGCGAGCCCGACCGGCGCCGCCGTCGCCTCCGGGGCCGTGGCGGCGGCGAAGGCCGGCGAGCCGTCGGCGGCCGAGAGCCCGAACGCGGAACCGTCCGACAGCACCACGGCGTCGACCCGGTCGACCAGGCGGGTCGGCTCGAGCAGCGCGAACTCCCGCGTCGCCGGCGCGCCCCCGCGCACCTCGCCGGAGGCCACCGTGCCCGGCGGCGGGAGGATCACGGTCACCCCGGTGCCGGCACCGGTCCAGTGTCCCGCGTACGCCGACAGCAACTGCGGCCCTGTCATGTCCCGATCACGGGGTGGGGACCCTGTCATGCCCCGATCATGCCGCGGGCTTGCGCGCCACCGCGCCGTACTCGTCGACCTCGCGCAGTTCCTCCGCGGTCGCGCCCGGGGCGGGCCGCCAGCGCGAGCACGGCACCAGGCCCGGCTCGACGACCTCCAGCCCGGCGAGGAAGAGAGAGAGCTGCTCCGGCGTCCGCAGGTGGTACGACAACGGCGCGTTGGCGTTCCACACCGCGATGGCCTCCTCGAAGGCCGGGCCGTCGATCACGTTGGTCCCGTCCGCGGTGACCAGGTAACTGCCCGGCGCGAGGCCCGCGAGCAGCCGCCGGACGATCGCGACCGCCTCGTCGAGGTCGGCCACGTGGCCCAGGATGTTCATGAGGATCAGGCCGACCGGCTGATCGAGGTCGAGGGTGGTCCGACCGGCGAGGTCGAGGACCTCTTCCGGCTCCCGCAGGTCGGCGTCGACGTATTCGGTCGCGCCCTGCGGGGTGCCGGTGAGCAGAGCCCGGGCGTACGCGAGCACCATCGGATCGTTGTCGACGTAGACGATCCGGGCGTCGGGCGCCGCCGCCTGCGCCACCTGGTGGGTGTTGTCGACGGTCGGCAGTCCCGTACCGATGTCGAGCAGCTGCCGGATGCCCCGATCGGCGACCAGGTGGGTCACCGCCCGGGTGAGGAAGGCGCGCGAGCTGCGCGCGACCGCCTCGATGTCCGGGTAGAAGCCGGCGAACTCGTCGCCGACCTGCCGGTCGACCTCGAAGTTGTCCTTGCCGCCGAGCCAGTAGTTCCACACCCGCGCGGAATGGGGCACGGTCTCGTCGATCGGCGTCCGCTCGCTGGCCACGCGCCCACCCTAGGCCATGTCCACGGTCGTCGATACCTGTCGAGGGCGGATTTACTCCTCACGGGACGCGTGCGCGCCACGCCGTCGCGAGGCCTCCTGCTGCTTGGCGGCCTCGTCCTCCGGCCGCCCGGCGTCCTCGCCCGCTTCCTCGGCCGCGTCGCGCGGCTCGGCGTCCGCCAGCGCCACCGCCTCGGCCTCCGCCTCGACCTCCGGCTCGCCGTCCGGCAGCTCGCCGGTCACCTGCGGCTGATCCATCCAGAGGGCGCGGAGCTGGCCCTGCATGAAGGCCGTGAGGCGGGCGCGGTACTCCCGGTCGAAGCGCTCCAGGGCCTCGATCTGCTCCTGCAGGGCCTCGCGCCGGGCGCCGAGGCTGCCCACGACGTCGTCGTAGCGCTGCTGGGCGGCCAGCCGGAGTTGGTCGGCGCCGGCCTGCGCGTCGGCGGTGATGCGTCCGGCCTCGCTGCGGGCCTCGAGAATCACCTTCGCGGCGTTGCGCTGGGCCTCCTCGGCGCGCATCTGCGCCTCGCGGGCGGTCTGCTCCGCAGAGGCGCGCGCGTCGAACAGCACCTGCTCGGCCTCGCGACGCACGGCGTGGGCGTGCATCCCGGCCTCACGGCCGATCTCCTCGGCGGCCGCCAGCGCATCCGTGCGGATCTTGTCCGCGTGCTGCTGGGCCTTGGCGAGGTGCTCCTCGGCGGTGCGTTGCGCCATGGTGAGCACCTGCAGCGCCTGGTTGCCGGTGGCCGGCGGGATCAGCGCCTGCTCAGAGGTGGCAGCTTGCGGGGAAGTCCCGTTGAACATCACTTTCCACGTTCCTTCGTCCGATGGTCCGCCCGAGAACGGCGGGATGCTACCAACGGGAACGGGAGGCCCGCGAGGATCACTGAGTCATGATGTGATGACCGTAAGTAATGATCCACCGATTCACATTGGTTCGGTTGAATGTGAATGGCGCACCGGTTTCGCTCAGCTCCCCGCGGAGCGCCGGGGGTCCGGAGGCGCGCCGCGGCGGACGCGGAACACCGCCGTCTGCGAATTCTGATGATCCTCGGCGGGGCCCAGGGCCGGCTGCTCATACACGGCCACGCGCTCGAGCAGCCCGCTGCCCGAGTGCCCGCGGCCCGGGTCCCCCGCCAGCACGAGCGCACCGCGAGCCGCCTGCCGGGCCAGGAAGTCGAGGACCCGCGCGGCCAGGGCCGGCTCGTACAGCCCGTCGCCGGCGAGGACGACCTCCGCGTCCTCCCCGGCGCCGTCGAGCAGGTCGTGGGACAGGCATGTCATGGCTACGCCGTTGGCCCGGGCGTTCGCCTCGATGGCCACGGCCGCGTACGGGTCGATGTCGTTGGCCAGCACAGACGCGGCACCGGCGTGCGCCGCCGCGATCGCGACGAGGCCGGAGCCGGAGGCGATGTCGAGGACCCGGCGCCCGGCGACGAGGGCGGGATGGTCCAGCACGTAGCGCGCCAACGCCTGACCCCCGGGCCAGGCGGATGCCCAGAACGGGGCCTGCAGCCGGCGCCCCGCGGCCGCCTCCAGCCGGGCCCACAGCAGGGTGGGGTCCTCGGCCAGATAGAGCCGGACCTCGGGCACGAAGGCGACGGGACGCAGATGCAGCGCGTCGACGGCGGGAGGCCCGCTTGTGTCGGTGCCGTCGGTCAGCCAGGGCGTCAACGAGTCGGGTGGCAACTGAGATTGCGCGCGAATATCGATGTCATATCACCGCGAGAAATCTAGCACGGCGGCGAAATGGGAACCGCCACCGAATCGCCGGCGGAATTTCCGGCGGCGGATCAGCGGTACACGGTTCGACGATCAACCGCCGGACGATCCGCTGCAGGCGGCGAGGATGAAACCGCCGCAGAGGCACAGCAGCATGACCAGCGTGACGATGGCCAGCACGATCGTGGCCACCATGCCCGGGTACTTCTGCGGGGGCGGGCCCAGCGCTCCCCCGATGAACACGATCATGGGCGCGCGGTAATCCAGCTCCACGGTCTGCCCCGGATGCACCGTGACGCCCAGGTCCGCGGCGCCGATGCAGGTCGGAAGCAGGTACGGCACGTGCACGTGCACGTGGTGCTGGCCGGGCGCGAGCGGCACGACGATGCGGCCCCAGGCGTTGCCGACCCGGTGGCCGTCGACCTCCACCACGGGCTTGAAGAGCGCGAGCAGGAAGGCGAGCGGGTGATGCCGGAGGGTCAGCGCGAGGGCACCGCCGCCGGAAGGCGGGTAGGCGGGTTGCTGCGGACCCCACGGTGGCTGCTGGTACACGACGTTCCCTCCCGCGGCGATCCGGCCGGCGCAGGATACTGCCTCGGCCGGCGGGACCGGCATCCGGGGCATCACCCGGAGTAGCCACGCCGGATCAGACGTCCAGGACTTCCACGCTCAGCGACGCCACGTCGCCCGCCTCGAGGTGCTCGGCGCGGCGGACGTCGCGCTTGACCGGCAGCACGTAGGCCCCGCGCCCCTTGTCCGGAAAGATCGACGTCGTCCACGTGGTGGCGCCGACCGTCGCCCGGACCCGCAGCGAGCCGAAGCCGCGCCGCCGGCCGGCGGTCAGCTCGCGCAGGACCTCGGACTCCTCGGTGGGCAGGCTGACGAAGGTCCAGGCGTCGGCGCGCCGAGCGTCCCACAGCCACAGCTCGGCCTCGAAGGTCACGATCACCGCCGAAGCATGCCACGAAAGGCGCCGCTGCGAATTCCACGGGGGAAGAACTCGCAACGGCGTACGGCCAATTTATCCGACGGAGACCGTTCTCGTCCAATCGCGAGTGTCCTCCCGTCCTGCCGCGACCGGCGTGGGCCGGGCGCGGGCCGCGACTCAGGGGTGCAGGACGGACAGGACCCGCGCCACGGCGCCGACGCTGTCGCCGTGCGACGTGCGGACGTGGTCCACCCAGGCGCCGAGGTCGAAGCCCGGATAGCCGGCTCGGAACCGGTCGGCGAGCTCGGCCAGGTCGCGCGCGTCGAGATTCAGGTCCGCGGTGAGCAGCGAGTAGGGCCGCACGTTGCCCGCAGCCAGCGCGGGCTTGACGGCCACCAGCTCGTCCACCACCACTCGCATCTGCTCGTCCTCACCCATCTCCGGAGTGTGCGCCCGGTGGGTGGAGACCAGCTCGGGGCCGGCTCGACCCGGTCCCGAACCCCGGTGCCGCCGAGGCGTCAGGCGAGCGCGGCCTCGCAGCGGGTGAGAAGGGACTGCGGGGTTCCGTCGTCGCCGAGCTGGCTCACGGCGGCCGCGTACGGGCGGGGCACCCGGTAGACGAAGCCGTCCGGGATCGCGGTCGGCTCCACCTCCACCAGGCCGAAGGTGGCGAGCTCCTCGGCCAGCTCCTCCGCCCGGTGCTCCTCGACGGCCAGCGCGCCCGCGAGCGCACCCAGCGGCGCCGGGTCCTCCATCCGGGCCAGGCCGCAGAAGGCCGCCCGCAGCTCCTCGCCGAGCAGCCGTAACGTCCGGCGCAGGCTGCGGTGCACGCCCTCCGGGGTCGCGGGCCGGCCGCCGCGGTCCTCGCCGGAGCGGGCCCGCCGGACCTGGCGGGCGATCGGCCAGTGCGGCTTCAGCTCGAGGTGCGCCGCCGCCTCACGCAACGCCATCGGCAGGCCCTCGCAGAGCTCCACGAGGTCGTGCGCCGCCGCCATCTGCCGGTTGACCCGCTCCTCGCCGAGGATGTGGGCGAGCAGCCGGTACGCGTCGGCGCACGCCAGCGGTCCGAGGTGGACGGTCACCGCGACGGCGGGATCGGAGAAGCGGCGCCGGGCGGCGATGAGGGTGCCGCAGGACAGCCCGGTGGGCAGCAGCGCACCGATCTGCTCGGCGCCGGCCACGTCGTCCAGCACGACGAGCACCCGGCGGCCGGCCGACCACCTGCGGAAAAGGCTGGACCGCTCGTCGAGCGGCCCGGGGATCGCGGCGGCCGCGTACCCGGCGGCGCGCAGGAAGCTGCCGAGGACGTCGGCCGGCTCGAGCGGCCGCCCCTCGTCATCGATCATCCGGGCGTACAGCAGGCCGTCGGGATAGCGGCCCCGCAGCTTGTGGGCGACGTGGACGCAGAGGGCGGTCTTGCCCGACCCCGGCGGGCCGGCGACCACCACCACGGGCGCCGCGCCGCGGTCCGCGGCGGCGAGCGGTGCCGACACCTCGGTCACCTGCTGGCGCCGGCCGACGAGCCTGGCCACATCCGGCGGGAGCTGATCCGGCGGCTCGGCGGCACCGCGCACCGTGGTGCCGGCCCGGCAGGCGGGGAAGTCCTCGTCGATGGCAGGGTCGGCGACGAGCACCGCCTGGTGGACCCGCTGCAGCTCCGGCATCGGCTCCAGGCCCAGCTCGTCGGCCAGCACCTCGCGGGCCTGCTGATAGACGCGCAGGGCGTCGAGGCGGCGCCCGGCGCGGTAGAGCGCGAGCATCAGCCGGCTCTGCAGGCTCTCGTCGGTGGGCTGCTGGGCCACCATCGCGGTCAGCTCGCCGATCAGCTCGTGGTGCCGGCGCAGCGCCAGGTCGGCGTCGATGCGCTGCAGAGTGAGCCCGCGCCGCTGCTCCTCCAGCCAGACCGTGGCCGCCCGCAGCAGCGGGCCGGTCGCGACCTCGGCCAGCGCCGGGCCGCGCCACAGGCGCAGGGCCGCCCGCAGGGTGTCCACCGCCGGCTCCAGCGAGCCGGCGTCCAGCTCGGCGCGGGCGCGGTCGGCGAGGCGTACGAAACTCGTCGCGTCCACCGCGTCGGAGGCCAGCATGAGCACGTAGCCGGTGGGCGAGGTGGAGAGCGCGGGCGCGTCGCCGCCCGACCGTGCGGCACGCGTGCCGGAGCCGAGCCGGTAGAGCTTGCGCAACTGGTAGACGTAGGTCTGCAGGGTGGTCGTGGCGCTCGACGGCGGCCGCTCGCCCCAGAGCTCCTCGATGAGCTGCTCCGAGCTGACCACCCGGTCGACGTTGATGGCGAGTAGGGACAGGACCTGGCGCAGCTTGGGAGCGGTGGGTACGACCTCGCGGCCCTCGAGCTCCACATGGAACGGACCGAGCAGGCTCACCCGCACGTCGGCCGCCGTCCCCGGCTCGGCGGGCCCGGCCGCCCGGCCGGCCGCCCGATGGCGAGCTCGACATCCACTTGACACACCAACACCGTTCATCCCCCCGTTGTCGGCACTTCGCGTTTCACCAAAGCGATGATTGCGCCCGCAAATATCGAGGCGGGGTCGCACCATGGCCAATATAGGCTTCCGGAGAGCCGACTGACAGCCCTGAAGCCCGGAGTCGAGAAATCGACAGCACGGCGCGCGGGCTGCCGCCCGGGCAGGGGCCGGCGCTGCATCCAGCAGGCAGGATGCAGTGATCGTCTTCGCTCATACAAAAACTCCGGTCTATTTGCGACCGTCCTGTGCCGGGGTGAAAAAGAATTGTCCACACCCTGAACGAAGCGCGCGCCAACGGCTCATGAATGGCGACCTGAATGGCGAGGCGAGGATCGCGTCAATGACGCCGCCGCGGTTGCGGACACGGCGGCCGCGGACAAAGGCGCAGCCCGGAGCCCTGTACCACAGTTTCTCCGTAGGCGAAAGCGCATCCGGATGATCGATGACGCGGCATACATCCGTGGTCGTACACACCGAACCAGAGTGATGACGTTGTGTACATCTGTAGACGGTTGTGCGGGCACCGGTACGGCAATAGGTTTCGACCGGGGCCCGTCCGGGGCGAATGCCGAAAACGGTGGAAGGCGGGTTGTGCCATGGCAAGGACAGTCGCGGCCGCGGTGCTGGGCATCGTCGCCGGCGTGATCGTGAGCCTGATCGTCTTCGGCGACGACGGGCCGGGCTTCGAGATCAGGCACGTGATCATGGCGCTGGTGGGTCTCGTCGTCGCGGTCGTGGCGCAGCGCGTGCTGCAGACGCGCGGCCCCCGCCGCTGACCCTCCCCTGCGCTCCTTCCTCTCGACTCTCGCCGGCCGGCGTCACCGCGGCGCCGGCCGTCTCTGCGCGAGCGGCGAGTCCGCCGGCTCATGGCCGGTCGACCTCGCCTCGACGGGACTTCGAGCGACCCCGCCCACCATCGGGTACGTCCCCGGACGCCGCCTCCGGCGCCGGTTCCCCGGCCCACCCCGGCCGACCACCGCCGGCGGTGGCCCACCGGCCCCGGCCGGACGGCCCAGCGGCGACGCCGATCAGATCGATCCGGCGGCCGGGACCGGAGAGGGGTGCCGAACGATGGATGCGACAGAGCCACTGCGGCGATGCGGACGCCTGGCCGTCGCCGTGCTCCGGTGGGCGTGGCGGGGCTTCGGGATGTACGGCATGGCCGTCACCGGAGTGCAGCCGTCCTCCGTGGACCGGGCCCGACGGCCCCCCGCGCCCGAACGGCCGCCCGCGGACACGCCCACCGACCGGCCGCAGCAGCCGCTCGCCGGCCCGCCTCCGGGCCACCCGGAGAGGCTGCTCCCCGGCGTGCCCCTGGACCCGATCGAGATCGGCCTCTGGCGGCAACTGCACTGAGGCGTCGAGCCCGGATGGACTCCCCCTCCAGCGGCGGTCCGCACGATGTCCCCGTCGCCGGCGCTCGGGGCGCCCGCACGGACGGAGGCCACCGGATGAAACTGTTCCTGCTCGAGCTCGGCATGATCCGCTACTACAAGGACCGCCCGGTGTGCGGCTACCTCATCCGGTGCGACGACGGCACCGACGTGCTCGTGGACACCGGGCCCCACCGTGACGCCACCCCGGACTCGCCGATCATTGCGCGCACCGACCCCGGCCTGCTGGAGCAACTCGCCGCGGTCGGCGTCCGGCCCGACGACGTCGACATCGTGGTCTGTTCCCACCTCGATCCCGACCACGCCGGCAACCACGACCTGTTTCCGGGCGCCGAGTTCGTCGTGCAGCAGAGCCACCTCGAGCTGGCCCGTTCCGGCACCGAAGCGCGGCTCGAGGCCACCCGGGCACAGTGGGACCTGCCGCACCTCAAGTACCGCACCGTCGACGGCGACACCACGCTGCTGCCCGGTATCGAGCTCATCGAGTCGGGCGGCCACATCACCGGCCACCAGTCGGTGCTCGTGCGGCTGCCGCGGACCGGCGCGGTGCTGCTGGCCGTGGACGCGATCACGCAGGAAGCCGCGATGGACCCGGACAACCGGCCGATGACGCGCTTCGACCTCGACGCCGACGCCGCCCGGGCCAGCACCCGCAAGCTCGTCGACCTCGCCCGGCGGGAGAACGCCATGGTCGTGCGCAACCACGACCCGAAGCAGTGGCCGACGCTGACCCAGTGGCCGGCCTGCTACGAGTGACCGAACGGTGACGGCGGGCACCCGCCGGAAAGCCGATGTGCCTACAGTGGTCGCCATGTGGCCGGCATCATCGCGACAACCCGCTCAAAGCCCCGGTACCCGATGGGTGAAGTGGCGTGCAGCGTCCCTACCGGCCCTCATCCTGATCTTCGACGTGGTCGTCGTCGAGACCAGCGGTGACCGCGGCGGCCGCCCGCTGATGCCGCTGGGCTGGACGCTCATGGTGCTCAGCGCGGTCGCGCTGTACTGGCGTCAGCGGTACCCGGTGGCAGTGCTGATGGTGACGAGCGTGACCGGGCTGCTCTACTACCCTCTGAGCTTCCCCGACTCGCCGATCGCGCTAGCGTTCGTCATCGCCCTCTACACGGTCGCCCGGGACCGCGGGCGCTGGCTGTCGATCAGTGCGGCGCTGTTCCTGGCGATCGCCTTCCCGGTGCTGACCTCACTCAATCTGGACGGTTACGGGCGGCAGCGGTCGGTGCAGACCCAGGTGCAGACGGCGGTCGGCGTGGCCGCCATCCTGATGCTGGCCATCGTCCTGGGCGAGGTCGCCCGCAGCCGGGTGCGGCACGTGGCCCAGGCGGAGCAGCGGGCCGCCCTGGCCGAGGCGACGCGGGAGAGCGAGGCGTTGCGGCGCGCCATGGAGGAGCGCCTGCGGATCGCCCGGGACCTGCACGACGTGGTCGCCCACCAGATCTCGCTGATCAACGTGCAGGCGAACGCGGCCCTGCACACCCGTTCCCCGGACGGGGCGTTCGAGGCGCTGGAAGCGATCCGTACGGCCAGCAAGGAGGCCCTGCGCGAGGTGCGGGCGGTGCTCGGCGTGCTGCGCCAGGCCGACGGCGCCGATCCCGTACGGCCCAGCCCGTCGCTGGCCCGGCTGCCCGAGCTGATCACCCGTACCGAGGCCGCCGGCCTGCCGGTACGATCCCACGTGGACGTACCGGCCACGCCGCTGCCCACCTCCGTCGAGCTGGCCGCCTACCGGATCGTGCAGGAGGCGCTGACCAACGCCGTACGGCACGCGGCGGCGAGCACCGCGGGCGTGGACATCCGGTGCACCGGCGGAGACGTCGTGGTCACCGTCGAGGACGACGGCACCAAACCGGTCGATCCGCAGGCCGTGCGCGACGGCAACGGCCTGCTCGGCATGGCGGAACGGGCCGCCGCGGTGGGCGGCAAGCTGACGGCCGGCCCCCGGCCCGACGGTGGTTTCCGGGTCGAGGCCCGGCTGCCCGTCACTTCCCCCTCGGAAAGATCACGACCTCCCACAGCATCGAACGAAGAGAACGGAACTCGATGATCTCCCTTGTCCTGGCCGACGACCAGACGCTCGTCCGGGCGGGCTTCCGCTCGATCCTCGCCGGCGAGCCCGACCTGCGCGTGGCCGGCGAGGCCGCCGACGGCGACGAGGCGGTCCGGCTGGCCCGCGAGCTGCGTCCCGACGTCATGCTGATGGACATCCGCATGCCGGGACTCGACGGCCTCGCCGCCACCCGGCAGATCTGCGCGGACAAAAGCCTCGACGGCGTGAAGGTGGTCATTCTGACCACCTTCGAGTCCGACGAGTACGTCTACGGCGCGATCCGCGCGGGAGCCAGCGGTTTCCTGCTCAAGGACACCGAGCCGGTCGAGCTGATCCGCTGCGTGCGGGTGGTGGCCCGGGGCGACGCCCTGCTCGCGCCGTCGGTCACCCGGCGGCTGATCGCCGAGGTCGCGGCGCGCCTGACCCCGCCGCCGCCCGCGCCCGAGCTGGCCACGCTGACCGCGCGCGAGGCCGAGATCATGGACCTGGTGGCCCAGGGACTGTCGAACGAGGAGATCGCCGGCCGGCTGGTGATCAGCCACGCGACGACCAAGACGCACGTCAGCCGGATCCTCACCAAGTTGGGCCTGCGCGACCGGGCCCAGCTTGTGGTGTGGGCGTACGAGTCCGGCCGGGCGCTGCCCGGCTGGCTGCCCTGACAGCCGGGCGGCGCCCGCGGCGGCGGGTCAGCCGAGAACGCCGAGCCCGCGGTCCAGCGTGGTGAGGAGCCGGTTGCCCTCGGGCTCCACGACGAACGGGTCCTCCACGTGCACCGCGCCGAAGCCGAACTCGTAGTACGGCGTCTCGATGTTGACCACGGTGCCGATCTCGATCACGTCCTCGCTGTTCGGCGTGATCAGGACGGGTTCGTAGATCTCCACGCCGATGCCGTGCCCGACGTGGTGGCGGCGGTAGTGCGCGATGCCGGCCCGGCGGACGCCGTCGACGGTGATGTCGAACAGCTCCTTGCCCCGCAGCCCCGGCCGCGCCTCGGCGATCCCGCGCTCCTCGCCGGCGAGCACAGCGTCGTAGTAGCGGGCCAGCTTGGCGTCGGGCTCGCCGAGGGCGAACGTCCGCGCCAGGTCCGACCAGTAGCCGTTCAGCACGCATCCGACGTCGAACCAGATGCCGTCGCCGCGGCGCAGCGGCACGTCGGTCGGCCGTTGCTGGCCGCCGACGGCCGAGCGGCCGAACTTGATGAGCGTGAACTTGGGCCGGGCGCCGTGGCGGACGACCTCGAGCTCGAACTCGCGGACGAGCTCGCGTTCGGTGGCACCGGGCCGGGCGGCCGCGACGGCCGCCCGGATGCCCGCCTCGGCAGCCGCGGCCGAGGCGGTGATCCGCTCCACCTCGGCCGGCGTCTTGACCTTGCGGACCCAGCGCAGGTCCTCGGCGGCGGGCACCACCCGCGTCCCGGGCAGCGCATCGCCCAGGGCGTCGAGGAAGCCGAACGGTGCTCCCTTCTCGTCGATCCCGACCGTGCCGCCCGCCACCCCGGCCTCGCGCAGCACGTTCGCCAGCGCGTCCAGCGCCGTCGCCGGCGTCGGCCCGAGGACCGACACGTCGTAGAGGCGCTGTTCGCCGGGGGTCAGCACGGCGTCGTCGGCCAGCTCCCGGTGGAACGTGCCGAAGCCGACCGCGCCGGCCAGCGGCACGGCTGCGTCGAGGAACTGGTCGACGTCGCACCGTGAGGTGAGGAAGTACGGCGTCGCGAGCCGGTCGCGGACGACCACGGCCAGGCAGCGGCCGCCGTGCGGGTGGGTCTGCGCGGGCTGGCTCGCCACCCCGGTCAGGTAGTAGACGTTCTCGAACGTGGTGGCGACGAACGCGTCGAGGCCGGCCTCGTCCATCCGGCGCGCGAGCCGGTCGAGGTGTGCCAGCATGAGATCCTCCTTGGCGGGAGCCGGCTCAGGTCAGGGCCAGCAGGTCGGCGACGGCGACCGAGGGGTGGCTGGGATCGCGGGCCGCCGCCAGCAACCCGTCGAGGTCGCCGAGCCCGGCCGCGGCGATCCGGCCGGCGAGGCCCTTGGCCTGCAACCAGCCATCGTCGAACGACTCGCCGAGGTAGTTGACCGCGCCGTCCGCCGCCACGACGACGATCCGGGAGCCGGGGTGGTGCTGCGCGTGGTGCAGCGCGGCGAAGATCGCCGCGCCCGCCGACTCACCCACCATCAGTCCTTCGGTACGGGCGAGCAGCCGGCTCGTCGCGATCCCCTCGGAGTCGTCGACCAGGTGCACCCGGTCGACGAGCGACATCTCCAGGTTGCCGGGGCGCCAGGCGAGTCCGAGCCCGCGCATGACGTACCCGTGGAACCGATGGCCGAACGCCGCCGAACCCACCGCGTCCACCGCGACCGTGGTGACCTCGGGCAGCTTCTCCTTGACCGTGCGGGCCAGGCCGCTGATGTGTCCGCCCGTGCTCGCCGTGGCCATCAGCACGTCGAACTGCGGCACGTCGTCGAGCAGTTCGCGGGCGGTGTTCTCGGCGTGGGCCCGGGGGTTGTCGGGATTGTGCATCTGGTTGGGCCAGAAGGCACCGGGGATGGAGGCGACGAGCTGCTCCACCCGCTCGCGACGCGGGCGCTGGTATCCGCCGTTCTCGTCGGGCTGCCGGACCACCTCGACCTCGGCGCCGAGCGCGGCGACGAACTTCAGCATGGACTCCGGCGCCTTCGGGTCGACCACGATGATGACGCGGTAGCCGCTGACCGCCCCGATCAGCGCGAGCGCCTTGCCCATGTTGCCCGAGGACGACTCGACGATCGTGCCACCGGGGCGGAGCCGGCCGTCGCGCTCCGCCGCGGTGATCATCTGCAGGGCCGGCCGGTCCTTGATGCTGCCGGCCGGGTTGAAGGACTCGAGCTTGATGAGAATCTCGGAGCCGTACGAGCGGTCGAGGCACCGCAGCCGCACGACCGGGGTACGCCCGATCGTCTCGAGGACGTTGTCGAAGATCATGAATCTCCCTCCCAGGGGACCGGCGGACCTCAGAGCGCGAGCCGCACCCGGTAGTGGTCGAGCCATAGGTTGAGCTGGATGGCGAGCTCGACGTCCGCCCGGGCCATCCGGTCCTTGGCGAGCCGCGGCAGGTCCCCGGCGAGGTCGGCGGCGCGGTCGAGGTCGATGATCTCGCGGACCGGAGCCTTGGGATCCGCGACGATGGCCGCGATCTCGCGTTGCAGGCCGGCCGGGTAGTCGGGGTTGTTGCTGACCGGCGAGGCGCTGCGGTGCCGTTGCAGGACCGAGGACGGCAGCAGGTCGGCGACCGCCTGACGCAGGACCGCCTTCTCGATGTCGCCGGTGTTGTGCATGGCGTTCGGGATGTTGTACGCGTACTGCACCAGCCGGTGGTAGTTGATCGGCGAGCGCAACTGCAGCCCGGCGGCGGCGTACGAGCCGGCGTCGATGCTGAACCGCGTGTTCATCAGGTACGCGATCGTGCGCATCTTCCGCTGCCAGTCGTCCTCTCCCGGCAGGAACTCGACCTCGCCGACGGCGGTCGCGTACTCGTCGGCGTAGTAGGTGGGCAGGTCGAGCGCGGCGAGCGTGTCCGCGTTGAGCAGGCCGGTGCCGAAGCCGTGCCGGGAGCCGTACTTCTGGGCCAGCGCGATCCACGGGAACGTGCCCGACTCGACCAGGTCCCGGTGGGTGTACCAGGTGGCGCCCTGGAAGTACTTGTCGCCGCCGTAGCCGGCGAAGACCACCTTGCAGCCCTGCTCGGCGGCGCGGTGCACGGTCAGGTACTGCGCCGTGTCCATGTCGTACTGCCGGGTCGGGAAGTCCTTGGAACGCAGCATGCCGAGCCGCACGACGGGGTCGAGGATGTCGTTGGTCTCCAGCTCGACCAGGGTGTGCTTGGCGCCGATCCGCTCGGCGACCTGCTGGGCGAAGGGCGTGTCGTTGGTGCTGCGCATGACGTCCGCCTGGAACTCGCTGCGGGCGAAGTCGATGGTGAACGTCTGCAGCGGGCCGGTGCCGCGCCGGCGCAGCTCCTCCGCGGCCAGGGCGGCCACCGAGGACGAGTCGATGCCGCCGGAGAGCATGACGAGCATCCGCGACGGGTCGTCCCCCATGTTCTGCCGCACGCTGGTGGCGAGCATGTCGCGCACGGTGGCCACGGTGGTCTCGTAGTCGTCGGTGTGCGGCTCGGTGGTGAACTTCCAGTACCGTTCGCGGCGCCAGCCCGAACGGTCGTAGCGCGCGATCTCGGCGCCACCCACCCGGCCGAAGCCGCCGAAGATGCCGCCGTGCGGCAGCGCCTGGGAGATGGCCTCGCGCAGGCCCGCGGCGTCCACCCGGGGGTGCACCTCGGGATGCGCGAGCAGGGCCTTGCGCTCGGAGCCGAACACCAGGCCGGTGGGGGTCTCGACGTAGTAGAGGGGCTGGCCGCCGAGGTGGTCGCGGACCAGCACCAGCTCGTCGGTGCGCCCGTCCCAGATCGCGATCGCGAAGGTGCCGGTCAGCTCCGGCACGAAGGTCGTGCCCCAGCGCAGGTACGCCCGCACGAACAGCTCGGCCGTGCCGGCGGTGTCGATCCCGGTGCCCTCCACCGGGCGCAGCTTGGCCCGCAGGGTGTCCAGGCCGGTGGGCCATCCGGAGACCACACCGGCGACGGCCCGGTCGCCGAGGTTGACGACGAAGGGCTGTGCCTCGGTGGGTTCGTCGATGGCGAGCGTGCGATAGCCGAGCGCGGCGTGCCGGGACACCCACACCGCCTCGGCGTCCGGGCCGCGCTGCGCGAGCGTGGCGGTCATGGTGATGACCGTCGGCTTCTGCCGCTCCAGGTCGCGCGCGAAGTCGATCCAGCCTACGAGTCCTGACATGGGCGTTACCTCTCCTCGATGCGTACGAGTGCCACCGTCGCCGGTGGCACTCGAATCCGGATACAGGGCGGTTCGAGACCGCCGTTTCAGGCGCGCGCCGGCAGGGTGTCGACGGAAAGCTGCGAGATGCAGCGCATGGTGGCGTTGCGGAAGTACGCACCGAAGCCCTCGGCGGTGACGGTCTCGCGCTGCTCGGCGAGGAACGGCGCGAGCTTGTCCTCGATGTCGTGCACGCCCTTCTGCGCGGCCATCGTGCGGGCGATGTGCGCGAAGTCGCCCTCGTAGTGGATGACCCGCACCATCACCGTGTCCTTGATGAACACGGCGGTGCCGAGCAGCTTGCCGACGGCGGCGCCGTCCTGGTCGCGGACGGCGGGCGAGCTGACCCGCTGGAAGTTGGCGAAGATCTCGGCGATCTCCTCCTCGTGCCCGGGCTTGACGTTGTAGGTGATTGCGGCGTACGGCATGGTTCCTCCTGTGTGGGTGTGACCTTGGTCGGGAGATGTCAGAGCGCGACCCGCACGCCGTAGCGACGCAGCCAGGCGTCCAGGGCGAGCACCATCTCGGCGCTGGCCCGGGCGACCCAGGCTCCGGGCCCCGCGACGAGCACGCGCTGGTCGGCCTGCAGGGCGCGGATGCCACCGGCGTCCACCAGTGCGGCGGCGGGCGAGCTGGGATCGGCGAGCAGGGCGGCGAGCTCGTCGACCAGCCAGCGCCCGTACGCGGGATCCGGGGCGGCGGGATACGGACTCGCCGGCCGGTGCCGTACCGAGGGCGGCAGCAGATCCCCGACGGCGGCCCGCAACAGGCTCTTCTCCTTGCCGTCGAAGTTCTTCATCGCCCACGGCACGTTGTAGACGTACTGGACCAGCCGGTGGTCGCCGAACGGCATGCGCGCCTGCACCCCTGCCGCCATGGCCAGCGACTCCCGGTGCAACAGCCGGGTCTGGTCCCAGCGGGTCAGCCGCAGGTACGCGGTACGGCGCATCCGGCGGTCCCGCTCGTCCTCGCCGGGCAGATGCTCCGCGTCGGCGACGGACCGGGCCCACTCGTCGTGGCAGTATCCGTTGAGGTCGAGCTTGGCGCGCAGGTTCGGGTCGAGCAGGTCGCCGCCGAAGCCGTACCGGCCGCCCCGCTGCCGCGCGAGCGCGATCCAGGGCAGGGTCTGCCAGTCGGTCGCCGGCGCGTCGCACGCCCCGGCATGGCAGCCGAAGATCGCGTCGGCGAGCTCGTCGGAGAGCGCGCCACGCACATGCTGGCCGGCCTCGCAGCAGAGCAGATACGTCGAGATGTTCGCGCTGCCGAGCGGGTCGGGCACGTCGCGGGCCCGCAGCGCCGCGGCGCGGGCCAGCGGGTCCAGGATGTCCGCGGTGTCGAGCACGACGTCGGTGTGCTCGGCGCCCACCCGGCGCACCACGTCCGCGACGAAGCGGGCGTCCGGGCTCGACCTCACGTCCTCCGGCGGCACGCACTCCGACTGCCGGGCGACGGTGACGGTGAAGGTCCGCAGCCGCTCGCCGGCACCACGAGCCAGCTTCCGGGCGGCCAGGGCGGTCATCGCCGAGGATTCGAGGGTGCCGTCGAGCAGGATGCCGATGTCGTCGCCGCCGGCGAAGTGGCTGGCGACGCTCTCCTCGAGCAGCTCTCGCACGGTGCCGACGGTGGTGGCCAGGTCGTCGGTGTGCGCCTCGGTGGTCAGCCTCCAGTAGCGCCGGTGCGTCAGCCCGGCCCTGCCGTAGCGGACCATCTCCCCGGCGCGGACCTGGTGCACGCCGGCGAAGACGCCGTGCCCGGCCGCGCCCGCGCAGGTGAACAGCTCGCGCAGGCCGTTGAGGTCGATCTGCGCCTCGACCGCCGGATGCGCCAGCAGCCCCTTGCGTTCCGAGGCGAAGACGATCCCGCTGTCGGTCAGGTGGTAGTAGATCGGCTGGGTGCCGAGCCGGTCGCGGACCAGCAGCAGTTCCTCGGCGCGCCCGTCCCAGACCGCCACGGCGAACGCCCCGGTCAGCCCGGTCACCCCCGAGGGGCCCTCGGCCAGGTAGGCGTGCGCGACGAGGCCCGCGACGCCGGTCTCCGGCGCGGGCGCCATGCCGCGCCCGGCGAGCCGGCCGCGCAGCTCGGCCAGCCCCGTCGGCGCGCCGGTCACGCAGACCGTGACGGGTCCCTCCGCGGTGCGCGCCGTGTACGGCTGGGGCGAGAAATCCCCGTGGACGGCGAGGTGCCGGAAGCCGAGCGCGGCGCACGGAGCCACCCACAGCGCCTCGTCGTCGGGGCCGCGGGCCGCGAGGGCACCCACCATCGCCCGCAGCACCGGCCGTTCCCGACGCTGGTCGCGGGCGTAGTCCACCCAGCCGACCAGAGCTGACATCAGGCCGTCTCGTTCCGGACGCCACCATCGGTGAACTGCTGTAGCAAGATGGCCGCCGCGTCCAGTCCGCCGCGCCCGGAATCGACCAGCGCCCGGTAGCGCTCGTCGGCCGTGGCGATCACCGGCAGGGTCACGCCGTGCTCGGCCGCGTCGCCGATCGCGAATCGCAGGTCCTTCTCCATCAGCTCGGCGCGGAACGTGGGCCGGTCGTAGCGCTCCTCGCGCATCACGGCGCACCGGTACGACATGACCGGGGAGCTGAACGCACTGTCGGAGATGGTCTGCAGCAACAGATCCCGGTCCAGTCCGGCCTTCTCGCCGTAGCTGACCGCCTCGGCCAGGGACACGAGCTGGGCGCCGAGCAGCGAGTTGAGGACGAGCTTCATCGTGCTCGCGTTCCCGGTCGCGCCGAGCTCGACGAGCTGCCGGCCGAGCGCCACCAGCAGGTCGCGGACGTGTGCGACGGTCTCCGGCGCGCCGGCCGCGAACACTCGGGCCTCGCCGTGGCGGGCCTGCGCCGGGTTGCCGATCAGGGTGGCCTCGACGCGGCCCACCCCGGCCTCGGCGAGCCGGCGGGTCACGTCGCGGGAGAACGCCGGCGTCACCGTCGACGCGTCGATCACCACCGCGCCCGGCTTGAGCGCCCCGGCCAGTCCGTCCGGGCCGAAGAGCACCGCCTCCACCGCGCTCTCGTCGGCGAGGCTGATCAGGGCCACGTCCGTGCCGTCGGCCGCGTCGGCCGGGGTGGCGGCGATCCGGGCCGCCACGCCCGCGAAGCCCGCGGCCCGCTCGGCCGAGCGGTTCCACACCACGGGAGACCAGCCCAGGTCGCAGAGCCGGTGGGCGAGGCCGCCGCCCATGCCGCCCAGGCCGAGCACCGCTACGGTCATCTTCTTTGCCATGGCTGACAACTCCTTAGGTCAGGCGGTGGGTGCCGCGGGTGCGTCGCCGACGTGGCCGCGCAGCCACCGCACGGCACCGAACAGGACGACGCCCACGGCGGTGGCGAGCGCGCCGAAGAGCAGGAAGTAGGCGGACAGGGACAGCGTCTCGGCGAGCGCGGCGAGCTGGCCGCCGATACCGGCGCCCACGGCCGCGAAGAGCCAGAAGAGGCCCAGGTACTGGTTGGTGTAGCCGGCGGGCGCGACCTTGACGGCCAGGCTCAGCCCGACCGGTGCCAGCGCCAGCTCGCCGCAGACCTGCAGCAGGAACGCGGTCAGCAGCCAGAGCGGCGACACCGGGTCACCCCCGGAGGCGAGGTGGGCCGCGACGGCCAGCAGCAGCCAGCTCGCGCCGGCGCACACCAGGGCGCCGGCGAACTTGACCGGCACGTCGACCCGGCGGCCCAGCCGCAGCCAGAGCGCGGCGAAGAGCGGCGCCAGCACCAGGATGAAGAGCGGGTGGGCCGACTGGAACCAGCTCACCGGCACCGTCCAGCCGGCGACGTCGCGGTCGGTGTGCCGCTGGGCGAACATCGCGAGCACCGAGCCGCCCTGGGCGTAGAGCAGCCAGAAGATCGACGAGCCGGCGAGCAGCACCACGTACGCGCCGAGCCGGCCGCGGTCCGCGCTCGTCAGCGCCGGGATGCGGCGCAGCGCCACGACGTAGCCGACCGGCAGGGCGAGCAGCAGCAGGCCGGAGGCGATCAGCACGTGTTCGATGTGGACGACGCCGGTCGTTGCACCCACGACCAGGGCGAGGCCCACCGCGCCCAGGACGGTGCCGGCGCGGCGACCCAGCACGCGGCGGCGCTCGGGCGGCAGCGGTGCCGCCGGCCGCAGGCCGAGGTCGCCGAAGCGGCGCGCCCCCGCCGCGTACACGATCAGCCCGGCGGTCATGCCGATCGCCGCCGCGCCGAAGCCGAGGTGCCAGGCGACCTTCTCGGCGAGCAGGCCGACCACGACCGGGGCCAGCAGCGCGCTGAGCTGGATGCTCATGTAGAAGATCGACATCGCGGCCTCGCGGCGCCGGTCGTCGTCGCGGTGCGGGCTGGTCACGAGCGCGGCCATGGCGGGCTTGAGCAGCCCGGTGCCGGCGATCACGAGCAGCAGTCCCACGTAGAGCGACCAGCGCACCGGCAGGCTCAACACCGCGTGGCCGGCGGCGATGCCGGCGCCGCCGAGCACGACCGCGCGCCGGGTGCCGAGCACCCGGTCGGCCAGCCAGCCGCCGGGCAGGGCGGCGAGGAAGACCAGGGACATGTAGGTGCCGAACAGGGCCGCGGCACCCGCGGCCGGCAGCCCGAAGCCGCCGTCGGAGACGGGCGCACTGGCGTACAGGTAGAGGATGGCGGTCATGCCGTAGAAGCTGAAGCGCTCCCACATGTCCATCCAGAACAGCGTGCCGAACCAGGCCGGCTGGCCCTGGAAGAGCCGTCCGGCCATGCCCGGGCGCACCGGACGGTCGAGTATCGACGCCATGCCGCACTCCCTGTCGAGGTGATGTCGGCGAAAGTCTCGGCGTGGCCGGTACAAAACCACTCGAGGGGCGGTCGACGGGCCTAATCGAGGAAGGCTTGAGCAGCCCTCCACCCCGGCCCGGCACCGTCACGCCCATGAGCGACACATCGAGCAGCACGCCGACCGCTTCGGTGCTGGTGGTGGGTGGTGGGGTCGTGGGACTCTCCGCCGCTCTCTTCCTGGCCCGGCATCAGATCCCGACGGTCCTCGTCGAGCGGCACCCCGGCACCTCCATCCATCCACGGGCGTGGGGCTGGTACCCCCGCACCCTCGAACTCTTCCGCTCCGCCGGCCTCGAACAGGAGGTCCTGCACGCGGCGGCCGGCTTCGCCGACCACCGCCTGAACGCCAAGGTCGAGTCGCTGACCGGCCGCGAGCTGCGCAGCACCGTCCTGCCGGCCGCCGAGGACCTGGGGGACCTGACGCCCAGCCGGCAGATCTCGCTCGGCCAGGACCGGCTGGAGCCGCTCGTCCGGGCGGCGGCCGAGCGCAGCGGCGCCCGGCTGCTGTTCCACACCGAGGCGGTCGACCTGGTCCAGGACGACGACGGCGTCACCGTCACGGTGCGCGACCGCGACACCGGCGAGCGCCGCACCCTCCGCGCCCGCTACGTCATCGCCGCCGACGGCGCGCGCAGCCCGTTGCGGGAGAAGCTCGGGGTGAGCGCGCACGGTCGCGGCGTCTTCCGGCACCAGGTCAGCATCCTGTTCCGGGCGCCGCTGACCGAGGCGTTGGCCGGACGCCGATTCTCCATCTGCCAGATCGAGAACCCGCAGGTGAGCGCCATCCTCGGCCACGACGACTCGCTGACCGAGGGCACGCTGATCGTCACCTACAAGCCCGAGGCGGGCGAGGCGGCGAGCGACTTCACCGCCGAGCGCTGCGTGCAGCTCGTCCGCGCCGCGGTCGGTACGCCGGAACTGCCGGTGATAATCCGCGACGTCCTGCCGTGGGACATGGCGGCCCTGGTCGCCGAGCGCTACCGCGCCGGCCGCGTGTTCTTCGCCGGCGACTCGGCCCACGTGGTCCCGCCGATCGGCGGCTACGGCGCCAACACCGGCGTCCAGGACGCGCACAACCTGGCGTGGAAGCTGGCCGCGGTGCTCCACGAGCAGGCCGGTCCGGGCCTGCTCGACAGCTACGAGCGGGAACGGCTGCCGATCGCCCGCGGCACGGTGGAGCAGGCTCAGTTGCGCCTCGCGATGCGGGCCGGTTTCGCCACCCCGGAGCAGCGCGAGCAGACCCTCGACACGCTGGAGGTGAGCCTCGGCTACCGGTATCCGGGTGTCGACGGGCCGCTGTTCGCCGACCCCGCCTCGCGGACCGGCGAGGTGGGCACCCGGGCCCCGCATGTGTGGCTCGACGAGGCGCGCACCCGGTCCGTCCTGGACCTGTTCGGCCCGGGTTGGACCGTGCTGGCGGGGACCTGCGGCGGCGGCTGGACCGATGCGGCACAGGCCGCCGCCGCGGAGCTGTCGGTTCCCGTCACCGCGCACCTGCTGCCGGATGCGCCGTGGCAGCGGCGCTACGGCGCGAGTCCCCAGGGGGCCGTGCTGGTGCGTCCCGACGGGTTCGTCGCGTACCGGTGGGACCAGGACGTCGCGGAGCCGGCCAAGGAGCTGACCGCGGCGCTGCGAACGGCCCTGCACCGCTGATTTCCTCCGCACAGGCGAAGGTGCCGCTGCCCGTCGGGCAGCGGCACCTTTCGCGTCGCGCTCAAGACACCGGCGCGAGCCACTGCTCCAGGAAGCCGGTGGTGTGCTCGGCGTTGCGGAAACCGGGCGCGTCGATCACCCGGGCGAGCAGCTCCGAGGTGGTCCGCACGCCACCGCCGGCGATCTCGAACTCGGCGAGGGCCCGCCGCATCCGGTCCAGCGCCTGCTCCCGGTCCGGGCCCCACACCACGAGCTTGGCCAGCAGCGAGTCGTAGTACGGCGTGATCCGGTACCCGGGCGCCGCGTGGGTGTCGACCCGCACGAACGGGCCCGCCGGCGGCGCGAACCGGGTCAACAGGCCCGGCGTCGGCGCAAAGTCGCGCTCCGGGTCCTCGGCGTTGATGCGGCACTCCACCGAGACGCCGCGCGGCTCGACGTCGCCCTGGCTCACCGACAGCGGCCGGCCGGCGGCGACCAGCAACTGCTCGCGGACGATGTCGACACCGGTCACCATCTCCGTCACCGGGTGCTCGACCTGGATCCGGCAGTTGATCTCCATGAAGTAGAAGCCCTGGTCGTCGACGAGGAACTCGAAGGTGCCCGCGCCGACGTAGCCGATCGCCCGGGCGCCGCGCACGGCGGCGTCGGCCACGTCGGCCATCATCGCCCGCGACAGCCCGGGCGCCGGGGTCTCCTCGATGAGCTTCTGGTGGCGGCGCTGCACCGAGCAGTCCCGCTCGCCGAGGTGCACGACGTTGCCGTACGTGTCGGCGAGAATCTGCACCTCGACGTGGCGGGCCCGGTCGCAGTAGCGCTCGACGTAGACCCGGCTGTCACCGAAGACGGCCTGCGCGGTGGCACGCGTGCGCTGGTACGCCGGCAGCAGGTCGGCCCGCTCGCGGACCACCGCCATGCCGCGCCCCCCGCCGCCCGCGGCCGCCTTGATGATCACCGGGAAGCCGAGCCGGTCCGCCAGCTCCAGCGCCTCATTGGCGCTGTCGATGGTGCGGGTGCTGCCGGGCAGCAGCGGTAGGCCCGCCGCCGTCATCAGCTCGCGGGCCACCGCCTTGTCGCCGAGCTTGGCGATGACGTCCGGCGGCGGCCCGATGAAGACGAGGTCGTTGGCGGCGCAGATCTCGGCGAAGTCGGGATCCTCGGACAGGAAGCCGTAACCGGGGTGGATGGCCCGCGCGCCGGTCATCAGGGCCGCCTCGACGATGGCCGCCGCCGACAGATAGCTCTGCCGCGGCGCCGGCGGCCCGATCTGGACCGCCTCGTCGGCCAGCCGCACGACCGCCGAGTCGCGGTCCGCGGTCGAGTGGACGGCCACCGTACGGATGCCCATCTCCTGGCAGGTACGCACCACGCGCAGCGCGATCTCGCCCCGGTTGGCGATGAGGACCTTGTCGAACATGGCGCTCATTCCTCGTCCGTGGCGGCGATGACGATCAGCGCCTGCTCGTACTCCACCGCATCGCCGGAGCCGGCGAGCAGCCGCAGCACCGTGCCGGAGCGGTCGGCCTCCACCGGGTTCATCAGCTTCATCGCCTCCACGATGCCGATCTGCTGGCCGGCGACGACCGTGTCACCGACCTTCACGAACGGGGGCGCGCCCGGCTCGGGGGTGGTGTAGAACGTGCCGACCAGCGGGCTGGTCACCACGTGTTCGCCCGGAGCCTCGCCGGGCGGGGGCGCCGCGACGGCGGGTGCGACCGCGGCGGGCGCCGCGGCGATGGCTGCCGGCGCGGTCATGACCGGCAGGTGGACCGGCTCGGCGGGAATGCGGCTCTCCCACTCCACCTCCACGGTCGCCGCGCCGAGGCTCAGCCGGACCCGCCGCAGCGGCGTCGCGGCGTCGCCCGCCATGGCGGCCACACTGCGCCGCATCTGCTCCAGCAGCAGCGCGTGGTACCCGCCGTCGTCGCCGGTCTCGAGGTCGAGTTGGGGATCATCCATGATGGTCATACCGAGGTCTCCGTTCCTCCCGTTGGGGCCACACCGAACTGCCGGAACCGCTCGAACCGGTGCCGCAGGAGCTCTTCCGGCTTGCGGTCGGCGAGCTCCGCCACGGCGGCGGCGACCGCGCGGTGCACCAGCTCCGCGGCCGCGGCGGGGTCGGTGTGCGCCCCGCCCGGCGGCTCCGGGACGACACCGTCGACCACGCCGAGCCGCAGCAGGTCGGCGGCCGCGATACGCAGGGCCCGCGCGGCGTCGGCGGCCGCGTCGGGCCGCTTCCACAGAATGGCGGCGCAGCCCTCCGGGCTGATCACCGAATAGATCGAGTTCGCACACATCAGCACCCGGTCGGCGACCCCGAGAGCGAGAGCGCCCCCGCTGCCGCCCTCGCCCGTCACGACCGCGACCACCGGGACGGGAAGCCGGCCCATCAGCCGCAGCGACTCCGCCACGGCGATCGCCTGACCCTGCTCCTCGGCCTGCAGACCGGGGTCCGCGCCGGGGGTGTCGATCAGCGTGACGACGGGCAGCCCGAGCTTGGCGGCGAGGCGGAACAGCCGGCCCGCCTTGCGGAACCCGGCCGGCGAGGGCATGCCGAACTTGCGGCGTACCAGCTCGGCGGTGGTGTGCCCCTTCTGGTGCCCGACCAGCACGACCGGGCGTCCGCCCAGCCAGCCCAACCCGCCGACGACGGCCGGGCAGTCGGCACCGGCGCGGTCGCCGTGCAGCTCGATGAAGCCGTCCAGCCAGTGCCCGGCGTGGTCGAGCGTGGTCGGGCGCTGCGGCATCCGGGCCAAGCCGACGACCTCGCGCGGCTCGCGCGCGGCGATCTCCGCGGGCATCCGGTCCGGATCGGTCCAGACCACGCCCTGCGGCGCCTCCGCCGAGGGCGCGCCGTCGTCGTCGCGGCTCATCGCGACCAGCCGGCCCAGCGTCTGGCGCAGCTCGCTGCGGCGCACGACCCGGTCGACGAGGCCGTGGGCGAGCAGGAACTCGGCGGTCTGGAAGCCCTCGGGCAGCTCCTGGCGGATGGTCTGGCGGATGACGCGCGGACCGGCGAAGCCCATCCGCGCCCCGGGCTCGGCGATGACCACGTCGGACAGGGTGGCGAAGGACGCCGCCACCCCGCCGTAGGTCGGGTCCGTCACCACCGTGATGGTGAGCAGCCCCGCCTCGTCGAGCGCCGCGAATGCGTTACTGGTCTTGGCCATCTGCATCAGCGACAGGGCGCCCTCCTGCATGCGGGCACCGCCGGACGCGGCGACCACGATCAGCGGCGTGCGCCCCGCCAGCGCCGCCTCGGCGGCCGCCGTGACGGCCTCGCCCTCGGCGGTGCCGAGGCTGCCGCCGAGGAAGGCGAAGTCCATCACGGCCAGCACCACCGGGTGGCCGTCGATGCGGCCGCGCACGGCCAGCACCCCGGTGTCGCGGCCGCTGCGGGCGACCGCCTCGGCATGGCGGTCCGGGTACGGCCGCAGATCCGCGAAGCCCAGCGGGTCGGCGACGGTCCCGGCCACCTCCACCTCGGTCGCCGAACCCGGGTCCAGCAACTGCCGGACCCGCAGCTCGGGACCGACCCGGCCGTGGTGGCCGCAGGACGGGCACACCCGCAGCTCCCGCTCGAAACGCTTGCCGTAGGTCAGGGCCCGGCACGGACCGCAGCGGATCCATTCGGGTTCGGTCCCCTCGGACCGCCCGGGTCTCGCCTGATCTGTCATGTCGATCAACGCGGCTCTCCTTCAGATGCGTTGCGTGTCACGGGTCTCAAGCGTCGGGAACCGCGCTGGAAGACGGATCGAGGCGCGATCAGCCCGGCTTGACCGCGGTGAAGACGCCGTACCGCATGACGTCGCGGTCGTAGGCCTGCTTCATCAGCGGCACGGAGTTGAGGAAGCGGAAGATGTCGGCGCCCTTGGCGCGCACGAGCTTCCATACGTACGAGGGGTCGCGCATCAGCGGCTTGACGATGTCGGCCGACAGGGCCCAGGTGCCGCGCACGTGGTCGGTCCAGTCGGCGGTGGTGACGCCGGTGTACCCCAGCTCGGCGCAGGCCTGTGCGTAGTGGTCCAGCGGCAGCACGTGCGACACCGCGAAGTCGCGGTAGAGCCGGCGCAGCAGCTTGACCTCCGACGGGTCGAGCCGGTCGTCGCGGCTGACCCAGGTGGCCACGACGAGCCGGCCACCGGGCTTGAGGATGCGCAGGTTCTCGGCGAGATACGCCCGCTTGTCGGGCATCAGCTCGCAGCTCTCCAGCGACCACACCACGTCGAAGGTGTCGTCCGGGTAGTCGGTGTGCATGGCGTCCATGACCCGGAACGAGGTGCGGTCGGCGACGCCGGCCTCGGCGGCCTTCTCCGTCGCCCGCCGGACCTGCTCGTGGCTCAGCGTGATGCCCTCCACGGTGCAGCCCGTCTCGGCGGCCAGCATGACGGCCGACGCGCCGATGCCGCAGCCGCTGTCCAGCACCCGCGCGCCGTGCGGCACTCCTCCGAAGGCCGTCAGCTCGCGGGTGGTGCGCTGCTGGGCGGCGTGGCGGGGCGTCTGCGGGGCGTGGAGATCCCAGTAGCCGTGGTGGATGTGCTCGCCCCACAGGTCCTCGTACAGGTCGACGAGCTTGTCGTAGTGGTCCCGGACGGCCCGGTGCAGGTCCTCGATCGAACCTTCCTGGGTCATGCCGGTGTCGGTGACGGGAACGGTCATGGTCTCTCTCCTGAAGATGGACGGTGCGGGTCAGGCGGCGAGCCGGGCGCGGGCGTACCGGTCGGCGAAGTCGGTGACCTGGCCGAGCAGGATGTCCAGTCGCCGCATGAGGCGGGCGTCGCCGCGCAGAGCGGCACGGGCCTCGGCGACGTCGAGAGCGGCGACGCCGGTGGCGTCGAAGGTGACGGCCATCGGCGCCACCCAGCCGCGCAGCGACTGCACGGTGGTGCGCAGCGACGTCACGGCGGTGGCCGCGCCGTGCTCGCTCCAGCCGACCGCCGCCACGCCCACGACCTTGCCGTCGAGGTACGCGGGACGGTCGTGCGCGAGCTCCTCGGCGTGGTCCAGGGCGTTCTTGATCAGGCCCGACACGCCGCCGTGATAGGTGGGCGTGACGATGACCAGACCGTCGGCGCGGCGCAGCGTCTCGACCAGCCGCCGGGCGCCCGGCGCGCGGTGCAGGGCGCCGGGCCGATAGAGCGGCAGGTCGAGGGTGGCCGCCGTGCAGATGGTGGTCCGGGCGCCGTACCCGGCGGCGAGGCCGGCGCAGAGGTGCAGCACCGCCTCGCTCGCCGAGCCCGGGCGCAGCGATCCGCCCAGCAGTGCCAGCTCCACGTCCGTCAGCCGATCGTGCCGGCGGCCACCCGCGCCGCGACGCGGGAACGCTGCAGCTTGCCGCTCGACGTCTTGGGCAGGGTGCGCGGCGGCACCATGACGACCCGGGCCGGCCGGACGCCGGTGCGGCGGGCCACCACGGCGCCGACCTCGTCGGCGGTCGCCGCGGACAGTCCCGGGTCGCGGTGGTGGACGGTCTCGACGACCATCACGAGCCTTTCCGTGCCGCTGGCGGGATCCGGCACGCCCACCGCGGCGGCGCCGCCGGGACGGACGCCGGCGACCTTCTCGGCGGCCAGCTCGAACGACTGCGGCTGGTAGTTGCGGCCCGCCAGGATCACCAGATCCTTGTGGCGGCCGGTGACGAAGAGCTCGCCGCCGAGCTGGAAACCGAGGTCGCCGGTGTCCAGCCAGCCGTCGCGCAGGTCGAGCACCGGCCCGGCCTCCGGGTTCTCAATGTAGCCGGTCATCATCGACTCGGCCGCGACCAGGATCCGGCCGACCCGGCCGTCGCCGACGTCCAGCCCGGTGTCGTCGACCACCCGGATCTTGATGCCGGGCACGGGCACGCCGCAGGAGACGTACGGATGGGCGTCCTCGTCCGACGCCGACGGCTCGGCGCGGCCCTCGGTGATCGCGGACCGGGACAACAGCTCCACCCGCGGCGCCGTGCCGGCCGGCGAGAAGGTGGCGGCCAGCCCCACTTCGGCCATGCCGTAGCAGGGGCGCAGGTGCTCCGGCCGGAAGCCGTAACGGGCGGTGAGGTCGATGAAGTCGTGCAGCGTCGCCGCGTCGACCACCTCGGCGCCGTTGAAGGCCGTCCGCCAGCAGCTGAGGTCGAGCCCGCTCAGGTCGGTGCGCCGGGCGACGGCGGTGACCAGCCGGTACGCGAAGTTCGGCGCCGGCGACAACGTGCCGCGGTACTCGTGGATGAGCCGCAGCCAGCGGTCCGGCTTGCTGCCGAATGCCATCGGCCGGATAAGCACCGACGGCAGCGACAGCAGGAAGGGCGACAGGGTCCCGCCGATCATGCCCATGTCATGGTGCAGCGGCAGCCAGCTCACCATGACGTCGTCGGCGAGGAACGGGCCGCCCGCACCGATCGCGGCCGCGGAGGCGAACACCGCGCGGTGGCTGAGCACGATGCCCTTCGCGGCGCCGGTCGTGCCGGAGGTGAACTGCATGAACGCGGCTTCGTCCGGCGGCGCGGAGAGCACGGGCTCGGCGACGGCCCCCGGGGCGAACGGAGGGCTGATCACGGTGACGTCGGTGCCTTCGAGCGCCGCCTCGACGGTGGCGCGCAGAGGCTCCTCGCAGACCAGCACGGCGGGCCGGGCGACGGCGACGATGTGCCGGACCCGCTCGAGCCAGATCTCGCGGCGACCGGCGGTCAGCGGCGGTTCGAGCACGGACGGCACGGCGCCGGCGAGGGCCGCGCCGAAGAGCCCGGCCAGCAGCGGCGCGGAGGTCTCCAGGCACAGACAGACCCGGGCGCCCGGGGTCACACCGGCCGCCACCAGCGCCGCGCCCGCGGCGTGGGCGCGGGCGAGCAGGTCCGCGACGGTGATGCGCCGGTCCGGCTCCGGCTCGTCCGGCAGGTAGAACGCCACCGCGGCGGGTTCGCGGCGGGCGCGCTCCACGAGCGCCTCCGCCACCGTGCCGGCGTCGAGGAGCAGGGCGTGGTCCGAGGTGGCGCCGGGCCGGTACCCGCGCCGATCGGGATGGATGTCGGGAATCGACATGGTGACTCCAAGGGTCAGCGGAGCACGAACGGGAAGCCGTGGCGGCCCATCTCCCGTGCCGCGTCGGTCACGGCGTCGCAGACGACGTCGATGTCGGCCTCGGTGTGGGCGTCGCCGGTGTAGAACATCGGCATGCTGAGCGTGTAGACGCCGCGGCGGCGCAGCATCAGGGTGAGCATCGCGGGACCGATCGGGTTCACCGCGGCGCCGAACTCGCGGTAGGTGTCGTACGACTCCTGCGCCACGAAGCCGAAGGTGCCGGCGAAGGCTCCGAAGCCGAGCAGGCGCAGCGGGATGCCGGTCTCGGCACGGAACGCGGCCAGCCGGTCCCGCACGCGGTCCACCTTGGCCTCGGTACGCCGGTAGAAGTCCGGCCCCGCCTCCCGCAACAGGTTCAGCGAGGCGTACGAGGCGGCGAGCGACAGGTGGTTGCCGGAGTGCGTGTTGACCACGAACGTACGGGTGCCGATGTCGGTCAACGGCGTACCGGAGGTGTGGATCACCTCCAGCATGTCGGCGCGCCCGCCGACCGCGGCGAGCGGCAGGCCCAGCCCCGACACCACCTTGCCGTAGCAGTAGAGGTCGGCGGGGATGTCGTACCGGCCTGCGGCCCCCGCGGTGCCGAACCGGAAGCCGGTCAGCACCTCGTCCAGGATGAACGGCACGCCGAGCGCCCGGCACCGGTGCGCCACCTCGGTGACCTCCGGGATCGTCCGCTCGACGTACGGCCACGACTGGCAGGCGGGGTCGGCGATGACGCAGGCCAGGTCGTCGCGGTACCGCTCGATGAGCGCGCCGGCCGCCGCGGCGTCGTGCGGCAGGATCAGCAGGTCCGGCCTGGTCACGCCGCTGAAGGCGCTCAGCGGCGCGATGCCGTCCGGCCCCTGCTCCGGGAACGGGGTGATCCGGGGGTGGCCGTGCGCGAAGAACGACGTGTTGTGCGCCGCCACGTCGTGGGTGCCGTGCCAGCACCCCTCGAACTTGGCGACCATGCGGCGCCCGGTGAAGGCGCGGGCCACCCGGATCGCCACGTTGGTGGCGTCCGTGCCGGAGTTCAGCAGCGCGAACCGCTCGCAGTGCGGGATCAGCTCGGACAGCAGCTCGCCGAGCTGCAGCTCGATCGGGTTGAGGTAGCCGTTGCCGGTGCCGCGGCCGGCGTGCTCGCGGACGAAGTCGACGACCGCGGGCGGGTTGTGCCCCCACAGCGACTGCCCACCGAAGCCGAGGTGCGCGTCGACGTACGTGTTGCCGTCGAGGTCGGTGAGCCGCCCACCCTGCGCCTCGCCGACGGCGAGCGGGAACATCGGGGCGTGGAACGGCAGGAAGACGTGGTTGGTGACGACGTGCCGCAGCACCCGCTCGGCCAGCTCGAGCGACGTCTGCTGGCGCTCCTCCAGCTCGGTGAACAGGTCGATGACCCAGGGCTGGCCGAGCAGCTCGGCGACGATCTCGTCGGTGCTGCGGGTGTCACGGGTGTCGTGGGTGTCACGGCCCGGTGCGGTGATGGTCATGGCGGTGTCTCCTCGGCGGGGCTTTCAGGAGGGCAGCACGAACGGGAAGCCGTGCTTGTCGAGCTCGCGCGAGGCGTCGAGGACGGCGTCGAGCACTTCGTCCACGTCCGCGTCGCTGTGCGCGTCGCCGGTGAAGAACATCGGCAGGCTGAGCGTGTAGACACCGCGTTGGCGCAGCATCAGCGTGAGCAGGAACAGGCCGAGCGGATTCACCGCGGCGGCGAACTCGCGGTAGTCGCGGTAGGACTCCCCCGCCACGTATCCGAACGAGCCGATGAAGTCGCCGAAGCCCAGCAGGCGCAGGGGAATCCCGGTCTCGGTGCGGAAGGCCGCGAGCCGGTCCTGCACCCGGGTCACCTTGGCGCGGGTCCGCTCGTAGTAGGCGTCGCCCGCGTCGTGCAGCAGGCTCAGCGAGGCGTAGGAGGCGGCCAGCGACAGGTGGTTGCCGGCGTGCGTGGTCTGCACACAGGTCTTGCTGCCGAGGTCGGTCAGCGACAGCCCGGAGGTCTGCGCGTGGTCGATGATGTCGGCGCGGCCGGCCAGGATGGACAGCGGCAGGCCCAGACCGGTCACCACCTTGCCGTAGCAGTACAGATCGGCGGGGATGTCGAAGTGGGCGGCGGCACCCGAGGGACCGTAGCGGAAGCCGGTCAGCACCTCGTCGAGGACGAACGGCACCCGCAGGTCCCGGCAGCGCTGCGCGACCGCGCGGATCATCGGCACGGTGTGCTCGGCGTACGGGAAGGACGACGACACCGCCTCGCCGAGCACGCACGCCAGCTCGTGCCGGTGCGCCTCGATGAGCGCCAGCGCCGCGTCGGTGTCGTTGGGCAGGATGAGCAGCTCGGTCGCCGGTGCGGGGGCGACGCCGGTGAGCGCCGGCAGCGGCGCGATGCCGCCCGGGCCGGACTCGGGGAACGGCGCAGCCGGATGGCCGTGGTACCAGAAGGCGGTGTTGTGCGCGGCGATGTCGTGCACGCCGTGCAGCGCGCCCTCGAACTTCGCGACGAGCCGCCGCCCGGTGTGCGCCCGGGCGAGCCGGATCGCCGCGGCGGTCGCGTCGGTGCCGGAGTTGAGGAACGCGAACTTCTCGCAGTGCGGCAGGAACTGCTCGAGCAGGTCGACGAGCTGCAGCTCGGTGAGGTTGAGGTAGCCGTTGCCGGTGGAGCGGCCGAGCAGCTCGCGGACGTGCTCGGTGACCGCCGGCGGGTTGTGCCCGAACAGCGCCTGGGCGCCGAAGCCCAGATGCGTGTCCAGGTAGGTGTTGCCGTCGATGTCGGTGATCCGGCCGCCGGCCGCGTCGGCGACGACGAGCGGGAACTGCGGCGCGTGGAACGGCCAGAAGACGTGGTTGGTGGCGGCGCGCTCGCGTACCTGGGCGGCCACCTCGGCGGACTGGCGCTGCCGGTCGCCGAGCTCGGTGAACAGGTCGATCACCCACTGCTGCCCGAGCAGGTCGGCGACCAGGGTCTCGATCGTGGTCATGGGGACCCAGCTCCGTTTCTGTGCGTACGTGGTCGTGGGCGGGATCAGAAGCGGACCAGGGCGGATTCCATGGTGAGTCCGGGTCCGAAGGCCATCAGGACGCCGTGCTCGCCGGGCGCCGGGCGGGATTGCCGCATGATGCGGTCGAGGATCAGCAGCACCGTCGGGGAGCTGCAGTTGCCCCACGACGAGAGGATGTCCAGGGACGGTTGCAGGGCGGCGTCGGGCAGGTCGAGCCGTTCGCCGACGAACTCGATGATCTTCGGTCCGCCCGGGTGGATGGCCCAGTGCTGCACGTCCGAGACGTCGAGCCCGTGCGGGGCCAGCAGCCGCTCGACGAACGGCTTGACGGCCTCGGCCAGGTAGAGCGGCACGTACGGCGACAGCGTCATCCGGAACGCGTCGTCCATGACCTTCCACGTCATGGCCGACGACGTCTCGGGGTGCGCCTCGGTGTGCGTGCCCAGCAGCAGCGGCCCCGAGCCGTCCCCCGGGTCCAGAGGCCCATCGGCGGCGGCCAGCAGCGCGGTGGCGCCGGCGTCGCCGAACAGCCCGGTGATGACCACCTGCTCCTTGGTGGCCTCCGGGCGCAGATGCACCGAACAGACCTCGGCGCAGGTGACCATCGCCAGCTCGTCGGGGCGCCCGGCCAGCGCGTCCAGGCCGATCTTGACCCCGTTGAAGGCGGCATAGCAGCCCATGTGGCCCACGAACGCTCGGCGCAGGTTCTGCCGCAGGCCGAACTCCTTGGCGAGCAGCATCTCCGGGGTCGGCCCGGCGTACCCGGTGCAGCTCACGAACGTGTAGCTGCCGACCTGCTGGGCGTCGACGCCCTCGAGGACGCCGGCGACGGTTTCCCGGCCCATGGCCAGCACACCGCGCTCCCACGCCTCGATGCGCTCCCGCATGCCGGGCCAGCCGTCGCCGTAGTACTCCGACGGCGGCCAGGCCAGTCGGCGCTGGTCGACGCGGGTGCTCATGAACAGCTTCTCCGCGTCGGGCACCTCGGCGAACAGGTCGCGGTAGAAGGAGTCGAACAGCTCCTGCTGGGCGATGGCCGGGCCGGCCGGCGCGACCCGCAGGCCGAGGAGCCGGGCCGGGCGCGGCAGGGAGGCACCCCACGTCATCTCGGCACACCCGCAGTCTCGAGCCGGTCCTTGATCGCCGCGAGGAAGCCGGTGGTGACCTCGGCGGTCTCCTTCTGCGCGAACGGCTCGATGAGCACGACCACGACGCGCGCCACGTCGACGTTCGCCTCGGAGCGCATGTCGATGCGCAGCACGACCTCCTCCGGCGACGGACCGTCGAGGACGTGGAAGGTGCCCCAGGAGCGGAAGTTGTGCTCGCCGTGCGGCTCCCACGTGATGGCGTCCGGGTCGGAGACGTCGTACCTCGCGACGTAGTCCGGCCGGAACTTCACGACGCCGTTGGAGACCTCGGCCAGCCGGAAGTGGTACAGGCCGTCGCCGATCTGCTCCATCTCCTCGACGCCGGGCATCATCCGGCCGCAGCCGGTGACGTCGAGCAGCAGTGCCCGCAGCGCCTCCCGACTGGTCCGGATGGTGATCTCCTTCGCGGTCTTCGTCCTGATCCAAACCATGTCTCAGCCCTCCTGGGACTTGACCGCCCGGCCGATGTAGCTCACGGCGGTGGAATCGGTGAGATGGAACGGGCCCACAGCGTCGCCGCGGAGCACGGAGGCGAAGATCCGGTGCGGCGGCGCCACGGGCTCCAGGCCCCGGACGTCCGTCATGACGAGGCCGTGCCTGGCGAACGCGCCACGCAGCTCGTCCGGCCGGATGAACATGGACCAGCTGTGGGTGCCGGGGTAGACGATCCGCAGCACCCGCTCGGAGAGCACGATCGCCTTCAGCCAGGCGGCCACCGTACGGTTGATCGTGTCGAAGACGACCAGGCCGCCGGGGCGCAGCACGCGGGCGATCTCCGCCGTGGCGGCGCCGAGGTCGTCGAGGTGCTCGAGGACGTCCGAGACGACCACGAGGTCCACCGAGGCGTCCTCGCGGGGCAACTCGAACGCCGAGCCGACGACGTACTCCACGTCGACGCCGCTCGCCGCGGCGTGCCTGCGGGCGATCTCGATCGAGCCGGCGGAGAGGTCGAGGCCGGTGACGCGGTAGCCGAGGGCGGCCAGCCGCTCGGACACCAGGCCACCGCCGCAACCGACGTCGAGGACCCGGATCGCCGCCCGGTCGGGCCCGAGCGCCTCGCGGGCGGCCTTGTCGAAGTAGGACACCCGGGCGGGGTTCATGTCGTGCAAGGTGCGCAGCGGTCCCCGCTCGTCCCACCACCCCTCGCCGACCTCGTGGTAGTAATCGTTGTCGATCGTGGCATCGCCGCGGCGGGCCATCACAACCACCTCGGCGTGGCCTCGGGGTCGATGCCGAGGGCGGCCTTGCCGACCAGCTCCCGGCAGCGGTCGTCCGGCACGGGAGGCGGCGTCGCGCGCAGGTCGCGGCGCAGCTCCGCGAGCCGGGCCGCGCCCTCGGCATCGTCGGCGAGCAGGCGTTCCGCCGCCACCACGACGCGTTCGGCGGCCTCGCCGACGAAGAGCGCGGCGGTGCAGGCGGCGGTCAGGGCGTCCGGCGTACGGTCGAGCAGCGCGCTCATGGTGTCGCACGCGGCGCGCATGCCGGCGACGGCGAACTGCGGGCCGGGCAGCCGGGCCGCGGACTCGCCCGATATCCGCCGCACGGCGGCGGCGTAGGCCTCCCGGGCCACCCGGGCCTGGGCCGCGGCGTGGTCGAGCACGGATCCTGACAGGGACACGGAGATCACCCTTCCCAGCGGGGTTCGGCGAAGATGGGCACGCCCAGCGCCTGCTTGCCGGACCACTCCAGGACCACGTCCGTGGCGGGCGGCACGAGCAGACCGGCGACGACGTCGCGGTACATGCGCTGCAGCGGGTCGCCGGACGCCAGCCCGGAGCCGCCCTGCACCTGCATGCCGAGCGTGACGACCTCGTGGGCCAGCTTGGTGACGCTGGTCTTCATGACGCTCATGTCGACGTAGTGGGTGAGCGGGTCCACGTCCTCGTGCTCGGCGTGGATCGCGGCGTCCAGATGCGCCTCGGCGGCGGCCACCTTGGCGGCCATCTCGGCGATGCGGAACTGGATGCCCGGCAACTGCGCGTTCGGCTTACCGATGACGCTGATGACCCGCCGGCGCTGGGTTTCGACGACGTGGTCGAGGGCGGCGCGCGCGATGCCGACGAAGCAACTGGCGAAGCTGCACCAGGCCCAGTGCACGCCGAGCATGAAGAGCATCGGCAGGGCTCCGCGCTCCCCCACGGCCCAGCGGGAGTCGACGTACAGATCCTCCAGGGCCAGCGAGTGGCTTCCGGTGGCGCGCATGCCCGCGGCGTCCCACTCGGCGGTGACCCGGACGCCCCGCTGCGGCTTCGGGATGAGGAAGGCGACCGGCTCGGGCAGGCCGCGGTCGTCGGTCACGGCCGCGGACAGGAACAGGTGGGTGGCGCCCGGGTATCCGGTGAAGAAGCCCTTGCGGCCGTTGAGGACGAACCCGCCGTCGACCTCGTCGGCCCGGGTCGTGGGGTGCCACCAGTTGCCGCCGACGCCGGGCTCGCTGAACCCGCCCGCGATGACCGCGCCGTCGAGGACCGCACGGCAGGCCCGGCCGGCGCTCTCGCCGCCCACCCGGGCGATCATCGCGAGGCCGTGGACGTGCATGTTCACCGCGAAGGCCGTGGACGCGCAGGCACCGGCCAGGATCTGCTGTGCCGCGCAGAGGTCGGCCAGGCTGACGGCGGGGCCGCCGTACTCGGCCGGCACCGTCATCGCCGTGTATCCGCCGGCGACCAGCTCGGCCAGATTCTCGTGCGGGAAGGTCGCGTCCCGGTCGTGCGCCGTGGCCCGCTCGGCGAAGGCCGGGGCCAGTTCGCGAGCAAGAGCGACGACATCCGTACGCGGCGGCGCGGCTACGGCGGTCAACGGACCGGCTCCAGCATGCGGGCCATGGAGTGGACGCTGTCCACCTCGGATGACATCGCCTCGGTCAGCCACAGGCGCAGCTCGAAGTCCGGGTACGCGGCGGTGATCCGGGTGGCGAGCTGGACGAGGTCCAGGGAGTCTAGGCCGAGGTCGCGGGTCAGCGACGCGTCGAGGTGGACGTCGCCGGGGCTCAGCGCCGGCTTCACGGCCACGATCGCGTCGATCACCGCCTGGGTGGGCGGGATGCCGGTCATGGGATCACCTCCAGGGGTTTGGGTCACAGCGAGGAATGGTTCGTGGCGCCGCTGGGAGCCGCGTCGGAGGCGGCTCGAGAACCGGTAGGGCCCCGGCGAGCCCGCGATTCGAGCGGGACTCCAGCGAAATTCGAGCGAGACTCGAGCCGGCTCCGGCCGGGGCGTGCAAGCATGCTGCGACCGCACTCCGACCGGTGTCCCGGCCGTGGCCGGGCCGCCTCGACCGACCGGGAGCGCACGACGTGAAGCCCCTCGTCAGGTTCTCCATCGCCCGCCCGAAGACCGTCGTCGCGATCTGGATCGTGATCGTGGCCGTCTGCGTACCGCTGATGGGTGCGCTGACCGGCGCCCTCAAGGCCGGCGGCTTCGACAATCCGCGCGGTGAGGCCGCCGCCGCCCAGCGGACCCTCGATCGCACCTTCGCCGAGCTGCCCGACACCCTGCAGGTGGTGCTCACCCGCCCCGATGGCGACGTCACCACCTCTGTGGACACCGCGATCGCCGTGGCCAGGGACACCCCGCACGTCGCGCAGGTAGAAGACCATCGGCGGAACCCGGGCTGGCTGTCACCCGACCGGCACACCACCTTCCTGCAGCTCGGCTTCCGAGCCGACAAGTCGGCGATTCAGCACGAGGTGCCGGGCCTGCGCGACCGACTGGACGCCGCGCTGGCCGCGGCCGGCGTCACCACCCACGTGACCGGCGCGCAGGCGCTCGACCACGACCTGAGCGTGCAGGCCGAGAACGATGCGGTGACCGCCGAGATGATCGCGTTCCCGCTGCTCGTCGTCGTGCTGCTGGTGGTCTTCCGGTCGGTCGCGGCGATGCTGCTGCCCGTCGTGCTGGCGGGCGTGGCGCTGGTGGTGGCCTCCGCGATCGGCTACCTGCTGACGTTCGCCACCGACCTGTCCACCCTGTTCACCAACGCGGTGTCCATCATCGGACTCGCGGTGGCCGTGGACTATTCGTTGTTCGTCATCAAGCGCTACCGCGACGAGTTGGCCGCCGGCGACCCGTACGTGCCGGCGCTGCGCACCGCGATGCGCACGGCCGGGCACGCCGTGGTCTTCAGCGGCCTGGCCGTGGTGGTGGCGCTGCTCGCCCTCTTCATCCCGCGCATCATGGTGTTCAGCAGCATGGCGATCGCGGGCGTGGTGGTCACGCTGGTGGCACTGGCCATGTCGCTGACGCTGCTGCCCGCCGTGCTGCGCCTGCTCGGCCGGCGTATCGACTGGCTGTCGCTGAAGCGGCGCCCCGCCGCCGGCCGGCCGGTCCGGGCGCCGCGCCGCCCCGCCGCCCTGGCCTTGATCCTCGCGGCCCTGGTCGCCGCGTTCGGTGTGCTCGCCTGGCCGGTCACCGACATCCGGCTGCAGTCGCCGGTGGCCAGCGCGACGATCCTGCCCGAGGACGCCGACTCCCGGCAGGGCATCGAGCGGATGCAGGCGGCGCTGGAGTTCCGCACCCTGTTCCCGGTCCAGGTCGTCCTCACCGCACCCGCATCCGCGCCGGCCGCCGACCTGCTGACCGCGCTGCAGGCCGCATCCGGCGTGGTCCGCACCGCGCCGCACGTCGACCAGGTCACCGACGTGACGACGCTGGGCCTGCCCCCGGGCGAGCTCGCCGAGGCCGTGGCTGCGCCGGAAGGCCTGCCCCCCGAGGCACGGGCCGCCGCCGCCCAGCTCTGGGCGACGACCGGCGACACCCGGGTCACCCGCGTCGTCGCGATTCCCGCGGCGGACCCGGACTCGGACGCGGCGCACGACCTGGTGCACGCACTGCGCGACCGGCTGCCCGGCGCCGTGCCGGCCGGCGTCACCGTCCAGGTCACCGGCGCCACCGCCACCGGCGTGGACTTCGACGAGGTGCTGACCGACACGCTGCCCGCGGTGCTCGGCACGGTCGTCCTGATCACCGTCCTTCTGCTGGCCCGAGCGTTCCGCTCCTGGCTGCTCCCCCTGCTCGCCCTGGCGCTCAACGCCCTGGTGGTCGCGGCCAGCCTGGGCCTGCTCACCCTGATCAGCCAGCACGGCCTCGGACAGCGCATCGACAGCACCACGCCCGCCCTGGTCTTCGCCATCATGTTCGGGCTGAGCATGGATTACATGGTCATCATGATCTCCCGAATGCGGGAGCACTACACCCTCCACGGCGACCACCACCGCGCCGTCTCCGAGGGCCTGCGCGAGACGGCGGGCCTGGTCAACGGCGCGGCGCTCATCATGGTCGCCGTCTTCGCCTCGTTCCTCATCGCGAAGGTCAGCGTCGTGCAGCAGCTCGGCCTGAGCCTGGCGATCGCCGTGGTGCTCGACGCCGTGGTGATCCGCCTGGTCGTCATGCCGGCGGCACTGCACCTCATCGGCCCCCGCGTCTGGGGCCGGGCGGCCGCCCGGCAGCGGCAGGGCACGCCGGACCTGCAACTGGTCTGAGGCTCCACCGCAAGGGCCCGGACCACAGGTCCGGGCCCTTGCGGTGACGGTCGGGGAGAAGGAGCTCAGCGATGCCGACCGACGGCGAGTGATGAGTTGTCGCGCCCGCACCCGTCACACCTACGACGGGATACGACAAAGACGGAAGGATGACGTGATGGGTGCGGACACGCGACCGGAGGAGCTGGACGTGAGCGGTCTGGGTGGGAGCGGTCTGGGTGGGAGCGGTCTGGGTGGGAGCGGTCTGGGTGGGAGCGGTCTGGGTGGGAGCGGTCTGGGTGGGAGCGGTCTGGGTGAGGCCGACGAGCCGGCGTTCTCGGGGCTGGCGGAGCGGCACCGGCGGGAGCTGCACGTGCACTGCTACCGGATGCTCGGGTCGTTCGAGGACGCCGAGGACACCGTGCAGGAGACGTTCCTGCGTGCCTGGCGGCGGCGGGAGACCTTCGAGGGGCGGTCGACGTTCCGGGCCTGGCTGTACCGGATCGCCACCAACGCCTGCCTGGACCTGCTCGCCAAGTGCCGCCCGGAGCCCGCGACCGGCGGCGAGGTGCCGTGGCTGCAGCCCTACCCGGACCGGCTGCTCGACGAGCTGCCCGCGGGCGACGCGGACGAGCCGGAGACCGTCGCCATCGCGCGGGAGACGATCGAGCTGGCGTACCTGATCGCGGTCCAGCACCTCGCACCGCGCCCGCGAGCCGTGCTGATCCTTCGGGACGTGCTCGGCTGGCCGGCGAAGGACGTCGCGGAGCTGCTCGGGGACTCCGTCAACTCCGTGAACAGCGCGCTGCAGCGGGCCCGCGCCGGCATGCGGGAGCATCTACCCGCCGAGCGGCAGGACTGGACCGGCGGCGAGGAGGACGCCGGGACGCGCGAGCTGGTACGCCGCTACACCGACGCCAGCGTGGCCAAGAACATCCCGGCGCTGGCCTCGATGCTGCGGGACGACGTCCGCTGCTCGATGCCGCCCACGCCGGGCCTGGACGTCGGCCGCGACACGGTCGTGAACAGCTGGATCGAGGCCGGCTTCGAGGGCATGGGGCACCTGCGCGCCGTCCCCACCGCCGTGAACCGGCAGCCCGCCGTCGCCTTCTACCTCTGGCGGAAACGCGAGGGCGCGTACCTGCCGCTGACGATCGACGTCCTGCGCGTCACCGGCGGGGCGATCACCGAGATCGTCACGTTCCACGACGACCGGTTCCCGCGGCTCGGGCTGCCGGAGCGCCTGCCGGCGGACGGCACGGAGTAGTCCCGGTGCGGACGCTCACGCTGCCCGGGGACGCGCGTGCCGCTCTATTGTCTCGATGTCGTCCACGTCGAAAGAGCGATACCGCTAGGAGCGGCCGTCCGCACACGGTGCGGGAACGCCGCCGGCCGCGAAGGTCCGCAACGCCCTCAGGGCCTCGGCGACCGTGGCGACCTTGGCCATGGGCAGCCCCGGGACGGCGTTGCGGACCGCCTCGGCACAGTTGCCTTCGGGGACCAGGAACAGCTTCGCGCCGGCCGCCTTGGCGCCGATGAGCTTCTGGGGGATGCCACCGATCGGCGCGACGGCGCCGGAGTCGTCGATCGCGCCGGTGCCGGCGATGATCCGCCCGCCGGTGAGGTCGGCCGGGGTCAGCTTGTCGATGATGCCGAGCGTGAACATCAGGCCCGCGCTGGGCCCGCCGATCTCGTCGAGGTCGATCGCGACGGTGAAGGGCGCCTGCGCCTGCTGCTCGACCCGCGCTCCGATGCCCACGGAACCGCCCTCGGAGGTGACCGTCACGCTGCCACCCCGACCCGCCCGGGTGTACGCGATGGTCAGCTCGGTGCCGGCGGCGACGCGACCGGCCAGGTCGGCGAACCTCTCCGCGGTGTCCACTCCCTTGTCGTCGACTTCCGTGATCACGTCACCCACGTGCAGTGCGCCGGCGGACGGACCGCCGGCGGTCACGGCGGTCACCTGCGGCCGCGGCGGATAGCCCAGCTCCCGCAGGGCGACCGTCACGGCGCTGTGCTGCGAGGATGCAAACAGCTCGGTGTTCTCCCGGTCGACCTGCTCGGTGCTCTGCCCGGGCGGGTAGACCGCGCTGCGCGGTACCAGCGCCCGGTCGCCGTCGAACCAGCTCGCGACCGCCTCCGGCAGCCCGACCTCCGTCTCCACCTGGACGGTGGTCAGCCGCAACTGTCCCGCGGAAGCGGACACCTCCCCGCCGGTCACGTTGATCACCGGCGCGGCCTCGTGGCGGCCGAGGGTGTCGACCGTGGGGCCCGGCTCCAGCACCACGTACGGCAGCGGGCACAACCCGGCCCCGCCGCCGAGCAGGGCCGTGACCAGGACGCCCGCGATGAGCGTGACACCTCGACGTTTCATGACCGGGAGCGTACCCATCTCCAGGCGAGCGCCCCGACGGCGGATCCGCGACGAAGTGCCTCGGCAACCGCGTCGGGGCGCCGCGCCTCATCGACCGCCGTGCGCCTGCAGAACGTGGAGAAGATCACCCAGGCCGGCGCCGGTGAATGCGCTGTGGACGTCGGTGATGTCCTCGGTGAAGTGGGCCCCGGCATCGACATGGACGGGCATCACGGTCGAGGCGCCGAGGATGCGGGTCGCCTCGACCATGCCGGCGGCGTCGAGGGTGAGGTTCGCGTCGCCGAGCAAGGGGGTGCGTGCCCTGCTACGCGCTCGACCGCCTGGACGACCCGGCGCTGGACGTCGCCGGTCTGGCCGGCGCCGCACGCCTGAGCCGGCGCACCTTCGACCGGCGCTTCCGCGAGACGACCGGCTGCTCACCCCTGCAGTGGCTGCTCCACCAACGGGTGTTGCACGCCCAGCACGTCCTGTCGACGACCGATCTCGACATCGACGCCGTCGCGCGGGCCGGTGGCTTCACCGACGGAGTGACGATGCGCCCGCACTTCCGCCGGATCGTGGGTGTGCCGCCCCAGTCGTACCGGGCCACCTTCCGTACGACCTGAAAGGCTCCGGTCCGATGGCGACCGGAGCCTCCCAGTCCTAGTAGGACGCTTCCAGCTCGTAGACGCCGAACGGCATGGCCATCCGGGTGTCCCGAAAAGGCCGCAGCGGCGCGGTGCTCGCCCGGTGCGCGGGTCCCTGTTCCCACTCGCGGAAGGCCGCCAGGTCCGCCCAGCGGCTGACCACCACGAACCCGGTCGGGTCCGGCACCGACCGCAGCAGCTCGTTGCCGAGCATGCCGGGCACCTCGCCGAGGACCCCGCTCACGTCGTGGTAGGCCTTGTGCACGCCGGCCACATCCTCGGTGGCGTGGTAGACGAGCACCCGCAGCTCGGCTCCCATCAGGCCGCCGCCAGCCACTCGGCGTGGGTGCCCACCGTGGCGGACGGTGCCACGAAGGCGACCACCTCCATGGTGCTCATCGCGCCGCCCGACCGGTACGGGTGCAGCTTCTGCCGGTGCTCCAGATGCCGGTCGCTGGTCTCGAACTCGCGGAAGCGCGCCTCGTCCACCCAGTCGCTGACGATGTAGTAGACGCCTTCCTCGTCGGTGCTGCGCGACAGCCACTGGCCGAGGTTCGCCGGGTGGGAGGTCACCGAGTCGCCGACGGCGATCCAGGTCTTCTCGAACTCCTCCGCCAGGCCGGGCTTGATGTGCATCTTGAGCATGACGCGGAACGTGGTCTCGGTGGTCATGAGATTCCTCCGTCGACGTGGATGGTGGCACCGGTGACGTAGCGCGACAGGTCGCTGGCGAGCCAGAGCACCGCGCCCGCGACCTCGTCCGGCGTGCCCAGCCGGCCCAGGGCGGTCTTCTCGCTGTACCGCTTGCGCATCATCGCGGCCTGCTCCGCCGGCATGGCGTCCATCGCCTCGGTCTCGATCACGCCGAGGGCCAGGACGTTGAACCGCAGTCCGCGCCCGCCGAACTCCTTGGCCAGCGACCGGGTGAGCCCCCGCAGCGCGGCCTTGGTCGCGGTGTAGTGGGCCCGCAGCGGGATGCCGACCTCGGACGACTTGGAGCCGATGCTGATGACCGAGGCACCCTCGGACAGCAGCGGCAGCGCGCCCTGGATGATGAGGTACGGCGCCGTGAGGTTGGTGTCGATGACCCGCCGCCACTCCTGCTCCGGGAGTTCGGCGTACGGGATGTGGCTGATCGCACCGGCGTTGTTGACCACCAGGTCGAGGCTGCCGAAGGTCTCGCGGATCTTGTCCAGCAGGATCGTCACCTGGGCCGGTTCCGCGATGTCGGCCTGCACCACCAGGTGGTTGCCGCCGATCTCCTTGAGTTCGCGTTCCAGCGACGCGACCAGCTCGCTGTCCTGCCGGTAGCACGTCACGACGTCCACACCGGCGCGGGCCAGGGCCAGCACGATGCCGCGTCCGACGCCACGCACCCCGCCGGTGACCAGCGCTTTTTTACCGTTCAGTCCGAGGTTCACCCGAGTCTCCTTAAAAGTCGATCAGCCGGTCAGAGCGCCAGCGCCACCGCGGCGCAGTTGACCACCAGCGCCGCCACGGTCAGCCAGCTTCGTATTGAGTTCCAGCGCCCCCACGCCCGCCGCCGTCCCGCGTAGTCCAGGCCGGACGGCAGACGGTCGGGGTCCAGCTCCCGTACCCATCGGTTGATGGGCACGTTCTTGGTCAGTGAGATGACGACGGTGCCGCCGGCCAGAGCCGTCCCGATCAGGTGCAGCGCCCAGGCGCCCGGGGTGGGCGCCACCACGGCCAGCACCGCGTCGCCGAGCGCCGTCGTCACCAGGCAGATCGGCATGAACGGGTCGTACCTGGTGGCGAAGAACGCGTGGGCGTGCACGTACCGGTCCACCGGCAGCGCCGCCATCAGGGGGAATCCGCCGAGCTGGGTGCCCAGCAGGACCCCGGCGGCGAGACCGTTGGCCAACAGCACCAGCGGCATCAGTACGGCGAAGAACGCGGACATCGCTCAGACCCGGGCCTTGGCGGCCGCCTCGACCTTGTCCTTGATGAGACTCATCTGCGTGGCCGTGTTGCGGTTGAGCCGCTCGGTCATGGCGGCGTCGTCGATCGGCGCCACCGGCTTCATCTCGAAGTCCTGGACCCAGCGCATCCGCACGCCCTCGGGCGTCTCGGTGTACTCCCAGAACAACGACATGTACTTGAACACGCCGGTCTCGACCCGCTGCGCGCGCACCGTACGGGAGGCACGGTCGAGCGTCCGCTCGGAGACCCAGTCCCAGACCTTGCCGTTCTCGTCGGGGTGCAGGGCCAGCCGGAACCGGAAGGTGTCGCCCTCGCGGTGCAGCACCTCGGCCACCGAGTACTCGCTGAAGAGCTCGGTCCACCGCGAGATGTCGTTGGTCATGTCCCAGACCAGGTCCAGGGGCGCGTCGATGACGACGGAGTTGTCGGTGTGCCCGGACATCTCACGCCACCGCCGCGACGAGCCGGGAGTTGACGTAGTCCACGGCGGCGCGCGGGCTGGTCATGTCCTCGGTCACGGCCTCGTCGGGGATCTGCACCCCGTAGCGGCGCTGGATCTGGCTGGCCAGCTCCAGGATGGCGAGCGAGTCGTACCCGAGGTCGGCGAAGGGCACGTCGAGGTGGTCGCCGTCGAAGTAGACGTCGTCCTCGACACCGACGCTGGCGCTCATGATCTCGCGCAGCTCGGCGACGTCGAACTTGGACATGAGAAGGTTCCTTTCGGTCGAATCCATCAAAGGGCGGGAGCCGGACGGTCGCCGCGGCCGAGGACCATGGCCGAGGTGAAGCCGCCGTAGCCGCGGGCGACCACGAGGGCGGTCCGCAGCGCGCGCTCCCGGGGGACGTCCAGCACGAGGTCGAGCGGGCAGTCGGCGCGCACGCGGGTGGTGCCGACGGTGTGCGGGATGACGCCGTCGCGCAGCGCCAGCAGGGCGGTGGCGACGTCCAGGGCGGCGCCTCCGCCGTACAGCCGGCCGGTGAGGGTCTTCGGCGCGGTGACCGGCACCGCGTGGGTGCCGAAGACCTCGGCCAGGGCCTCGGCCTCGACCAGGTCGAGGTCCGGGTCGGCGGCGGCGTCGGCGAAGACGACGTCGATGTCGTCGGGGGCGCACCGCGCGTCGTCGAGCGCCCGGCGGATCGTGCCGGCCAGCACCGGGCGCCGGCCGGTCCGCGCGGACTGGTCGAACCCGGCGGCGTAGCCCAGCACCCGGCCATACCCGCGGCCCTCGGTCGCCGGGCCGCTCCGCTCGGCGACCAGGATGGCGCCACCTTCGCCGGGCACGTACCCGCCGGCCTCGACGTCGAACGGCAGGTACGCCCGGCCGGCCTCCTCGGCGGTCGACAGGTGGCCGTTGGCCATCTGGGCGACGAGCCCGTACGGGCAGAGCGAACTGTCCGTCCCGCCGGTCACGACGAGCCGGCTCTGGTCGCGCAGCAGCCGCCGGGCCTGGCCGATGGCGTCGAGCCCACCGGCCTGTTCGGTGCAGACCACCCCGCACGGCCCCCGCATACCGTGCCGGATGGAGACCTGCCCGGTCGTCGCCGCGTAGAACCAGGCGATCGACTGGTAGGCGCCCACCCAGGAGGGCCCGTTCTGGTACAGGCGCTCCATCTCGTGCTGGCCGAAGTCGGTGCCGCCGGACGAGCTGGCCGTCACCACGGCCATCTCGTACTCGGGCAGCGACGCGGGGTCGACGGCCGAGTCCGCCACGGCGGCGTCGGCGGCCGCGAGCGCGAGGTGCGTCCAGCGGTCCGTCTGCGGCACCAGCCGGGCGGGCACCCGGCCCTTGGCGGTGAAGTCGGCCACCTCGCCCGCCAGGCGTACGGGATAGCCCGACGGGTCGAACCGGGTGATCGGGCCGATGCCGGTCTTGCCGTTCAGCACAGCCTGCCAGTGCTCCTCGCTCCCGATGCCCGTGGGGGCGATGACGCCCATGCCGGTGATCACGGCTGCGGCGCCGGCAGTAGAGGTATTCATGCGCTTCACCTTCCTGGCTCGGGATCGGACGCCTCTCGAACGCCACTCGACGCGGTCACGGCCGGGTCAGGACCATCGCGCTCTGGAAGCCGCCGAACCCGCTGCCGACGCTGAGCACGGCGTCCATGCGGTGTTCGCGCGCCACCAGCGGCACGTAGTCCAGGTCGCATTCGGGGTCGGGGTGGTGCAGGTTCGCCGTCGGCGGCACGACCTGGCGGTCGAGGGCGAGGGCACAGGCCGCGACCTCGATCGCCCCGATGGCGCCGAGCGAGTGCCCGACCATGCTCTTGATCGAGCTGACCGGCACCTCGTACGCCCGCTGCTTGAGCGCCCGCTTGAAGGCCGCGGTCTCGTGCCGGTCGTTCTGCTTGGTCCCCGAGCCGTGCGCGTTGATGTAGTCCACATCGGACGCGTTGAGCTCGGCGCCGTCGAGGGCGACCCGGATCGCCTCGGCCATCTCCCGGCCGTCGGGCTTGAGGCCGGTCATGTGGAAGGCGTTACTACGGGCGCCGAACCCGGACAGCCGGGCGTAGATGTGCGCCCCGCGCCGCCGTGCCGCCTCCTCGTCCTCGAGGACGAGCACGGCGCAGCCCTCGCCCAGCACGAAGCCGTCGCGCCGGGCGTCGAAGGGCCGGGAGGCGTGCGCGGCGTCGTCGTTGTTGGGCGAGGTCGCGGTGATCGCGTCGAAGCAGGCCGAGGTGATCGGCGACAGCGGCGCGTCGGTGGCGCCGGCCAGCACCACGTCGGCGGAACCCTCCTCGATGAGCTGCATGCCGTGCCCGACCGCGTCGAGCCCGGACGTGCAGCCGGTCGAGATGAGCGCCACCGTGCCCTCGGCGGCCACCTCGTACGCCACCTCCGCGGCCAGCGTGCTCGGCACCATGTAGCCGTAGAGGTGCGGTACGCCGTACGAGTGGTCGACGAGCCACTTGCGCCCGCCGTCCGAGAGCACCTCGTATTCCTGCTCGAGTCCCATCGTGCAGCCGACCGCGCTGCCGATGCTGACGCCGACCCGGCCGGGGTCGACGCCCGCGAGCTCGACGCCGCTGTCGGCGAGCGCCTCGCGGGTGCTCACCACGGCGAACTGGGCGGCGCGGTCCATCCGACGGACGTCCTGAGCGGAGAGTCCGGCCGCGCGCGGGTCGAAGTCCACCTCGGCGGCGATCTGCGACCGGAAGGCCGACGGGTTGAACATGCTGATCCTGCGGGTGGCGGTGCGGCCGGCGCTCAGCAGGTCCCAGAACGCCTCCCGCCCGACGCCGCCCGGCGCTACCGCACCGATCCCCGTGACGACGGCGCGACGCTTCACTGCCCGCCTCCGACCTGCGGATTGGGCTCGTGCGGCGCGGTCGGCTGCTCGGTGTCGACGTGGCCGAGCTCGGGCCGCGGCGCCAACGGGGACAGATGGAAGACGACGTGCGCCTCCTGCTCGCCGACGTTCACCAGGCGGTGCCGGGCATTGATCGGCACAAGCAGCGAGTCGCCGGGCGAGAGCCGGATCGGCCGGTCGTCCACGGTCATCTCCAGCTCGCCGGCGACGACGTGCAGGAACTCCTCCGAGTACGGGTGGTAGTGCTCGGTGACGTGCTCCCCCGCCGCGAGGTGCAGGGTGCCGCCGAAGCCGGAGGTGCACCCCACGGTCTTGGGGCTGAGGGTCACCCGGATGTCCCCGCCGCGGCGGGTGTTCGGGGCGGCCTCGGAGACGTTGACTTTGAGCTGCTGGGTGGTGGTCACTGCACTCGTCCTTCCTCGGCCGTCCACACGTAGAACGGCGAAGCCATGGCGTCCTTGGGTTCTTTCCAGTTCGGGTCGTACGGCCACACGAACTCCGTCAACCGCTGGTTGATGTCGGAGTAGAGGGGGTGGCTGCGCGCCCGGTAGAGGTTCTTGGTGATGTCCTCGTCCGCCTCGACGAGGTGGAAGTACAGGTCGTGGAAGGAGAACAGGGTCCGCCGGGACACCCCGACCATGTGCGGCAGGTCGGTGGCGTCGGACTCGGCGAACGTCTCGGCGATGCCCGAGGTGTCGCCGGACTTGAGTCTCGCGACGATGAGGGTGCGGTGCACGGTGCCTCTCCTTAGGTTGGCGATGTGGTCAGATGCCGCCGTCGACGGGCAGTTCCACGCCGGTCACCAGGCGCGAGGCGTCTCCGGCGAGGAAGAGGATCGCCCCCGCGACGTCCTCCGGCGCGGCGAGCCGGCCGAGGGCGGTGGCGGCGAGCAGGTGCTGCAGCACCGGCGGCGGCAGCTCCTTCTCGGGCGCCACGGCGGTGACTCCGGGCGCCACTGTGTTGACCCGGATGCCGCGCGGACCGAGTTCCTTGGCAAGGCTGCGGCTCAGGCCGAGCAGCGCCGCCTTGGCGGCGGTGTAGTGCGCGCTCATCGGCCGTCCCCGCAGCGCGACGGAGGCGCCGACGTTCACCACCGAGGCCCCGTCCACCAGGACGTCCAGGGACGCCTGGATGACCCGGTACGCGGCGGTCACGTTGTGGTCGAACACCCGGTCCCATTCGGCGTCGTCCAGCTTGGCGAAGGGCATCCGCCCGTCCACCCCGACGTTGTTGACGAGCACGTCGAGGCCGCCGAGGTGGTCGCGGCAGATCCGCACGAGCCGCGCCACGTCCGCGCGGTCCGTCACGTCCGCCGTGACGACGAGATTGCCGCCGCCGAGCGTCTTGAGCTCGTGGGCGAGGCTGTCGGCGTCCTCGCCGACCCGGTGATGGCAGGCGACCACCCGGGCACCGGCCCGGGCGAACGCCAGCGCCGTCGCACGCCCGATCCCCCGGCTCCCGCCGGTGATCAGTACCCGCTTGCCGGCCAGACCCTGGTCCACGTCTTACCTCCTTAGTGACGGCCGGCGGCGTCGCCGCGGCCACACGACGATGGTGGCGACGGCCGATCACGGCCCACTCGAACTGGGGTTGAGTCGCATCCGCCGGGCCCGCGCACGGACCGGGCCGCCCACCATCGGTGGGCGGCCCGGGCGGGTGGTGCTGCCGCCGGCTCAGCCGGTGGCCAGCACCGCCGTGGCCACGGCACCACCGACGGGCGGCTCGACGGTCGTGCGGGGCCCGGGGAAGAACCTGCGGAAAGGCCGCTGCACCCGGTAGTGGAAGTCGCCGCGGTCGCCGGCGGCCACCTCGACCAGGCCGAACTCCACGAGTTCCTCGACCACGGTCTCGGTGCGGTACTCGTCGGCCTCCAGCAGCGTCGCCACGTCGCTGAGCGCCAGCGCCCGTTCGGAGCCCACCAGCGTCTTGAACGCCGCCTGCAGGTCCGTGGTGAGCAGCCGGTACGTGAGCCGCACGCTGCGCGACGTGCCCGGGCCGGAGTCGCCCGGGTGCTGCTCGGCGACGGCCGACTGGACTCGTTCCACCTGCCGCTGCACGGGCCAGTGCGGCTTGAGCTCGAGCTGCGTGACGGCCTCCCGCAGCGCCGCCGGCAGGCCCTCGCACAGGTCGATGAGCTCGTGGACGGCGGCCAGTTGCGGGCGGATCCGCTGCTCGCCGAGGACGGAGGTGAGCATGTGCAACGCCTCACCGCGGTCGAACGGCCGCAGGTTGACGGTCGACGAGACGGACGGGTGGGAGAACCGGCGCCGGGCCGCGATCAGCGTCGCGCACCGCGGTCCGGTGGGCAGCAGGTGCTGGAGTTGCTCGGCCCCGACCACGTCGTCGAGGACGACCAGCACCCGCCGCCCGGCGGACCAGCTACGGAAGAGGCTGGACCGTTCGGCCAGCGACTCCGGCAGCCGGGAACCGGTGTACCCCGCGGCCCGCAGGAACCCGCCGAGCGCCTCGGCCGGATCGACGGGCCGGCCCGTGTCGTCGGTGAGCCGGGCGTAGAGCCGGCCGTCGGGGTAGTCCTCGCGGAGCCGGTGGGCGAGATGCACGCACAGGGTGGATTTGCCCACGCCGGGAGCGCCCACCACCACGACCGCCGGCGGCGCGCTGCGCTCCGGCCGGGAGACCACCTGGGTGATCTGGGCCGTCTCCGCCCGGCGGCCGACGAGCTCGCCGACGTCCGGCGGAAGCAGGTCGGGCTGCTCAGCCGTGGCGGGGCGCGTGCCGCCGCCGATCACCGAGTCCATCCCGTCGCCGAGCACCGGCGGCTCGATGGTGGGATCGGCGAGCAGCACCGCCTGGTGCACCCGCTGCAGCTCCTGCATCGGTTCCAGGCCGAGCTCCTCGGCTAGGGTGGAGCGGGCCTTCTGATAGACCCGCAGTGCGTCGAAGCGCCGGCCGGCCCGGTAGAGCGAGAGCATGAGGCGCGCCTGCAGGCTCTCGTCGGTCGGGCGCTGCGCCACCATCCCGGTCAGCTCGCCGATGATGTCGTGGTGCCGGCACAGCCGCAGGTCGGCGTCGATGCGCTGCAGGGTGAGGCCGCGGCGCTGCTCCTCCAGCCAGACCGTCATGGCGCGCAGCAGGGAGCCGGTGGTCACGTCGACCAGCGCCGGTCCGCGCCAGAGCTGCAGCGCCGCCCGGATGGTGTCGGCCGCGATCTCGACCGAGCCCGCGTCGAGCTGGGTACGGGCCCGCTCGGCCAGGCGCAGGAACTCGGCGGAGTCGACCGCGCCGTCGTCGAGGCTGAGGATGTAGCCGTTCGACGACCGGTGCAGGGTGGGCGGCGCGGCGTCGAAGTGGTCCGCCGGCCCCCGGGTGCCGAGGCCGAGCTGGTACAGCTTGCGAAGGTGGTAGACGTACGTCTGCAGAGTGGTGGTGGCGCTGGACGGCGGCCGCTCCTCCCACAGCTCTTCGATGATCTGGTCGGTGCTCACCACCGTGTTGGCGTTCATCGCCAGCAGGGCGAGGACCTGACGCAGCTTGGGCGCCGACGGCACCAGCGACTGGGTGCCGCGCACGACCTGGAAGGCCCCGAGGACGTTCACCTGCACGACGGCCACCCCCCTCGGCGGTGCGCGGCGGTGCGGGTCGTCTGCGGCTGCGGGACTGCATGCTGAGGAGCTCGGTGCAATTCCACGTGGATTGTTCCCCCATCTCTCCAACCCATGGTGGCTAATGTCAAGCACCATGCCGTGAATTACGGGGAAGACCGTGGATCGTGCCGATCCATTTTCCCTCGAATCACTCTGGAGTGAGGATCGCGGCGCCACAAGGCGGTCGCGCCAATCCGACAGCGGCGCTCGCGCAACCGCTTTACGAGCAGGCAGGACAACGCCGCACGGCCCTGGGGAGCAACGGCCGGGGGCCGTGATACTGCCTATTTCCCGACCCTACGGGATCCCGCAGTAGCTCCCGTCACCGTAGCGGGTTGTCCACTAGGGGTCAAAGGTGCATATGCGCCCATCCGTCGCGGCTTCGCCCCAGGCAGAGCGTCCACGTCGGACATTTGGACCGGCTTGCGCACGCCTATGACGGCGGTCACATACATCGGAAGGTGTATGCGACGGCTCCCCTGCCGCATTCTCCGGACCCAAGATACGTCGGGCGAACGATGTGCCGCCACGGCGACGTATTGCACAATCATGCGCGTCCCTTATTTTGTGCACCGCTGCGGATGGAATTGCCGCCAGCCAAACGACGGCAATCTCGAGGCGCCGCCGAGTGAGATTCGACCGCCGCCCTTGACGATTAGGGCCATCAATTCGGTCGTCCGCAAGCCGGACGTGCCGTATCCGCCACCGAGAGGGTGTAGTCGATGTCAGGTTTGGTTGGCTGGGTGGACTTCTCCCCCCGTGACCTCGAGCGGGAACCGGCGGTGCTGTCCGCGATGGCGGACGCGCTGGCCACCCGCGGGCCGGACGGCCAGCACGTGTGGACCCGGCGCGACGTCGGGCTCGGTTTCCGGGCACTGGCCATCGGCGCCAGGCCCGCGCCGCGGCAGCCCCACGTGCGGTCCACGCCGGACGGCCCGATCACCGTGTGCGTCACCGGCACGCCGGTCGGCCTCGGCGCACTGGCCGCCTGGCTGCGCGGCCGCGGCCGGGGCGTGAGCGACGACGCCGGCGCCGCCGAGCTCGTCGCCGCGGCGTACCAGGAGGACGGCACCGCGGCCGTCGTCCGTCTGACCGGGGCCTTCGCCGTCGCGATCTGGGACGGTCGCCGCGACGAGCTCGTGCTCGTCCGCGACCGGTTCGGCAATCAGCCGCTCTACTACTGGGTCACCGACACCGGCCTGGTCTTCGGCTCCGAGCGCAAGGCGCTGTTCGCGCACCCGGAGACGGAGGCCGCCGTCAACCTCGACGGGATGCGCGAGCTCTTCTCCTACGCCGGCACGGCGGGGCACGGCATCTTCGCCGGCATCCGGCAGGTCGAGGCCGCCGAGATCCTGCGCTTCAGCCGGGCCGGGCTGCGCCGGGAGAAGTACTGGCGGCTCACCACCGCCGAGCACACCGACGATCTCGACACCACCATCGGCACCGTCCGGGAGCTGCTGTCGGCCAGCGTGGCCGACCAGCTCGGCGACGCCGACGGGGTCGGCATCATGCTCTCCGGCGGCGTCGACTCCTCCGCCGTCACCGCGCTCGCCGGCGACGCCCTCAAGCGCCGCGGCGGCGGAAAGCTGCGGACCTTCACCGTCACCTTCGCCGAGCACGCCGACAATTTCACCCCCGACGAGGTGTGGGCGACGCCGGACGCCCCGTTCGTGCGGGACATGGTGGCCCACGTCGGCGCGGAGCACACCGACGTCGTGCTCGACACCGCCGACATCCTCGACCCGGCGGTGCGCGAGGCGACGCTGGTGGCCAAGGACGTGCCGAGCCCGCTCGGCAACATGAACACCTCCCTGCACCTGCTCGACCGGGAGGTCAGCAAGCACGTACAGGCGGCGCTGCTGGGCGAGATCGCGGACGCGGTGTTCGGCGGCTTCTCCTGGGTGCACAACCCGCAGTTGGCGGCCGCGCAGACGATGCCGTGGATCGCGATGGCGCACTACGGCGGCGGCAAGCACGGCATGGGCGGCGACCTGCTGCACCCCGACTTGCTCGACAAGCTTCAGCTCAACGACTACTGCGCCGCGGCGTGGGAGAGCTCCGTCGCCCAGGTCCAGCATCTCGACGGCGAGAGCGACATCGACCGGAAGATGCGGCGGATCAATTACCTGCATCTCACCCGCTGGCTGGAGACGCTGCTGTCGCACGACGAGTCCATCGGCATGTCGACGGGCCTGGAGGTCCGCATGCCGTTCTGCGACGACCGGCTCGTCCAGTACGTCTACAACGTGCCGTGGGCGCAGAAGTCCTTCGACGGCCAGGAGAAGAGCCTGCTCCGCGCCGCGGTCGCCGATCTGCTGCCGGAGTCGGTGCGCTCGCGGCCGAAGAGCCCCTACCCGGTGACGCAGGACCCCGCCTACGGCAAGTGGCTGATGGACCAGCTCGGCACGCTCGTCGCGGATCCGCTCTCGCCGGCCGCGGCGCTCGTGGACAAGAAGGCCATCGCCGCACTCCGCGCCGACCACGCGGTGCTCGACAGCGGGCCGCGGGCGTGGGTCGCCCGGGCCAACGTCGAGATGGTCCTGGGCCTGGACGCCTGGCTGCGCCGCTACGGCGTACGCGTCGAGGTCTGAGGCCAGCCGGCCGCTTTCCATCATCACCAACCGAAAGGACAGTTTCCGATGTTCGAGGCCTGGCTGGGCGCCGACACCTCGGTCGGCGTCGCCCTCATCGTCCTCTGGGCGTGGGCTTCATGGTGGCTCGGGCGCCTGACGCACCGGACCGAGCGGAAGAAGACCGCGTCTCGCGGTATCGGGACGGCGGTGCTCCTGCTCGTCGCGGGCGTCCCGGCGCTGGCAAAGGCCGGGCTCATCGCGCTGTTCCTCTCGTACGGCTGGGAGTTCGGGGCGAACTACGTGGTGTTCGCCCTGCCGATGGTGATCGTCCCGGCCGTCCTCACGTACGTGTGGACGCTGCCCGCTCTGCTGCGCTGGCGCCGCGTGACCCGCCAGGGGAACGAGGCGGAGCTGTCGCGGACGGAGCGGGCCGCGCTGACGGATCTGAAGGTGGCCCTGCCACCGCGGCTGACCGCCATCGGCGGCGCGTTCGCGTTGTGGCTGGGCTTCTTCAAGCAACCGGTACCCGGGCTCGGTGACGACATCGCGCTCTACTACGGCCTGTTCCTGCTCGCGGCGGCGTGGCAGGTGGTCAAGCTGCGCCGCACCGCGGTGCGGATCGCCACCGGCACCCAGCCCGCCCTCGGCATCCGCGCCGCGCGGGCCGGCGCCGTGGTGGCCGCGTTCGCCGCGGTCACCGTGCTCGGGATCGTCTGGTCGGCCACCTCCAGCAAGCTGCCGGGCAGCTACAACATGACCGACCACGGGCACACCACGGCGGCCGGCGCGGGGCAGGGAAGCGGCGGCGTCACCCACGTGGCGCACGACACGCCGACCGGGCGCTCCATCACGGCGCTCACCGGGCCGCGCGACGGCAAGCCCGACAAGAAGTTCACGCTCACCGCGCGCAAGGCGCAGCTCACCCTGCCGGGTGGGGCGAAGATCGACGGCTGGACCTACAACGGCACGGTGCCGGGCCCGCTGCTGCGGGTCACCCAGAACGAGCTCGTCGAGGTCGAGCTCGTCAACCAGGACGTCGAGGCCGGTGTGTCGCTGCACTGGCACGGCGTCGACGTGCCCAACGCCGAGGACGGCGTCCCCGGGCTCACCCAGGACGCCGTCCCGCCCGGCGGCCGGCACGTCTACCGCTTCCGGTCGCCGGACGTCGGCTCATACTGGTACCACTCCCACCAGGTGTCCTCGGAGCAGGTCCGCGCCGGGCTCTACGGGGCCTTCATCGTCGACCCGCCCCAGGGCCCGGAGCCGGGGGTCACCGACATCCCCGTGGTGCTGCACACCTTCAAGGGCCAGGTCCAGACCATCAACGGGGTCGACCGGCTCGAGCGCACGACGATCGCGCCGGGCACCAAGGTGCGGCTACGGCTGATCAACACCGACAGCCTCTCGCGGACGTTCGCGCTGACCGGCACGCCGTTCCGGGTGGTGGGCATCGACGGCACGCCCGTCAACGGGCCCGGCGAGATCACCGGGAAGCTCCTCGAACTGGGCGGTGGCGCGCGCAACGACGTGGAGTTCACCATGCCGGCCACCCCGGTCCGGCTGGCCGCCACGAACTTCCCGGACAAGGGTGTGCTGTTCACTCCGGACGGTTCCGGCGACCTCGAGGCCGTCGTCACGGGCGACAAGCTCGACACCAACAGCTACGGTACGCCCGCGCCGACGCCGTTCGGACGCGACACCAAGCCCTCGCAGACCGTCGAGTGGGTCATGGACAACCACTTCGGCTTCTTCGACGGCGGCTTCCACATGGTGTTCACCGTCAACGGCAAGCTCTTCCCGGACGTCCCGGCGACCGTGGTGCGCGAGGGCGACATCGTGAAGGTGCGGTTCGTCAACCGCAGCTTCCTCGACCACCCCATGCACCTGCACGGCCACCACGTCCTGGTGCTCTCCCGCAACGACAAGCCCGCGTCGGGAAGCCCGCAGTGGCTCGACACGGTCCTCGTCCGTCCCGGGGAGACGGCCGAGGTCATGTTCCGGGCGGACAACCCCGGCCTCTGGATGGACCACTGCCACAACCTGGACCACGCCGCGATCGGCATGGTGATGCATCTCAGCTACGAGGGCTGGACCACGCCCTTCCAGGCCGGCACCGACACCCCGAACCAGCCGGAGTAGCCGTGACCACCGCACCGGCGCGGTCCCGGCACGACGAGGGCGGCGCGGCCGTGGAGCCGGGCGGCGCGGCCCGCCCCTGGCTGGTCCTGTCCGCCGTGCTCGCCGGCAGTTTCCTGCACACCTTCGACATGATGGTGATCAGCGTCGCCGTGCCGTCCATCCAGGAGGGTCTGGGGGCCGGCACCGCGGCGACGCAGTGGATGCTCGCCGGGTACACGCTGCCGTTCGCCCTGTTGCTGATCACCTTCGGCCGGCTCGGCGACGCGGTCGGCCGGCGCCGCATGATCCTGCTCGGCTCTCTCAGCTTCTCGGCCGCCTCGGCGCTGTGCGCCGTGGCGGCCGACCCGGCCGTACTCATCGCCGGCCGGGTCTGGCAGGGCGCCTCGGCGGCGGCGCTGACCCCCCAGGTCCTGCCCGTCATCGTGCTGCTGTTCGGCGGCAAGCGGCGCGGCGCCGCCCTCGGGGCCCAGGCGGGCGTGATCGCCCTCGCCACGGTCTCCGGCCCGCTGCTGGGCGGGCTGCTGCTCGCCGCCGACCTCGGCGGGCTGGGCTGGCGCACGATCTTCCTGCTCAACCTGCCCGTCGGCCTCTTCACCATCGTGGCGGTCCTGCGCTGGTATCCCCGCGCCGACACCGTGACGCCGGGGCGGCCGCGGCTCGACATGGGCAGCGTGGTCATGGCCAGCCTCGGCCTGCTGCTGCTGATCTTCCCGCTCGTGCAGGGCCCCGAGCTGGGCTGGTCCGCCGGGGTCTTCGCGCTGATGGCCCTCGCGGTCCCGGTGCTCCTCGCGACCGTACGGCGCCAGCTCCGCCGCTCCCGCGGCGGCCGCTATCCGCTGATCGCGATGAGCCTGTTCCGCCGGCGCAGCTTCGTCGCGGGCGGCATGGCCAACTTCCTGCTGATCGGCGGCGTGTCGTCGTTCTTCCTGGTCTTCGTCGTCTACCTGCAGAGCGGGCTCGACTATGCCCCCGAGCGGATCGGCATCGTCAGTGCCGCGTGGGCCATCGCCGCCGCCGTCGCGTCCGGTGCGACGGTGCCGCTCGCCCGCCGGGTGGGCCGGCCGATGCTGGTGGCGGGGGCGGCGTTGATGGCGGTGGCGATGGCGGCGCTCGGCCTGACCCTCGGCCTGCGCGGCGAAGAGACCTCCACCTGGATCATCTCCGGCCTCCTCGCCCTGGGCGGCCTGGGCCAGGGAATGCTGAGCCCGCCGCTCTACAACCTGACCGTCACCGACGTCCCGAAGGCGGACGTCGGCTCCGCGTCGGGCGTGTTCGGGATGCTCACGCAGGTCGGCGCCGCGCTCGGGGTGGCGATCGTCGGCGCGGTCTTCTACGGCCTGCTCGGCGGCGCGGACTCCGCGGCGCACTACACCCGGGCGATGGCGTTGACCCTCGTCTGCCACGTGGCCTGCTTCCTGGCCGTGGCGGTGATCCTGCAGCGCTTCCTGCCCCGGCCCGCGCGCCGGTCCACCTGACTTTCCCTACGACAAGTCCATACACGGGAGGATGAGATGTCACCCAGCAGAAGAACGGTGATCGGCGGTGTGATCGGCGGCGCGGCCGCCGCCGCGCTGCCGTTCGTCGCGTTCCGCGACCAACCCGGCAGCACCGAGGCCCGTGCCACGCCGGATCCCGGTTTCACCCGGATAGCGAACCAGGCGGCGCTGCCCGCCCAGTTCTCGCTGCCGTTGAAGTTCCCGCCCGTGCTGCGCCCGACCCGCACGGACGGCACCACCGACTACTACACCGTGACGGCCCGGGAGGCGAACCTCACCATCCTGCCCGGGATGAGCACCCGCGTCTTCAGTTACGAGGGCAGCTTCCCGGGGCCGACGATCGAGGCGCGCAGCGGCCGACGGGTCGTCGTCACCACCACCAACCAGCTCCCCGTCCCGACCGTCACGCACCTGCACGGCGGCCACACCCCGGCCGAGAGCGACGGCTACGCGACCGACCTGATCCTGCCGGTGGGCGGCTGGCCGGTGGCGCCCGCCCATCGCGGGCACTCCGGGCACGGCGCCGTCATGGCCGGGGCCGTGACCCAGGGCACGCGGGACTACGTCTATCCGAACCAGCAGCGCGCGGCCACCCTCTGGTACCACGACCACCGCATGGACTTCACCGGCCCGCAGGTGTGGCGCGGGCTGGCGGGCTTCTACATCGTGCGCGACGGCGTCGACGACGCGCTGCCGCTGCCGGACGGCGACCGCGAGCTCCCGCTGATGATCATGGACCGGTCGTTCGACGCGAACGGGCAGTTCACCTATCCGTCCGCGGACCCGACGCTGCACCAGCCCGGCCTGACCGTCAACCCGAACGGCGTGCAGGGCGACGTCATCCTGGTCAACGGCGTGCCGTGGCCGTTCCACGAGGTCAAGCAGGCGAAGTATCGGCTGCGCCTGCTCAACGCCTCCAACGCGCGCCGCTACCGGGTCTCGCTCAGCCCGGACCCCTCGGGCGGCGGCGAGCCGTTCACGCAGATCGGCAGCGACGGCGGCCTGCTCGCCGCGCCTCAGCCGATGTCGTCGATCTACATGGTCCCGGGCGAGCGCTTCGACGTCATCGTCGACTTCAGCAAGTACGCCGCGGGCACCAAGGTGGTCATGACGAACTCGTTGGGCGACGGCTCCACCAAGCAGGTGATGCAGTTCCGGGTGACGGGCCCCGCGTCGGACAGCTCGCAGATCCCCGCCCAGCTCTCCACCGTGGAACGGCTGGACCCGGCCCGGGCCGTACGGACGCGGACCTTCAACCTGCTCAGCACCCGCCGTGACGGCAAAGAGGTCCACGTCATCAACGACCGGATGTTCTCGACCGACCACATCATGGCGGACCCCCGGCTCGGCACGATCGAGATCTGGGAGTTCCGCTCCTCGACCCACCATCCCGTACACGTCCACCTGAACCCGTTCCAGGTGATCGGGCGCGGTGGCGGCCTGGAGCCGGAGGACGCCGGCTGGAAGGACACCGTACGGCTGACGCCCAACAACACCGTGCGCGTCGTCATGCGCTTCGACGACTATGCCGGCAAGTACATGCTGCACTGCCACAACCTCGAGCACGAGGACATGGCGATGATGGCCAACTTCCAGGTCTCCTGACCTCCTCCCACACAGAAGCGTGCGGTGCCGGGCTACCGGCACCGCACGCTTCTGTTTCCGGGGGTTTCAGTAAAGACTTCCATCATCATGCCCGCCAATATCATCCGGCGCATCGGGCGGCGGATTCACATCCCGGTACATCCGCGGTAGCAACCATTGAGAGAAAAGTACATCCCGAGATGTACGCCCGATTGCCTCAACGGCGCCGAAGCGACTCTGACCTGCGGGTTTGCAATCACCCCACCGCCTGCGGCATACATCGGAGGCATGATTTCGCGCCGCCCGGCGGAAGGTCGGGAAACCTAGGGGAAATCACCGGATGGGCCGTCCCGCACACCCGTGCCACAATCGTCCTCGTGAAGCGTAGAAGTGTCCTTTCCCTGGCCGCCCTCTCCGGCGTGAGCGCCGTTCTGGGCGCCTGTTCGTCGACATCCGAGCAGAACGGCGGCGGTGGTGGCTCCGCCTTCACCAACCGGCTGCGGGTCCCGCCCCTGGCCAAGCCCGAGACCGGTACGGACGGCGTGAAGACGTTCGCCCTGACCCTGCAGGCCGGCGGCCGTTCGGAGTTCCTGGCGGGCAAGACCACCGACACCTGGGGCATCAACGGCGCCTACCTCGGGCCGACGGTGCGCGCGTCGCGAGGCGACAAGGTGCGGATGAAGGTCACCAACCGCCTCGCCGAGACCAGCACGCTGCACTGGCACGGGATGCGCCTGCCCGCCAAGATGGACGGCGGTCCACACCAGATGATCGAGCCGGGCGCCACCTGGACGCCCGAATGGACCATCGACCAGCCGGGCATGACCTCGTGGTTCCACCCCCACCTGCACGAGAAGACCGCCATGCACGTCTACCGCGGGCTGGCCGGCCTCTTCCTCATCGACGACCCCGACGGTCCGGAACTACCCCACGAGTACGGCGTGGACGACGTGCCGCTCATCATCCAGGACAAGAAGTTCTCCGGCGACGGCCAGCTCGACACCTTCCGCGTCGACGGAGGCACCTTCGGCATGCTGGGCGACACCATCCTGGTCAACGGCACCTACGACCCGTTCCTCGACGTGAAGACCGAACTCGTGCGCTTCCGTCTGCTCAACGCGTCCAACGCCCGCGTCTACCGGGTGGGCTTCGCCGACAACCGCCAGTTCCACGTGGTCGGCAACGACGCCGGCCCCCTGGAGAAGCCGGCCGCCGTCGACCGGGTCAAGATCAGCCCGGGTGAGCGGTACGAGATCGTGGTCCGCTTCGCCCCCGGCGAGACCGTCGTCATGGACAGCAAGGGCGAGGACCGGCAGAAGGCCAACGACATCGAGGAGGACGACTTCCGGCTCCTCAAGATCGTCGCGGCGGCGAAGCCGGCCCCCTCCCGCGCGCTGCCGGCGACACTCGGCGGCACTGCCACCGTGGCGCCGCCGGCCGGCGTGCGGGTCCGCACGTTCTCCCTGTCCGGCTCCGAGATCAACGACAAGGACATGGACATGAACCGCATCGACGAGGTCGTTCCCGCCGGTGCCCTGGAGATCTGGGAGCTCGACAACACCACGTACGCGCACAACTTCCACATCCACGAGGTGGCATTCCGCGTCCTCGATGTCAACGGCGCGCCGCCGCCGGCGTACCAGGCCGGCCCGAAGGACACGGTGTTCGTGCCGAAGAAGGCCAAGGTGCGGCTGGCGGTCCAGTTCGGCGGCTTCACCGATCCGGTCTCGCCGTACATGTTCCACTGCCACATCCTGCGCCACGAGGACAAAGGCATGATGGGCCAGTTCGTCGTCGTCGAGCCCGGCACCGAGGCGAAGGTGCCCCTGGTGCTCGCCGGCGGCCACCACCACGGCTGAACGCACGACGGTGGGCCCGGCGCTGCCGGGCCCACCGTCGTATCGCGGTCGGTTCAGATCGCGGTCGGTTCAGGTCGAGGCCGGCTCCGATCAGCCGGCGGCGATCGCCGCGGCATTGGCGACCAGCGCGCCGATCGCGCAGGAGGTCCGCAACAGATGCCACCGGCGCCACAGCGGACGAGGGTCGTCCCAGTCGACCGGCATGTGGTCCGGGTCGAGGGCCCGCATCTGCCTGTTGATGGGGACGTTCGCGAAGTGCGAGACCACCGAGACCGCCACGAGCAGGGCCGCGGCGGTGGCGTACAGCGGGCCCGCGCCCCGCGGTTGCGGCGCCATCACCGCCAGCACGATGTCGACGAGCATCGTGCTGAGCACGAGGATCGGCATCGTCGGGTCCCAGTTGCGCCCGAGCAGCTTCTGGGCGTAGATGTAGCGCCCCGGCGGCATCGCGATCAGCGCGGGCAGCGTGCTCAGTGCGACGGCGAAGAGCACGCCCGCCACGATCCCGCTGCCCACCAGGGCGGCGACCTGCAGTGCCTGCGCCAGCACGGCTCAGCCGGCCGTGCTCAGGCGGGTCTGACCGAGGTGGCTGACGCACCGCATGACGCTGGCGGTGAACGTCCGCACGAAACCCTCCACCGTGGCCGTGTCGCGCGGCTTGGCGAGATAGGGAACGATCTTGCGTTCGAACTCGCGGACCCCCGGCTGCTCGGCCATGAACCGGGCCACGCTCTCGATGTCGCCCTCGAACTCGATGAAGCGCACCATCGTGTCCTCCTTGAGGAACACCGCGGTCCCCACGATGCGCGCCACCTCGGCGCCGCCGTCGTCGCGCACGGACGGGGAGGCCGGACGCCGGTAGTCCGTGAAGATCGCGGCGATCTCGTCCTCGAAGCCCGCCTTGATGTCGTACCTGATCGCGGCAATAGGCATGCCTGCTACTCCTCGGTGATGGTGACGGATCTCCCGGGCACGCTGTCAACCTCGCGTCGACGAGGGCTGGAAATCGGCTCGAGCACCGTGGCGCGATCCGCCGTCGAGCCCGCCTCGACGGCTGTTCCAGCCGGCCGGAGGAGCCTGCGGGCGAGAAGGTAGGCAGCGAATCGCTTGGGGAAGGGTGGAAGCCGTGCGTGAAACCATGTTCACCGCGCAGCCGGAACGCGTCATCGGACGCGACGCGGGACCGGGCGGACGGGCGTTCCGCGTCCTGGCCGGCGCCACCGGGCTCGTGCCGATCATCGTCAAGCTGGACAGCGTCGGAGCCGTCCTCGCCGGGCTCGCCTGGCTGGTGGTGGTCGCGACGATCTTCGTCGGCATCGTCGCCCTGCTGCGGCCGTGGCTCGACGGCAGCCGGGAGCGCGTGCTGAGCCCGTGGACGGGCAGTGCGATCCTGCTGCTGCCGCTGATGGCGTACCCGTTCGGCCTGATCCCGGAGGGTCCGGCGGTCGGCGTCCGGCTGTTCACCGACGGCTCGGTGATGCTGGCCGGCCTGATCGGCTACGGCGGCCTGGAGATGGCGGTGCTGGCCACCCTGGTGCTGCGCGTGCGGCCGCGGCTCTACAGCCAGTACAACGTCGTCGACCTCGTCGAGAACGCGCCGGAGCGCGCCCAGCGCCGGCCGCTCGCGCGGGCCGCCTCGACCCTCGGCATCCTCGCCTTCTCCTGGTACTGGATCGTGCCCAACCTCGTGGTCAAGGGCAGCCCGCTGCACGGTGCGAAGGAGCCGACCGAGCAACTCGACGGCATGGTGGCGCTCGTGCTCGTCGCGGTCGCGCTGCTGCTGCTGGCGGCCCGCGTCAGCACCACCACGGGACGCACGGCCTGGGCGCTCACCGCCCTGCTGGTCCTCTTCGCCGCCGGCGCGGCGGTCGGCGCGATGCCCGACGCGCTGTACGCGGTCATCATCCTGGCCGGCATCGTCGTCGCGGTGGCCGCCGTGGTGCGGCCCGGGACCCCCCGGCCGAGCCGGCCGCAACCCGGCCTCGGCACCCGCGAACGCGTCTGACCCCGCCCCGGGTGATTGCTCCCCTATCCCACCGGATCGGCGACCGGCCCGGTCGTGGCCGGGTTGCCCGGTCCGGCGGGGGCCCTCTACCGTCATCGCGGCCGGCCGGCACATCCGTCGCCCGGCCGCGAGGGCCGGAGGTGGTGGGGATGTCCGACGACGCGTCGGCCTTCCACGCGTTCTTCGAGCGCCACCACGCCGAGCTGGCCCGCCTCGCCTACCTGATGACAGGCGAGGCCTCCGCCGCCGACGACCTGGCCGCCGACGCGCTGACCGAGGTGTGGCGGCACTGGTCGCGGGTGGCGGCGGCCGACGATCCGGCCGCGTACGCCCGCGGGATCGTGGCCAACCTGACCCGCCACTGGGTGCGCCGCCGGGTCCGCGAGCGACACGGGCTGCTCGGGCTCACCCTGCTCGGCGCGACCCGCCGTGACCCGGAGCCGGACGTACCCGCGGTGCTGGACGTGCGCCGCGCGCTGAGCCGGCTCCCCCACCGCCGCCGCGCCTGCGTGGTGCTGCGATATTCGTTCGACCTGTCGGAGAGTGAGGTCGCGAAGACGCTGGGCATTTCGGTCGGCGCGGTGAAGAGCCAGACCTCGCGCGGCGCACGGCAGCTCGCGGAACTGCTCGGCGGCTCGGCCGCGGCGGCACACCACGGCGGTTGGGAGGCGGCACGGTGAACGACCAACTGTCGGAGGACGAGCTGCGTACCCTGCTGGGCCGCGCGGCCCAGCAGCACCGGCCGGACCGGACCGCGATGCTCAACCGGATCGCGCAGCGGCGGGCCGGCCTGCCGGTCGCCGGCCGCCGTCCCCGCCAGGCCGTGCGGATGGCGGGCGCCGCGCTGGCCGTGGCGGCCGTGCTCGGCGTCGGCGGGGTCGCCCGGTGGGCGCTGTCCGGCGACGGCGACCGTGACACCGCACCCGCCGCCACGCCCGCGACCTCGCCCGCCGTCACCCCATCCGCCGCTCCCACCATCGCGTCACCGGCACCCCGGCCGAGCACCGCGGCGCCGAGGCCCTCGTCGGCCGCGACGACGAAGCCCCCGGCCAGCACGCCACCCGGCCACACCCAGGTGGAGCAGGGACCGCTGTGGTCCGACGGGTCCGTCCGGGCCGGCGGCGACAATGCCGCGCGCAGCGAGATCACCCTCAAGCTGGGCGAACCGGTCACCGCTCTCACGATCACCGTACGGGTGAAGCGGACGCGCGGCTTCAGCGACCAGGGCGCGGTCCACGACGTCACCACGGCGAGGATCGACAGCCAGGTGATCCAGGAGCCGGACGTCCTGACCTACCGCTTCACCCTGGCCGCGGGCGCCACCCTGGGCACGGGCACGCACGTCTTCGCCGCCAAGTACGGGCACGGCGGTGGCCGCAGCGCCGGCGACGACACGTACCGGGCGACCGCGACCACCGCCGACGGCGAGAAGCTGACCGTGCACGGCGACTTCCACTGAGCAAACCTCACCTCAGGGTGATCCCGGAGGCGACGCAGGAGACACCGTCGGGCTTCGCGCCGACCCGCTTCGGTTCGCCGCGGATCACGCCCTTGAAGCTGGCGCAGATCACCGTGGGGTCGCCGCCGCGGCTTGCGGACGCGAACCGCGGGTCATTGGTTGTCTCATCCATCTGTTCCTTCCGTGGCCCGAGTCACGTAGGGGGCGCCGTCTCAGGGGCGTATGGGTGGATGGCCCGATGGTGCCGGGACGGCGTGCTGACCAGGCTGAGGGGTGTGATCGCCGACTTGCAGAGCGCCGCGTCCGCCTTCGTCGACTGGCTCAGTACCCTCGACCTCGGGGCGGTTCTGCTCGTCACCGCCTTGTCGAGTGCCGTCGAGACCACCTTTCTGCTCGGACTCTTCGTTCCCGGGGAGTCCGTGGTGACGCTGGCCGGGTCGCTGCCGCGCGGGCCCGGCGGGTTCGTGCTGGCCGTCGCCGCTGGTACGGCCGGGGCGATGGCGGGTCAGATCGCCGGTTACGCGGTCGGCCGGCTTCTCGGGCCCCGGCTGCGCGAGACGCGCCTGGGCCGGCGGATCGGTGCCGAGCGGTGGGATCGGGCGGAGGCCTTCCTGCGGGACCGGGGCGCGGCGGCGCTGGTGGCCGTGCGCTTCGTCGCCGTGATCCACGCGGTCGTGCCGATCGTCGCGGGGACCGCACGGATGCCGTTCGGGCGGTTCGTCGGCTGGTCGGCGCTGGGTACGACCGTCTGGGTGAGCGCCTTCGCGGCGGTGGGGGCGCTCAGTGCCGGGGGTTCCTCGGGCGGTACGAGCGTGGTGCTCACCGCCGTCGGTGCCACCTGCCTGGGCGTCGTGCCGTTCGCCGGCCGGCTGGTGCGGCGGACCGCTGTGGCGCGCCGGACCACGCCGGCGCGGCGCAAGCAGGACCGTACCGGCTTGGCCGAGGCGGGGACGCCCTGGCTCGAGGGAAGCGGGACCGCCCTGGCGTGACGGAAGGGGCCGCGCTTCGCAGATGGCGACGGGGAGCGGGGACCGGCGTAACTTGTGGGAAGCAGGTCGTCCCTCCAGCCTTTGCGGTGAGGAGTCCCACGATGAACAAACTCATCAACGACCCGGCGAATGTCGTCTCCGACGCCCTCCGCGGCATCGCCGCCGCCCATCCGGAACTGCACGTCGATCACGAGAACCAGATCGTCCGCCGTGGCGATGCGCCGGTGCGCGGCAAGGTCGGGCTGGTCTCCGGGGGCGGTTCGGGTCACGAGCCGCTGCATGCCGGCTTCGTCGGTCCCGGCATGCTCGACGCCGCCTGTGCGGGTGAGGTCTTCACCTCGCCCGTACCCGATCAGATCGTGGCCGCCACCACCGCGGTGGATGGCGGCGCGGGTGTGTTGCACGTGGTCAAGAACTACACCGGCGACGTCATGAACTTCGAGATGGCGGCCGAGCTCGCCGAGGCCGAGACCGGCGTCGCGGTGGTCGCGGTGGTCACCGACGACGACGTGGCCGTGCAGGACAGTCTCTACACGGCCGGGCGCCGCGGGGTCGGCGTGACCGTCCTGCTGGAGAAGATCGCCGGTGCCGCCGCCGACCAGGGCAGGCCGCTGGCCGAGGTCGCCGACGTGGCGCGCCGGGTGAACGCGAACGGCCGCAGCATGGGCGTCGCGCTGACCTCCTGCACGGTCCCGGCCGCCGGCAAGCCCACGTTCGACCTGCCCGACGGCCAGATGGAGCTGGGCATCGGCATCCACGGGGAGCCGGGCCGCCGCCGCGTGCCGGCCGCACCGGCCGCGGAGATCGCCGAGATGCTGCTCACCCCGATCCTGGCCGACCTGGACTTCACCGGCGGCTCCGGCGTGATCGCCTTCGTCAACGGCATGGGCGCCACCCCGCAGCTCGAGCTGTACCTGATGTACCACGAGGTGGCGGAGATCCTGGGCAAGGCCGGGATCACCGTCGCGCGCTCGCTCGTCGGCTCGTACATCACCAGCCTGGACATGGCCGGTTGCTCGGTGACGCTGCTCCGGGCCGATGACGACATCCTGCGGCTGTGGGACGCGCCGGTGCGTACGCCGGCGCTGCGGTGGGGGGCCTGACCGCCATGACCGCCACGGTGGACACCGCGGCGCTCACCGCGTGGCTGCAGGAGTTCGCCCGGGAGATCTCGGCCGGCAAGGACCTCCTGACCCGGCTCGACTCGGCGATCGGCGACGCCGACCACGGGGTCAACATGGACCGTGGCATGACCGCGGTGCTCGCGGCGACCCGCGACGAGACGCCCGCCACCCCGGCGGAGCTGCTCAAGCGCACCGGGATGACGCTGGTCAGCCGGGTCGGCGGCGCCAGCGGGCCGCTGTACGGCACGGCGTTCCTGCGCATGGCGACGGCGGCCGGCGACGCCGGGAGCCTGGACGCGCGCGGTTTCGCCAAGGTCTTGCGGGCGGGCCTCGACGGTGTCGTCGCGCGCGGTAAGGCCGAGGCCGGCGACAAGACGATGTATGACGCGCTCGCCCCGGCGGTGGACGCGCTCGACGCGGCGCTGGACGCCGGACAGGGGCTGGACGAGGCCCTGCGCGCCGCGGTCCGGGCCGCCGAGGAGGGCCGCGACGCCACCACGGCGATGATCGCCCGCAAGGGTCGCGCCAGCTATCTCGGCGAGCGCAGCGCCGGTCACCAGGACCCGGGAGCCACCTCGGTGACGATGCTGATGACGGCCGCGGCGACGGCGCTGCCCGGCGAGGCCTGAGTGGTCGGGCTGGTGGTGGTCTGCCACAGCCGCGCCCTGGCCCGGGCCGCCGTGGATCTGGCGGCGGAGATGGTGCGGGACAGCCCGGTGCCGATCGAGATCGCCGCCGGGCTGGACGAGACGACCTTCGGCACCGACGCCGTCGCCGTCACGGAGGCCGTCGCCGCCGCGGACCACGGCGACGGCGTGGTCGTGCTCATGGATCTGGGCAGCGCCGTGCTCTCCGCCGAGCTCGCCCTGGACCTGCTCGACGACGACCGGCGCTCGCGCATCGTGCTCTGCGCCGCCCCGCTCGTCGAGGGTCTCGTCGCCGCGGCGGTCGCCGCGGCCGGCGGGGCCGGCCGCCCGGAGGTCGCCGCCGAAGCCACGAACGCGCTGGCGGGCAAGCTTTCCCACCTCGCCCCGGCGGACGCGCCCGGAGAGGCGTCCCTGGGTGATGGCCCGTCGAGCACCGTCACGGTGACCAACCGCCACGGTCTGCACGCGCGGCCCGCCGCGCGGCTCGTCGCGACGGCACGGGCCTTCGAGGCCCGGGTGGAGGTCCGTAACCGCAGCACCGGATCGCCGTGGGTCCCCGCGACGAGTCTCACCCGGATCGCGACGCTCGCCGTCGGTGAAGGACAGGATCTGGACATCCGCGCGTCGGGCCCGCAGGCCCGCGAGGCCGTCGCTCACGTGGTGGCGCTCGCCGGACGCTCCTTCGACGACACTCCCGGCGACGCCTCGACCGCGCCGCCGCGGACGGACACCGCGCCGCCGCGGACGAAGACCGCGCTGCCGCGGCCGCCCGGCCATGCGGCCGCCGGGGTGACGGCGGGGCGGCCTGCCTCCGCCGGGGTGGGGATCGGGCCCGCGCGGCACGCCGATGACGCCGTACCGGATATGCCCGAGGTCGCTTCCCGGGGGCCGGACGAGGAGTGGCACCGGATCGAGGACGCGATGGCCGCGGTCCGACGCGACCTGCACCGGCTGCGGGCGAGCACGGCCCGCGATGCCGGCGAGCACCACGCGGCGATCTTCGACGCCCACCTCCTGCTGCTCGACGACGCGGATCTGCTGGCCGACGTCCGGTCACGGATCGCGGACGGCTCCCCCGCACCGCAGGCGTGGCACGCCGCCACGGAGCGGGTCGCCACCGGCATCGAGGCAGTGCCCGACCCGTACCTGCGGGCACGTGCCATCGACGTCCGCGCGGTCGGCCGCCAGATGATCCGCATGCTGGTGGGCGTCCCGGGAGCGACGAAAGTGGAGGACGGCGTGCTGATCGCCGCCGATCTCGCACCGGGCGACGCGGCCGAGCTCGACCCCCGGGTCGCCGGTGTGCTGCTCGCCTTCGGCAGTCCCGCGGCGCACGGGGCGATCCTCGCGCGGACCCGTGGCATCCCGATGGTCACCGGTGTGGGCCCGGCCGTGCTCGACGTCGCGCCGGGCACTCAGGTGGCGCTGGACGGTGCGACCGGTGAGGTGGTGGTCGCCCCGGACGACGCGGTGCTGGCCTCGTTCCGGCGGCGGGCCGGTGAACAGGCGAGCCGCCGGGCGCGTGCCGCCGCTTGCGCGACCGCCCCGGCGGTGACCCGGGACGGCACGACCGTCGCCGTGGGTGCGAACGTGGGATCGGTCGCGGACGCCCGCGCCGCTGTAGCGCGCGGGGCCGACCTGGTCGGGCTCATCCGCACCGAGTTCCTGTTCCTCGGTCGCGACACCGCACCGGACACCGGCGAGCAGGAGGCCGCCTACCGGGAGATCGCCGAGGCGTTCGGCGGGCGCCGGATCACCGTACGCACGCTGGACGTCGGCGGGGACAAGCCGCTGCCGTACGTTGCGGCGGCCGGGGAGGACAACCCGTTCCTGGGCGTCCGTGGCATCCGGCACTCGCTGGCGCATCCGGCGCTGCTCGCGGATCAGCTCCTCGCGATCGCCCTGGTCGCCCGCGCCGCGCCGGTGAGCGTCATGTTCCCCATGGTCAGCACGGTCGCCGAGCTGGTCCACGCCCGCCGGATGCTCACCGAGGCGATCGCCCGGGCCGGTGGTGACGAAGGCGGGCTCCGGGTCGGGCTGATGATGGAGGTTCCGGCCGCCGCGCTCAAGGCTGCGGCGTTCGCACCGTACGCCGACTTCTTCAGCGTCGGCACCAACGACCTCACCCAGTACGCACTGGCCGCCGAGCGGGGCAACGCCGCCGTGGCGGCGCTTGCGGACGGCCTGGACCCGGGCGTGCTGCGGCTGATCGACGCGGTGTGCCGCGGTGCCGGCGGCCGCGTCGCCGTGTCGGTGTGCGGGGAACTGGCCGGCGACGAGGCGGCGGTCCCGCTGCTGCTGGGCTACGGCGTCCGGGAGCTGAGCGTGGCGCCGCGGGCGGTTCCCGTGGTCAAAGAGGCCGTCCGCGCCGCGGGCCTGGACCACGCGACCAAGCTCGCCGCCCGGGCGCTGCAGCTCGAGGACGCCGCGGCCGTGCGCGACCTAGCCGCGAACGCTCCGCACCGGTGAGAGCGCCAGCAGCAGCGGCGTGAGCAGCAGGCCCATCCCGGCGATCACCATGGCCTCGCGCAGCCCGACCCACTGGCCGAGCGCGCCGCCGAGGAGCGCGCCGGCCGGCATGGCGATCCAGGCCAGCAGGCGCATCGGGGCGGCGGCCCGGGCGAGCAGATGGTCCGGCGCGAGGGCCCGGCGCAGGCTGATCAGGGCCACGGTGAACGCCGGGCAGCCGAACGCGAAGATCGGATAGGCGAGGCTGAGCCAGGCCAACCGTACCTGCGGCGAGCCGCTCGCCAGCCCCAGCAGCAGGGCACCGCCGCCGGTGACACCGGCGCTGATCACGAGGGCCGGGCCGAGCCCGAAGCGCCGGGCGAGGCCGGGGCCGGACGCCACGCCGAGCAGCGCGCCGATGCCGGCGATGCCGAGCAGGATCCCGATCATCGCCGCGCTCAGGTGCAGCGTACGGACCAGATACAGCAGCACGACGGCCAGCAGCGCATGGGTGAACAGGTGGGATACGGCCGACGCGATCGCGGTCCACCGCAGCAACGGGTGGCGCCGGACGACGGCCAGCCCGGCACCCAGGTGCGGCCACACCCGCGGTCGTCCGGCCGCCGGTGCCGGCTCCGGTTCGCGGATCCGGACGCCGGCCATCAGCGCCGCGGCGACGACGGAGCAGACCGCGTCGGCCAGCAGCGCCAGCGGGGCGGTGACGGCCTGGATCAGGGCGCCGCCCGCCGACGGGCCGGCCATGCCGGTGGCGGTCCGGCTCACCTCGAGCCGGCCGTTCGCCTCGACCAGCCGCGGGCCGGCCAGCACGGGCAGGATCTCCCGCGCCGCGACGGCGGAGAACAGCGCCAGGGTACCGGCCGCGAACGCCACCGCGTACAACTGCTCGACGGTGAGCAGGCCCAGCGCCGCCGCCGCCGGCACCCAGACCAGCACCACGGCGCGGGCCAGGGCGGTGAGGACCAGCACCGGCCGGCGGGAGCAGCGGACCACCCAGCCGTCGGCGAGCGGTCCGAACGCCAGGAAGGGCAGCCGGCCCGCGGCCGCGAGAATCCCGGCCTGCCACGCCTGGACGTCCAGGACCAGGATGCCGGCGAGCGGGATCGCCAGGCAGCTCACCTGGCCGCCCGCCATCGACAGGGTCTGGCCGGTCCAGAACGCCAGGAAGTTCCGGTCATGCCGCAGCCGCCGCGGTGGCCATCCCAACGCCGGCGCCGTGTCCGTCCCGGAGGTTGCCTCGGGGACGGACGTCATCGCATCGCTCCCTCGAGGGACGACGCCCGCCGCTCGCCGATGCAGTCCCGCGACGGTCCCGCGGTGCGCAGGCATCGGCGAAGGAAATAGCGCAGGTCGTGGGCCGGCCCGCGGTCACGGATCCGGTACGTGCGCCCGACCGGCGGCTGGGCGTACGACGGGAGCTCGCCCCCGCGTTCGAGGATCTCGAGCCAGCCGGCGAGGCGGTGGATGGCGAGCAGGTCGGCGCGGCAGTTGAGCTGCTCCGGCAGTTCGTCGCCGCGCACCTGCGGGCGTACCACCTCGATCAGCTCGCCGGTGTCGACGTCCGGGTCGGCCCGGTGGATGGTCGCGCCGATCCGGTCGAAGCGCCGGTCGTACACCGCGAAGAAGAAGCCGTGGTCACCACGGTAATAGGGCAGGAATCCATCATGCACATTGATCACGAGCGGGCCCGCGGCGGCGAGCGTCGCCCTCGACAGCGCGGAACACCCGATGATCACCACGACGTCGACGAAGACCGCCCGCAGCGCGTCGACGACGGCGTCCTCGTTGACCGAGCGCACCCGCAGGCGCCGGGGGCCGGGATCCGCCCACAGCTCGGGAGTGTGCGCGAAGTACTGGCGGCGGTACGCGTCCTTGCCGGTGAGCGCCCGGCGGCAGCGGTGGTAGAGATGATAGAACCAGTCCCGGTAGCGACCGTGCCGGCGCAGCGCGGCGGCCCGGGCGGCCTCCGGCTCGACGACCACCAGCGCGAGGTCGAAGCGGCCGGCGAGCAGCGACTCGAGATACCGGTGGTGGTGGTCGTCGGCGCGGATGAGCGCGAGGCGCAGCGGCGTCACAGCGCACCGCCCGGCACCGCCGAGGGCCTCGAGGGCCAGCCGGCCAGCCGCTCCACGGCCGAGCGCGCCCCCCACGACGCGCTCGCACGGTCGTCCGCGACGGTGACGACCGCACCGTCCATCCCCGGGCGCACCGAGACCAGGCCGGGCAGGTCGACCCAGGCGGCGTCCGCCCGGGCCGGGGCGCCCCGCAGGTCCGCCCGGCGCAGGCAGGCATGCCGGCGTGCGTGGTGGGGAGCAGGGCGGTGCGGCGGCGGGAGCGCGGCCGAGACGGCGGCCCGCACCGCGCCGAGGATCACGTCGTGCCCGGTCGCCAGCTCGATCACCGAGGCGATGCAGCCGTCGATCCGTCCGGGCGCCAGACTCTCGACGGACACCCGGCGGCCGGCGGCGTGCAGGATCACCTCGGCGGGGCCGCGGGTCAGCCCCGCCGCGTCGAGCGCGGCGCGGGCATGGGCCCGGAGCCTGCGGGCGTGCCAGCCCTGCGCGCTGCCGGGACAGTCGTAGTCGCGGCCGCGCCCGTCGGCGGTGACGTCCTCGGCGATGCCGATGACCTGACCGTCCTGCGCCTGGGCCACGTAGCGGGACACCGCCCGGCCGGGCTCCGGCGTGACCGCGGTCCGCCGGCCGGCGACGAAGCCGGCGGACCGGGCCACCGCACCCGGATCGGGATTCCGGGCGCCGAGCAGCGCCGCCACCCGGGCCGTCGTGTCCGACAGGCCGGGGCCGTCGCCCACCAGGAGTGCCGGGGCGATCGCCCGGCTACCCGCGGGGGCGAACGCGGTGGCGATGCTGGCGGGGTCCAGGCCGGACGCGGGCCGCAGCGACCAGCCGTCGGCGGCCAGGCGGGCCAGGCAGCGTTCGTCGGTGCTGACCGCGAGGGTACGCAGGCCCAGCGCCCGGCCGGCCCGCACCGTACGCCGCGCGCAGGAACTCGCGTCCCCGGCGATCGTCCACTCCCCCGCGATGAGGCCGAGCCAGCCGATCGGGGCGCTCATGCCGGCACCGCCCCGGTGAGCCGCTCGCCGACGCCGGCCTCGCCGGGCGCGGCGAAGTCCGCGTCCCGGTCCTCACCGGTCCGGCCGCCGACCCCGTCCACGCCGGCAGGACCGGGAGGAACGTCGGCACGACCGGATAAAAAATCGGCGCGGCCGGGAAGGAACTCGTCACGGGCCGGGAGGAAGTCGTCGATCCGGATGCCCCGGTTCGCCCGCAGCGCGCGGTCCCGGGCGAACCGGGCCACGGCGAGGTCGAGGATGCCCAGCCCGGAGGGTGAGAAGATGGTGGTGCGCCGGGGATCGCGGATGCCCGTCGTCCCCGCCAGCAGCAGGTCGCCCAGGTTCGCCGTGATGAAGGACCGGTTTCCGGACAGCCGTTCGGCCCGCTCCAGCGAGGTGTCCGCCCGGCAGACGTGGTCGGCGTCGTCGACCACGTTCACCGCGGCGAGCACGCCCTCCGGCGTCACGTCCCGCAACGAGGTGTGCAGGACCAGCGCGCCCGGCCGCAGCGTCCGCGAGTCGAGGTACGGCGTCGCCGCGGTGGTGGCGATCGCCACCAGGCTGGCGGCGGCCAGCGCCCGGCCGCGGTCCGGCTCGAACCGGACGCGCATCGACGGCAGCTCCCGTGCGACCCGCGCCGCGAACGCCCCTGCCCGCTCGCGCCGCAGGTCGTGCACGGTGACCTCATGGAGATCCGGATGCACCACATGCAGGAATCGCAGTGTCTCGAAGGTCACGACGCCGCAGCCCACCAGCGTGACTCCGGCCGCGTCCTGCCCCGTGCCCAGCGCCGACGCGGCGAGCGCGGCGCTCGCCGCCGTACGCCGGGCCGAGATGAGCGACCCCTCCAGCAGCGCCTCCGGGCGTCCGGTGGAGGTCGAGTTCAGGATGATCGCGGCCGACGCCCGCTCCCCGCCCCGCTCGATGTTGTCCGGAAAGGACGCGATCCAGGTGACGCCGGCCGTGGGGCCGGCGCCGCCGAGGTAGGCGGGCAGCGCCATCGCGCCGTCCCGGGGCTGGTCCGGCAGACGCAGGAAGGCCGAGTGCGGCACGGCCGTGACGCCCTGCGAATGCAGGATGTACGCCCGTCGGACGGCGTCGAGGATGCTGACCTCGTGGCCGTCGAGGACGGATCTCACGTCCTGGTGGGTCAGTACGAGCACGGTGTCCCCCGTTGCCGCTGCCGGCACGCCCTGCGGCGTGAACTGCGGGATTCATCCTGTGCGACGGGGGTGGAACGAGCGCTGGAACGCCGGCTGGAAGCCCCGCTGACCGGGGCCCTTCCCGCTCAGTCGCCGGCGTCGGTGCGCAGGTCGGGGCGGAGCAATCCGTACATCAGCATGTCCCGCCACTCGCCCTCGCGGAAGCGGGCGCCACGCAGGAGGCCCTCGCGGCGGAAGCCGATCTTCTCCAGCGCCAGTTGCTCGGCGACGTTGTCCGCGTCGGTCTGCGCCTCCAGCCGGAAGGCGAGGGTGCAGTCGAACAGATGGCGCACCATCTCCCGCTGCGCCGCGGTGCCCAGGCCGCGTCCCCGGTATTCCGGCAGCAGCGCGAGGCCGATCTCGTAGCAGCCGCCGGGCGGACCGCCGCGGTCCTTCGCCTCCCAGCTCGCGATGCCCAGGACCGTGTCGGGGCCCAGTTCGGGGTCGTCGCCGACCACGGCGAGCGCCGACGAGTCGGCGCCGACGTACCCGTCCTTCTCCCACCGGCGGCGCCGCGCCCGGGGGTCGCGGAAGCCGGCCCAGACGTAGCGCCCGGTGACGCTCGGATCGGAACCCAGCCGTTCGAGAAAGGGCAGGTCCTGTTCGGAGAAGGGCCGCAGGGCCACGTGATCGTCCATTGCCACCTCGGGGATTCGGTCGCGGGTCACAGCATCATCGGCCATCGCACGGGCGCGGGGGAACCGCAGAACGGTGCGATGCGCCGTCCGTCCCGCCGATCAGGGCCGCGGGGGCGGGTGCGTCACCGGGTCGCCCCCGCCGGGAGCGCCAGGGCGAGGGCGGCCGTGCCGTCGAGGAACATCAGGCCACGCTCGGCGAAGCCGGCGAACGCCTCCCGGACGGCGTCGAGCGGCAGGCGCCCGCCGAGGCGCTCGCGCACGGCGGCGGCCGAGATCGGGCGGTCGACACAAGTGAGGTATATCTCGGCAAGATCTCCCTCGAACGTGTACGTGCCCTCGCTTCCGGGGTGCCGGCCGTCGTAGATCTGCAGGAAGCCGGGCGCCGAGAAGTAGATGAGGGCGGGCGGCTCGGGACGCTCCCACGCCGCCTGCCACTCCTCGACGGCCGCGCGCAAGCCGGCGTACGCCTCCGCGGGCAGCGGGTCGGCGAGCTCGTACTCGAAGAAGTACGCGAGCCGGAGAAGGTCGTAGGCCTGCGGATAGACGTAGCGGTACCCACGCTCGGGCCGGCGCGTCCGCACGCCGGAGCCGGGCTCGGTGAACAGCGGGCTGAACCGTTCCAGCCAGACCCGCCCGGCGCCCACCGGGGGCCGCAGGTGCACCAGATGCGGCACGATCGCGGCCTGCTCCCGATAGTCCTCGGCGGACTCGCCCGGGAAGCCCCACAGGACGTTCCAGGAGATCGTGATGCCGTAGTGCTGGCCCCAGCGCAGCACGTTGACGTTCTGCCCGGCGCGGACGCCCTTGCGCATCAGGGCGAGCACCCGGGTACTGAGCGACTCGATGCCGGGCTGCAGATGGGTCACGCCGCCCTGGCGCAGCAGTTTGAGCTGCTCCCGGCTCAGGTTGGCCTTGACCTCGTAGAAGATGTCGTACGTCGTGCCGGAGGCGGCCAGCTCGGGGAAGAGCCCGGTCAGGTACGAGGTGTCCACGATGTTGTCCACCGCCTCGAAGCGGAAGCTGCGGTAGCGTCGCGCCTGGGCGGCCAGCTCGGCGGACACGCGCGGCGCCGACTTGGCGCGGAAGCTCATGGTCGAGCCGTTGAGCCCGCAGAACGTGCAGTGGTGCTTCGCGCCCCACCAGCACCCGCGTGCCGACTCGAAGGGGATGCGGATGGTGCGGAGCCCGGCGCGCGGCTGCAGCCCCAGCGCCTCCGCCCGGGCGAAGTACTCGTCGTAGTCGGGCAGCGGAGACTCGTCGAGGCGGCCGTACGGCGCTCGCCCGGGGGCCGCCGACACCCCGCCGGCGGTGCGGCGGGCGACGCCGGGGACCGTGCCCGGGTCGGCGCCGGTGGCGAGGGCGGCCAGCAGCTCGGGCAGGGCCACGTCGCCCTCGCCGATCACGGCGTAGTCGATGCACGGGGTGCGGCGCACGTACTCGAGTCCCATCTCGTCCTCGAAGTTGGCGCCGCCGAAGACCGTGACGAGCCGGGGGAACCGCTGCTTCAGCCGCCGGGCCAGCGCGAAGGAGGCCGCGTTCTGCTGGAACGTGCAGGTGAATCCGACGACGCCGGCCTCGTCCCAGTCGAAGCCGCTCACCAGGGCGTCGAGGTAGGCCGGGACGTCGTGGTCGCGGATGTGCAGCAGCAGCTTGCGGGCGTCGTCGGCGCTGAGGCCCGGCAGGCCGACCTCGTCCGCGAAGTCGTCGAGCAGGGCGCCGTCCGGATCCGGTGCCGCGTCGCCGAAGGCCGCGCGGGAGAAGAGCCAGTCGCCGATCATCAGCCCCCGGTCCTCGCACAGCGCGTGGTAGGTGTCGGCACCGATCCGGGCGGCGAAGTCGAGGTTGGCGTGCAGCGTACGGGCGTCGTAGCCGTGGCCGGCCGCGACGGCCTTGAGCAGGCCGAGCTGGATGGAGGGCCGGTCGGCCATCATGAACGGCATCGAGACCAGCACCACAGGCCGGGCGGCGCGCTGCGCCGCGCTCGGACCGTCGGCCGCCGGTCCGAGCGGGCGCAGCGCGATCGGCTCGCGCCTCGCAGGCTTCTGGTTAGTGGGGATCACAGATGATCGGAGCCAGGTCTGTCCGCACCGGTGTCACGGCGCCGGCGGTGAACGACAACTGGAACTGTTCGCGGATCGTGGTCACCGACTCGTCGGCCGCGATCCGTGGCGCCTGACAGGCGCGGACGGTCGTGCCGACCTCGGTGACGATGGCCGGCGGCTCCGCGGCGGTCGCCGCGGAGGCGGCCACCGGAGTGCCCAGCAGGGCACCGACGGCGAGTCCTCCGATGATGGCACCCGACCCCCCGCGGGTCGATCTCGGTGCACCGGTCTTGTCGGACATCTCTTTCCTTTCGCTGGTCGCCTCGTCCCGGTCCCGGACGACGGCACCCGACCCGGACCGTCGGCACCAGCCTAGCCTCCAATTATTTTCATCGATGTCCCTTGTCGGTTCGCGGGCCATGGGTCAGCAGGTCGAGCTTGGACCGCACGGTGGCGGCCTCCGGATGGCCGAAACCGTCGAAGATCCGCATCGCCCGCAGCCAGGCGTCACGCGCCGCGAGCAGGTCACCCGCGGCCCGGTGGGTGTCGCCGAGCCGCAGCAGCGTCATCGCCACCTGGTATCGGTCGCCGAGATCGTGCCAGAGCGCGAGCGCCTGTTCATAACAAGAAATCGCCTCGTCGTGATGGCCGAGATGGTGGTGCGCGTAGCCCAGGCTGTCCCAGGTGTCGGCGCGGCCCGGCCAGTCGCCCGAGCCCTGGTGCACGACCAACGACTGGTGGCAGTACTCCAGCGCCTGCTCGTGGTAGCCGAGCTGGCTGTGATACCACCCCACCCAGTTCAGCGCGTCGGCCTCCCCGGGTGGATCCCCGGCGAGCCGGAAGAGCTCCAGCGCCTTGCGGGCCTGGTCGAGCGCCTGCTGGAAGTGGCACTGTCGCTCCAGCACCCGCCCGAAGTTGAGGTGGATCCGCGCCTGCCCGGGCAGGTCGCCCAGCTCGGCGAAGACCCGCAGCGCCTGCCGGGCATGGTCGCCGGCCTCGTCCAGCCGGCCGAGCTGCAGATAGGCGAGGTTGAGCAGGCGGTGCGCCTGGGCCTGGCCGCCGAGGTCGCCGAGGCGCCGGGCGGCCCGCAGGGCGGCTTCCATCGTCGCGGCCCAGTCGTGCCAGTGGCCCTGGTAGTTGAGGAAGGCGGTCATCGTCCACGCGAGGCCGTAGACATAGGAGTGCTGGCCGGCGGCGGAGGCCAGGGTGATGGCGGCGAGCAGATTCGGGTGCTCCGCGACGAACCAGGCCATGGCCCGCTTCGTGTCCGCAAGCTCCGCCGTGGTCACCCCGTCGGCGGGCTCACCCACCTCGAGCGGCGCCCGGTACGGGTAGAGCAACCGGTCGGCGGCGTACGCGGTGTGCAGATAGTGGTCGAACATCCCCACCAGGGCCTGCTCCCGCTCGGCGGCCGCACCGGGCGCGCGGGCCTGCTCGGCGGCATAGGCTCGCAGCAGGTCGTGGAAGCCGAACCGGCCGGGCGTGACCTCGTCGAGCAGGTGGGCGCCGCAGAGGGCGGCGAGCAGCCGGCGCGCCTCCGATGGCGCGACGCCGGCCAGGCTGGCGGCCGCGGCCACCGAGATATCCGGCCCTGGGTGCAACCCCAGCAGGCGGAACAACCGGGCCGCCGGGGCGCCGAGCAGGTGGTACGACCAGGACAGCACGGCTCGGGCGTCGGTGGCCTCGTTCTCGCCGACGAACGCGTCGAGTCCGCCCCGGGCCTGGCCGAGATCACCGGCGAGCGCGGCGAGGGAGAACCGGGGATGGGCCGCCGCCCGAGCGGCCACGATGGCCAGCGCCAGCGGCAACCGGGCCGAGACCGCGATGATGTCGTCGACGGCGCCGGGCTCCGCCTCGACCCGGGACGGGCCGAGGCGGCCGCGCAGCATCTGCCGCCCCTCGTCGGCGGTCAGCAGATCCACCGGCACCGCGACGGCACCGGCCGCGACCAGGCCGGACAGCCGGTTGCGGCTGGTCACCAGCACGAGGCAGCCGGCCGAGCCGGGCAGCAGTGGCATCACCTGCTCCGTGTCGCGGGCGTTGTCCAGCACCACCATCACCCGCCGGCCGGCGAGCAGGCTGCGGTAGAGCGCCGCCTGCTGTTCCAGCGTGGCGGGCACCCGGCGCGCCGGCACGCCCAGGGCGTCGAGGAACCCGCGCAGCGCCTCGCCGGGCTCCACCGCGGACAGGTTGGGGTCGAAGCCGCGCAGGTCCACGTAGAGCTGTCCGTCCGGGAAGCCGCCGCTGATCCGGTGCGCCCAGTGCACCGCCAGCGAGGTCTTACCGACCCCGGCGGTCCCGGTGATCGCCGCGATCACCATGCCGTCGCCGCCGTCCGGACCGATCAGCTCGTCGAGATGCCGCAGCTCGGCGTCGCGGCCCACGAAATGCGGGATCGCGTACGGAAGCTGCGCCGGGACGGGCAGCACCGGGCCGGGATCCGCCCCGGCGGGCTCGGCGACCGCCCGCACCGGCGGCGCGGTGCCGGCCAGAGCGGGATCGTTGGTGAGGATGCGCTGGTAGAGGTCCTGCAGCTCGGCGGACGGGTCGACGCCGAGCTCCTCCTTGAGATAGCGGGCCACCGCGTGGAACGCGGTCAGCGCCTCTCCCTGGCGCCCGCTGCGGTACAGCGCCGTCATCAGGGAGCCGCGCAGGCGCTCGCGCATCGGATGCTCGGCGACCAGGCGTTGCAGCTCGGCGACGAGGTCCTGGTCGTTGCCCATGGCCAGGTCGATCTCGATGCGTTCCTCCAGCACGCTGATCCGGCGCTGGGCGAGCCGCTCGCGTTCGGCGTCCAGCAGCGGGCTGGTCAGCCCGTCGAAGGCCGGACCGCGCCACAACTGCAGCGCGGCGTGGACGGCCTGCGCGGCCTCGGGCAGCTCGCCCGCGGCCCGGGCCGCCCGGGCCCGGCCGATCTCGCGGTCGAAGACCTCCAGGTCGAGGCAGCCGGGCGGCAGGGACAGCCGGTAGCCGATGTCCGTCCAGGCGAGCAGCCGCGACGGGGAGCCGGCGGAGCGCACCGGATCGAACGCGCGGCGTAGCCCGGAGATGTACTTGTGGACGAGGTTCACCGCGTAGGCGGGTGCGGCCTCGCCCCAGACGGCCTCGATGAGCTGCTCGCGACGCAGCGGCCGGTTGGCGTGCAACGCCAGCACGGACAGCACGACCCGCTGCTGCACCGGACCCAGCGTCAGGCAGGTGTCACCCTGCCAGGCCTGCAACGGGCCGAGCACCTCGAGGCGCAGCGCCGGTCCCGGGGTGTCGTCCCCCGCGGCGGACGACGCACCCGGGTCGGTCCCGCCCGGCGTGTCCAATGCAGCCTCCCGTCGCAGAGACAGAACCCACAGTCTACGAGTGCACGGTCACCCATTCATCGACATCGGCGAATTCTGTCAGAAGCGCATGTATCGGGTCTCCTCCGCCCGCGCTCGCGCTTCGCGGATCTCCGCGCCGCGCAAGGTCGTACCGGATAGGAGGATCCTCGCCACGCCGAGATACGTGGATCACGAAACATCACTCGCCCACGGACGTGGACGGCCCGCTCAGGACACCGGGCTCGCCGGGCTGCTCGCCTGCCGGCCGGCGAAGTCCTGGACCGCCCGCGAGGTGAGATGGCGGTGCAGCCGCACGAGCTGGCTCACCTCCCGGCGCATGGTGGACGCGGTAGCCCGGACGTCCGGGAGCAGCTCCTGCCCGGGCTCCTGAGCGGTTCTCGGCACGCCGGCCAGCGCCTGGCGCCGGGTCGCCTCCACCCAGCACGCGATGGCCACGAGGCGCTGCGGACCCGCTCCGGTCTTCCCGGCGTGGTCCACGGCCGCCCGCAGCAGGGCGGGCGTCGCCCAGCCGTCGTGCAGGAAGGTGATGCTGTCGCGAATCTCGACGACCCGCTGATGCAGCAGCTCCCAGGTGTTGCCGAAGCCGACCAGGTCGGCGGTGCGCGACACCGGCTCGTGCAGGACGAGCTCGGGCGTGGACTCTCTCAGCAGCGACCAGAGGCGGTGCAGCCGCTGCCGGCGCCCCCAGTACACGACGGCCTTGCGCATCGGTTCGAGGGCGGCGATGGAGCAGGCGAGGGCGACCACGACGAACCGGGCGAAGGAGCACCAGAAACCGGCCACCGCCAGCTCCGCCGGAGTGCCCGGGACGAACCACCGGATGGCCCGGATCACCAGGTACGGCAGTTCGGCGCCGACCCCGATCGTCAGCGCGATCATGCTGTAGCGCAGCAGTGGACTGCGCATCGACCGGGCCGTACGCCAGAAGATGGCCGCGGCCGCGACCGCCGTCGTCGCCCCGTACCCGATCCAGGCGATGGCGTAGACGATCCACCAGCCGTGCGCCTGCTTGCCGAACCTGTCGGCTTCCGGGGTGAGGATGAACAGCACGATGGCGGCCGTGGCCATCGCCGCGGCGGCCGACAGCGGCGCCCGGCGGGCCGGGCCCGGCTCCTCGTCGCGGCGTAGGTGCTGGGCGAACCACCACACGGCGGCGAAGTCGGTGAGCGCGACCATGGTCACGACCAGGTCGCTCAGGTGCGTCACCCCGGTGGCGTCGTCGATGCGCCGGGCGACGCCGGCCTGGATCGCCACCGATCCGACCGCCAGGCACAGCAGAACGACCCAGGCCGGACGCTGCCGGCGCCGGCGGACGGCCGGGATGCGCAGGATCAGCACGGCCCACACGACGACGAAGATGACTCCGCGAAGGTTCTCGACCCAGCTCGGCACGTCACGCACGGCTGGCTCCGAACAGTTCCTCCGCTCGCCGCTCCGCCACGCTCAGGTCGCGTGGGGGCCGCTGTCCCGCCGCCCGCAGCACCATCGTGGCGAAGGTCTCGGCGACCTCCTCCTCGATGCTGTCGCAGAGCCGCGCCCGGGTCTGCTCCGCGCGTCCGGCGGGACCGGTCCGCGTCATCTCGGCCACCACCTTCGGCCGGGGAACGCCGTGGCCGGCGAGGATGTGACACAGCTCGTGCAAAATGATGTGGTCCCGGTAGTAGCCGGTCGCCGAGGCGCGGTGGATGATCCGGTCGCTGACGCCGTCGTCGTACCACAGGCCCGAGGGCAGTCCCCGCAGGCTGACCCCGTGCACGGTCAGCGGTCGGCCGCGCAGCCGCGCCACGTCCCGGCAGAGCACCTCGATGTGCCACGGCTCGGGAAGCTCCGGCAGGCGGGCGACGAGCCTGCCGGCGATGGCGCGCGTGTACTTGGACGTCAAGACCCTCTCCGTTCTCCGCCCCGGGGGGCATCGCCGGCTCACCCTCGATCGATGGAGTCGCGCGCATCCCTCACCATGTGGATGGCCTTCTCGATCGCCTCGAGCTCCTCCGGCCGCAGGGAGGAGAAGCGCATCGCGAGGGTCTCGGGGGAGGGCGGGCCGGCCGGTCCGGGCACCGGCTCCGCCGAGGGCATGAGCGCGGTGGGGGGCACCCCGAGGAACCGGGCGAGCACGGCCCGCGTCCGGTCGGTGATGTTGACCGCGCCGCCGCTGAGGATGTTGTGCATGTGACCGTGCGAGATGGTGTCACCCTCGTTGGCGTCGCGGATGTGCCGCGACAGGACCCGCACGGACGGGACGCGGCCCCGGCCGTACCTCTCCTCCAGCAGCCGGAGAACCGTGCCGGCCAGCCAGAAACCGGACGTGTCGCCGGCGGGGGTGCTGCTCATGTCGTCACCTCGTGTCGTGCGGCCGAACGTCACACCCGATCGGTGATACCGGCGAAGAGATCCTGGTCGGGAAGCGGCGACCCGCTGCGGTCCCAGGTGCGGATGTAGCTCTCCCGGCCGAGCACCGCCGGCATCTCCCGCGAGAAGAGCCGCTCGATCCAGGTGCCCCGGATCTGGCTGGCGTGGGCGAGGATGGCGGCCTGCTTGCGCGCCAGCACCGTCGCGACGTCGACGGTCGTGGTGATGCGCCCGTCCACCCACTGCGTCTCGGCGCTGAGCCGGGGCTTGTCGCCGGCCTCGCGCAGGCCCTCCCGGACGGCAGCGTCGTGGATCTCGTTCCAGTACGCCGCGCCGAGGGCCACCGAGTACACCTTGGCGGGGATGCCGGTCTCCCGCGCCGCCCGCAGCGTCGCCAGGGCGGCGTGAGTGTGGTCGGGGTGATAGTGCACCTCGGGGTCGTAGGTCACTACCACCTGCGGGTGATACCGCTCGATGAGGGCGCCGATCCGCTCGGCGACGCTCTCCTCGGGAACGTCGCGGAAGGCCTCCGGCCGGCGCGGACCGCCGTCGGTCATCCCCGAGTCGAGGTAGCCGAGCCGTTCGAGATGGTGCACGCCGAGGTGCCCGCACGCCTCGCGCAGCTCCGCGAGACGGGTCTCGGCCACCGCCGAGGGATCGTGGCCCTGCTGTCCGGGCCCGGCGCCGTCCGGGCCGGCGCCGAGCTCCCCATCGGTGCAGGTCACCAGCACGACACGCACACCCTGCCGGGCATAGTGCGCGAGAATGCCGCCGGTATTGGTGGACTCGGGACCGGGGTGGGCATGCACCGCCATCAGCACCAGTTCTTGCGGGGAAGCCATCGGGTCAGTGTACGGTCCCGGCGATCCAATTCGGAGATCGACCACCGCCTACTCCACAACGGACGGAATGATTGAGCTGGTGGCGCTCGTGAGCAAGGTCGTCCACTGTATTGTCTGATGCACTTGACACCGCCGTGGCGGGCTACCTAGGCTCGATCGGGTCAGGAGAACCGCCGCCGCGGCCACCATTCGGAAATGACATTCCCGCCATATTCCTGTGACAATTCGCGAGCGACACCGGTCACATCTCGACACGGGCGAGCCGTCGCCCTGGGCGCCACGGCGAGTCATCGGGGGCGTCGCGCTCAGGAACCGCACGCACGTGCGCCGGTCGGGCCGCACCGTCCCTGCCTCAGGAGATCTCCCCATGGCCAGACAAGTCATCACGGTGCTGACCGACGACCTCGACGGTGGCAGCGCCGACCGTACGGTCGAGTTCGGCCTCGATGGCAGGACCTACACCATCGATCTGTCCGAGACGAACGCCGGGATACTACGGACGGCGCTGCGGCCGTTCCTGTCCGCCGCGACCCCGGTCGGCCGCGGGGACATCACCGGCCGCGCCGATCGCGGCACCGCCGGTCGCCGCGCCGATTCCCGCAGCCCGGCCCGGCCGCGCCGGTCCGGCCGCGACCTGAACCAGATGATCCGCGACTGGGCCTGCGAGCACGGCTACGCCATGTCCGGGCGCGGCCGGGTGCCCCTGTCCGTGGTCGAGGCCTTCCACCGGGCCCACTAGGACAGGGCGAACCCTCCAGCCACGTCAGTGCCGGTGGTGATGGTGGTGGTGCCGCAGGTGCAGGTGCGACGGCGGAGTCAGCACCATCATCGTGACGACCATGCAGATGATCAGCAGAGTGCCGAGCAGGAAATCGATCACCGCGGGGACCCCCTCCCCAAGTGTGATGAGCCCAAGAATCCAGCGTCGCGCGCCGGAGGCGGCCCGTCAACCGGTTCGGCGAAGCCCGCCCTAGCTGTACTCCTCGACGATCTGCGCCTCCGGCCCCTCGTCCCAGTACGCCGTGATGACCGAGGCGTGCGCCGGGCCGTCGAGCCGCACGACGACCACCGTGTCGCTGCTGCGGGTCGTGCTCGCCACGTACCCCAGCCGGGGCTCGGTGTCGATCACGTCGACCCGGGTCGACGAGTAGGCGACGATCACATCGCCGCCGTCGGCGGGGACCCGGTAGCGCGGACGGCGGTCGGGCTCCGGCTCCGACGGGCTGGGCGACGGTGAGGCCGTCGGCGGGCGCGTCGACGGCGCCCGGGTCGGGGTGGGTGCGACCGTCGGCGTCCGGGTGGGCCGCGCCGACGAGCGGCTGGGCTTGGGCCGGGGCGACGTCGGTGTGACCGTCGGATCGGCCGGCCCGAACCGGACCTCCGTGTACCGTCGGTTGACATCGATGGCCACCGGCGCCTCGGCGGTGATCGCGGGGGCGATGCCGACCCGGACCCCGAGCCAGGACACCGTGACCGCCGCGCTCGCCGCGGTCAGCCACGCGACGACGAATCTCCAGCTCCGGCCCATGATTACATTCTGCCTCAGCGATCGATAGATTGTGAGCATGGCTCAGGTGCTGGTGATCGAGGACGATCGGGACATCCGTGAAGCCATCGAGCGCTTACTCTCGGTGACCGGACACGTCGTACGGCTCTGTGCGGCCGCCCTCGACGGGCTGCGGGAGCTGGCCAGTTGGCGTCCCGACGTCGTGGTGCTCGACCTCAACCTGCCGGATCTCGACGGCGCGACGGTGCTGCGCCGCATCCGCGCCACCTCCGCGGTGCCGGTCGTCGTCGCGACCGCCCGTGGCGCGGAGAGCGAGATGATCAGCCTGTTGCGCGCCGGGGCGGACGACTACGTGGTCAAGCCGTACTCCGCCGAGCAGTTGGAGGCGCGGATCGCGGCGGTGCTGCGCCGCGGGGCCGCGCCCGAGGTGAGCACCCTCACCCTGGGCGGCATCAAGCTCGATCCGGAGGCGCGGACCGCCTCGCTCGACGGCGCGCCGCTGCAACTCTCCCGGCTCGAGTTCGACCTGCTCGCCTATCTCATGCAGCGGGCCGGCAAGGTGGTCACCCGGCGCCAGTTGCTCGACGACGTCTGGTGCTCGGAGAGCCGCTCACTCGAGACGGTCGACGTCCACGTCACCTGGCTGCGGCGCAAGCTGGGCGAGCGGGCCGCCGCGCCGCGCTATCTGCACACCGTCCGCGGAGTGGGCATCCGGCTGTCCGCGCCGGACGACGCGGGCTGAGCCGACCCGTGGCGCCGGACGACGCGGGGCTGAGCCAACCCCGTAGCGCCGGACGACGCGGGCCGAGCCGGATCTAGCTAGCGCCGGGCGTGCGCGCCGCTGCCGCCCGATCGCGCGCCGGTGAGGCGCGACCACAGGCCTCGGCGGGGCGCCGGCGCCGGCACGTCCTCGGCCGCCAGGCCCAGCGTCAGCACGACCCGGGCGCCGCCGAGCTCGCCACGGCCGACGGCGAACCGGCCACCGGTGTCGGCGGCGAGGCGCCGGGCGATGTCCAGGCCCAGCCCCGTGGAGTCGGCGTCGCTGGCGCCCCGTGACACCGCCGCCTCCGGGTCGCGGAAGCCCGGCCCGGCGTCCTCCACCGTGACCGACGCCCCGTCGGGACCGCGCTGCACGGACACCCGGCAGGCCGCCGTCTCCGGCGTGTGGTGGAAGACGTTGCCCAGCAGCACGTCCAGCGCCTCGGCGACGACCGAGAAGGCCGCCGGCACGGTGATGCCCTCGGGCGGCGGGTCGGCCTGCCACGGCCGGCCCTGGTCCTCGGCCAGGGCGCCCCAGAACTCCGTACGGTCGGCCACGACGGCGCCCAGGTCGCACCGCAGCCGCGGCCGCGCCGCCAGCGGACGGGCCGCCTCCACGATCACCGCGTTGATCTCGTTCTCCAGCCGATCGACCACCCGAAGCTGGCGGTCCCGGTCCGCGCCGGCCGGCAGCGCCTCGGTGTTCAGCCGCAGCGCCGTCAGCGGTACCCGCAGCCGGTGCGACAGGTTCGCGGCCAGCGCACGCTCGGTGGCGAGCAGCTCGACGAACCGCTCGGCGAGGACGTTGAGCGCGCCGCCGACCTCCTCGATCTCGCGGGGGCCGCTCGGCTGGACCCGGGCGTGCAGGCTGCCGCCGCCGAGGCTGGCGGCGGTCCGGGCGAGATCGCCGGTCGCGCGCACCACCCGGGCGGCGAGCCGGTCCGCGAGGAACGTCGAGACCCCCACCAGCACGATCGCCTCGGCGATGAGCACCAGCCAGGCCAGGGCGACCCCGGAGCGCAGCGAGGCCGTCGGCACGTACACCTCGATCACCGCGATGAGCCCCTCGGGCAGGGCCACCGGGCGCAGGTACGCCCGGCCGCCGTCCACCTCGACGGTGCCCGCGCTCTGCTGCTGCCGGACCTGAAGGACGATGCCGGCGTCGACGCGGGAAGTGCCGATCGTACCCATCGCCGGCAGATGTGCGGCGAGCCGTCCCTCGTGACCGGCTTGCGTACTCTCGATGGAATTGCGCACGAGATCGCGGTCCTTGGCGACCACCACCACGGCCGACAGGCCGAGGGCCTGCCGTTCCGCCTCGCGCATCGCGCGGTCCTGCGCGGCCGTCTGCACGAGCAGGGCGAGCGGGATGACGAACGCCAGGGCCACCAGCGTCGTCACCGCGAGGGCGACGCGAACGTAACTGCGTCTCATTCCAGGAGCACCGCCGGTCGAAAGATCGAGTGCCGACCATAGCGGTCGGGGGCGGTCCGTGCCCACCACGGAACCGCCCCCGACCAGTGCCCCTGACCTAGAAGGTCAGGCCCCAGGAACGCAATGTGCCGGTGTCACCCGAGTAGAGGTCGCGCACCCGCAGCTTCCAGGTGCCGCTCGCCCGCTCCGCCGAGGCGTCGACGGTGTGGCTGAGCTTGACGTCGTCGGCCCGGTCGAAACGGCTCGCCTTCTTGATCAGGTACGCGGTGCCGTCCGGCGCCAGCAGGTGGATCTCCAGGTCACCGCGGAACGGGTGGGTGATGTCGAGGTCCACCTTCAGCGTGGCCGGCGCCTGGCCCTGCTGCTGCACGGTGATCGGGGACTCGACGGCCGCCCGGTCGCGGATCGGGAACTCCGAGTCGTTCGACACCCGCGTGCCGGCCGGCTCCACCGGCGCCTTCACCCCGGTCAGCTTCCAGGCGGCGTACGCGGCCACATCGGTGTGCGTGTCCAGTGCGGCGGCGCTGATGTTGTCGAGCGTGTCGCAGTCCTTGTGGTAGCAGGGGTCGAACGGCTGCCCGGCCTCGCCGCCCCACCGCTGCGCCTGGGCCTGGCTCATCGTCGCCGCGAGGCTCAGCGTCGCCGTGCCGCCACTGGGGATCCCGGCCGCCATGAACGAGGCGTGGTCCGAGCGGCCGCGCAGGCCGACGCCCTCCGACTCGATGCGCTCGGCGGCGAAGCCCTCCTGGAAGGCCTGGGTGATGAAACCGCCCTTGGCGTCGTCGTTGTAGACGAAGTACCCCGGGTTGGGTGAACCGATCATGTCGAAGTTGAGGTAGGCGGTCACCTTGGCCTTCTCGGCGGCGGACAGCGAGTTCACGTACGCCTTGGAGCCGACCAGGCCGTCCTCCTCCGCACCCCACCAGCCGAAGCGGATGGCCTTGTCGCCCTTGGCGCCGGAGGCGGCGTAGGCCAGGGCGACCTCCAGGACACCGGCGGAGCCGCTGGCGTTGTCGTTGATGCCGGGGCCTTCGTCGACGCTGTCCAGATGCGCACCGAGCATCACGACCTGGTTCGGGTCGCCGCGGCCGGGCAGGTCGGCGATCAGGTTGAAGCCGGTCCTACCGCCGGAGGTGAACTGGTGGATCCGCGTCGTGTATCCCGCGGCGTCCAGCTTCGCCTTGACGTAGTCGAGCGACGCCTTGTACCCGGCGGTGCCGTGGGCCCGGTTGCCGCCGTTGTCCTCGGCGATGCGGGCGAACTCCTCCAGGTGCGCCTCGATCTTGGCCCCGTCGACATCCGGTGCGCCGACGCTCTGGCCGCCGGGAGTCGTGGGCGTGCTGGCCGACGGCTTCGGCGCGGGAGTGGACGCGGACGGCGTGGGCTTCGGCGCGGGGCCGGGCTGCGCCGTACACGTGGGGTCGTTCTGCGCCGGCACACTCACCGCGTCCCAGGCGGCCTTGACCGCGTCGAACTCGGCGCAACCGTTCGGATACAGCTCGCGGGTGGCGTCCAGGGTCGCCTTGCGCACCTGCGAGTAGGTCCAGCCGGACGTCTTGCGCAGCAGGGCGTGGTAGTAGATCTCCCCCGCCTCCCACAGCCCGATGCCGGTGACGGACTTGCCGTTGCACGAGGGGCTGGCCGGCTTGCCCTGGGGCTTCGAACCCTCCGCGGCCAGGTAGAACCAGTGGTTGAGCGGGCCGGCCGCCGAGTGCACCTCGGTGCGCGGGATCGCGGTGGACCAGCAGTTCGGGTCGCCGCTCTTGGACGGGTCGAACATGGTGCGGATCGGACCCTCGCCGACCAGGTCGACCTCCTCGCCGACGAGGTAGTCGGCCGGGTCGTTCGGGTTCGCGGCGAAGTGCTCGGCGAGCGTGCCGAAGATGTCGCCGGTGCCCTCGTTGAGGCCGCCGGTCTCGTTCGACGTGCCCCGGCTGCCGCCCGGGGTGTGGCAGAACAGGCCGTGACCCAGCTCGTGCGCGACCACGTCCACCGAGTTGACCTGCCGGGCGTTGTCCTCGGTGTGCCCGTACTTGGTCTCGTCGCGGCTCGCGTCTCCGGTGCCGGCGCAGCTGTAGAACGCGTTGACGTCGTCCAGGCCGACGAACATGGCGGCGGTGCGCCCCTTGCCGTCGATGCCGTCGCGCTGGAACTTGCTCTTCAGCATGTCCCACATCGTGGCGGCGGCGTACTGGGTGTCGACCGCGCCGGTCACCAGGTCGGTGCCGCGGCCGTTGCCCCACTTGTCGTCGGCGTCGGTGAAGGCCCGGCCGCCGGCGTCGTTCACCGTGCGCATGTTGCCCCGCGCCGGGTCCCGCATCTCGAACTGGCCGCCGCTGCCGGTCGTTCCGATCTGCACCGTGCCGTTGTAGTGGCCGTTGCCCGTGCCCCCGGCGATCTCGTCCCAGGAGCCGACGTAGGTACCGGTGCGCGCGTCGACGTAGGCGTGCGCCCGGCTCGGACCGTGGTCGCCCCGGCCCTCGACGACGACCTCCCACACCAGCCGGCCGTCGTCCTCCGCGATCACGCCGAGCTTCGGCGTACCACTGACGGCACCGGGGTGCTTACGCAGCGCGGTGGCGCTCGCCTGCTTCGCGGTCACCGTGGCCTTGGTCGAGACCTTGAGCGGCCCGGCCCCGGCGGCGCTCCCCCGAACGATGCCGTCGCGGTCGGTCACCACGACGGCGTCACCACCGACGAAAACCGGAAGATCCTTATAAGAACGGGCGTAGCTGACGTAGGTCAGGCCGCGCTGGGTCGAGGTCACCTGCTGGCGGCTGTACTTCTCCTCCGAGCCCTTCGTGAAGCCGGTCGAGGCACCCGTGACGTACTGGTCCGCCGCGGCCGTGCTGAGCGCCAGCCGGTCGGCCGCATCCGGCGGCGTCACCCCGGCGCTGCCCGAGTACCCGGCCGTGACGACCGCCCCGGCACCGAGGACGACCAGCGTAACCCCGCCGAACACCGTCGCACGGAGCGCGGCTCTGCTCTTCCTCGCATGCTTCACGAGTGGTCCTCCCCAGGCCCGAATCGATCATCGTGACGCTGGGAGTGTGAGCGGCGTCGCCTTAAGAGCACCGGAAGGTTCGCTATCGGAGCGGTAACGGGACACCGTCGGCCGTGACCCGCGGGCCGCCTAACCTGTTCACATGGATCTTCTCGTGGTGGGCGGCAGCGGCTTCCTCGGCCGGAAGGTGACCCGGCGGGCCCGCGACGCCGGAGCCCGGGTCGCGGCCACCTTCCACAGCCGACCCTCGCCCGTCACCGGCGTCGACTGGCAGGCGCTCGACATCCGGCGCCGCGATCACGTGACCGCGCTGGTGAGCCGGATCCGACCGGCCGTGGTCGTCAACGCCGCGTACCGGCAGTCGGACTGGGCGACCACGGCGGACGGTGCCACGCACGTCACGGCGGCGGCAGCGGCGGCCGGAGCCCGGCTCGTGCACGTGTCCAGCGACGCGATCTTCTCCGGCCGGGCGGTCCACTACGACGAGACGGCCCTTCCCGATCCCATCACCCCGTACGGCGCCGCCAAGGCCGCGGCCGAGACGGCGGTCAAGGGCCTCGACCCCACCGCCGTCATCGCCCGGACCTCCCTCATCATCGGCGACGGCGACTCGGTGCACGAGACCTTCGTGCACGCGCTCGCCACGGGCGCCGAGACGGGCGCCCTGTTCACCGACGACATCCGGTGCCCGATCCACGTCGGCGACCTCGCCGCGGCGCTGCTGGAGCTGGCCGCCTCCCCGCACGCCGGAATCCACCACCTTGCCGGCCCCGACCCCGTCAGCCGCCACCACCTCGGCACCCTCATCGCCCGCCGCGACGGTCTCGACGAGACAGCCCTGCCCACCGGCCTGCGCGCCACGTCCGGCCCACCCGGGCCCCTCGACGTCCGCCTGGACTGCACCACGACCCAGTCCCGCCTCACCACCCGTCTCCGAGGCGCCCACGAACTCCTGGCACCTCAACGCGGTCGCAAGTCACCCGCGTAGCGAGGCGATGCGGCATGGTCCTCAGCCCGCCGTGCGCAGCCGCGCCGCCCACTCGTCGAGGTCGTCGACCAGCAGGCCGGGGGTGCGCCTTGCGGGCCGGCCGGAAGTCCTGCTCCACGCCGAGGTGCAGTTCGATGCCGTGACCGCGCAACCAGCATCCGCCGCGGGTCGCCAGGACGGGAGGCTTGGGGATCTCCTGCAGTCCCGGGACGCCGCCTTAGAAGGTGCGCAGGGCTTCCTCGCTGCCGGGCGGGCAGGCGAGCTGGACGTGGTGGATCATCGTTGTGCCGCCAGGACCTCGCGGAGCCGGGCCGCGAACTCCTCGGGCTTGCCGGCGTAGCCGAACTCGCCGCCGAGGAAGCCGCCGTGGTGGCTCGGAAAGACCGTCGCCTCCTGGCCGAGCAGCGCCGCCGTGCCGTGGGCCGTACGCGCGGTGTACGTGCCCTCCGACTCCTCGCCGACCGCGATGACGATCCGGGTCGACGCCGCCCGGAGGGCGGCCGGGTCGGGGCGGTAGTCGGTGATCGCCCACGACTTGCGCGACAGCAGCGGGTCGTCGCGGGTGCCGTCGTCGCCGGCCGGCATGCCGAGTGCGGCCGGGTCGCCGGCGGGCTGGGCGAAGTAGGCGTCGGTGAACTCGCCCCGCCAGGAGGTCATCGCGACGAAGGCGGCCATACCCGCTCCGAAGCCTTTCGCCTGGTACGCCTCGTGGAAGCCGGCCCGGGCGCGGGCGGCGGCCTCGGCGTCGGGGAGCACGGCGTTGATCGGCGGCTCGTGGGCGACCAGCGTGGCGACGTCGCCGGGGTGGGTCGCGACCAGCTCGAGCGCGGTCACCGCGCCGCCGCTGCTGGCGAACACGTCCACCGGGCCGCCCAGTTCCTCGATCAGCAGGTGCAGGTCGGCCGCCTGATCCTGGGGCGTGTGGTCGGACCGGCCGTCCTTGCGGACGCTGCGGCCCAGGCCGCGGGGGTCGTAGGTGACCACCGTCCGGTCGGTGAAGTGGGCGGCGAGCGCGGCGAAGCCCTCCGCGGTCATCGGCTGGCCGATCATCAGCAGCGCGCGGCCGCCGGCCGGGGGAAGCGGACCGCGGACGTCGTAGACCAGGTCCACATCGGGCGTGACGAGGGTGTGTGTCTGCTGCGTCATGCCGCAGACCCTACGACAGCCGGGACGGGTTCGCGGCGCCGCACGGCCAGCAGGGCCAGGGCTACGGGGACGAAGCCGGCCGCCTGGATCAGGCACAGTGTCTGCGGCGACAGGACGTCACCCAGGAACCCGAAGGTGAGGGACGCGACCGAGAACGTCGCCGTCAACAGGGCCTGCATCGCGGCGAAGAAACCCGGCTTGTCGCCCGCCGGGACGGTGTGCTGAAACAGGGTCACGAGCTTCACCCGGTCCACCACCTCGACGGGCACCGCCTCGCCGGCCACCGCCAGCACCTCCAGGCCCGCCAGGAGCACTAGTCGGCGTACTGCACGGGCAGGGCCGTCCACGCCGGGGCGGTGCCGCCGTGCCGGGCGGCGTACGCGGCCGACAGGTCCCGCAGCAGCGGGCCGACCGACCAGCCGTCCGCGGCGATGTGGTGCAGCACGAGCAGCAGAAGGTGCCCGTCCGGGCCGGTCTGAAGGTGGGTGCGCAGCGGCAGGTCCCGGGACAGGTCGAACGGGCGGTGCGCCGCCTCCGCCGTCCACGCCGCCGGGTCGCCCGCCGGCCGCTCGATCGCCACCGTGGCCCGGTCGAGGACGACCTGGTGCGGGACGCCGTCGCGCTCGGCGAACACGGTACGCAGGCTCTCGTGGCGCTCCAGCAGGTCGGCCGGCGCGGCCCGCAGCGCCGGCACGTCGAGCGGGCCGGTCAGCCGCAGCGCGTACGGCATGTTGTTAGGTCGCGCTCGGTCCCTGGAGCTGCTTTCCCGGAATTCCGGGGCCGCGCGGTGGCAATATCCAGGTAGGGACCGCAACCGGCGCTCGCCCGTTACGATCCGGAACCCGGAAAGGTGGCCCCACAACAATTCAAGCGAGTGAATAGTCATCCCGCTGCGCTCGACGGACATCACTCATGGTGATCAGAAGGCCTCCCGCGCATCGGACACTGATCATGATGTGCGCGGGAAGGTACGCTGCGTCCGTGCCGACACAGACCGACAGCGACAAGGACCGCAAGCAGCGGTCAGCATGGTCGCGCCTGAGAGAACTGCTCATCCTCGCCGTCGTCGGCGTCCTGGTCGCGGTCGGCGTCCGCGCGTACGTGCTGCAGACGTTCTACATCCCGTCCGGCTCGATGGAGCAGACCCTGCTCATCGACGACAAGGTCCTGGTCGACAAGATCAGTTATCGGATGGGAAGCCCCGAGCGCGGGGAGATCGTGGTGTTCAGGCCGCCGTCCGGGTGGACGGTCGGCGCCAACCAGGAGTTCATCAAGCGCGTCGTCGGCGTGGCGGGCGACCGCGTGGTCTGCTGCGACGGCACCAACCGGATCACCGTCAACGGCCGCGCCCTCGACGAGGACTACCTGTTCCGCGGCGATGGCCCGTCGGACCGGACGTTCGACGTCACCGTGCCGGCCGGATCGGTGTTCCTGCTCGGCGACCACCGCAGCGCGTCCGCCGACTCCCGCGCCCACCTCGACGTGAACGGCGGAACGGTGCCCGTGGACAACATCGTGGGCCGCGCCTTCGCCACCTACTGGCCGCCGTCGAGTGCCCGCATGCTGTCCGTGCCCGAGACCTTCGCCGACGTGCCCGCGCCGCACTGACGGACCGACGACTCCCCGCCCACCAGGAGTAGGACTCCTGCCCCATTCCGGGGTGGGCGCCGAAGCGTCGTCCACACTGGTATCACCTCCGCTTCGGCGGTGAGCCCGTCACACCACTGACCCCGCGTCTGGTCATCCGCTGGCAGGCTTCACCGAGGCCGAATGCCCCGAACGTGACCTGCATCGCGTCACCCGGCACTTCCCGCCATGGCACCGGGAGAACGTCGACTACGAGCGCGGCGGCTATCCCGAGGGGAGGATGCGGCCGCGGACCTCGCCGAGGCCGATGACCGTGCCGCCGGGGCCGGGGGCCGTCGCGGTGATGACGACCTCGTCGCCGTCGGAGAGGAAGGTGCGGGTCGTCCCGTCCGGCAGCGAGAGCGGCTCCGCCCCGCCCCAGGACAGCTCGATGAGCGAGCCCCGTTGGTCGGCACGCTCGCCGCTGATCGTGCCGGAGGCGTAGAGGTCGCCGGTACGCAGCGATGCGCCGTTGGCCGTCATGTGGGCCAGCATCTGCGCGCCGGTCCAGTACATCCCCTCGAACCTCGGGCGGGAGACGACGTGGCCGTTGAGCCGCACCTCGAGCCGTACATCCAACCCCCACGGCGGCGTGGCGGCGTCGTCGAGGTACGGCAGCAGCGGCACGGTCCGCTCCGGCGGCGCCACCCGGGCCGCGTCGAGCGCGGCCAGCGGCAGGATCCACGGCGAGACCGAGGTGGCGAAGGACTTGCCGAGGAACGGACCCAGCGGCACGTACTCCCAGGCCTGGATGTCGCGGGCGGACCAGTCGTTGACCAGGCAGACCCCGAAGACGTGCTCGTCGAAATCGGTCAGGCCGACAGACCGGCCGAGTGGGGAACCGGTACCCACGACGAAGCCCAGCTCGGCCTCGATGTCGAGGCGCTGCGACGGGCCGAAGGTGATCTCACCGTCGGCGCCGCGGCGCTGGCCGCGCGGGCGGACGATGCCGGTGCCCGAGGAGACGACGGTGCCGGCCCGCCCGTGGTAGCCGATCGGCAGGTGCTTCCAGTTCGGCGTCAGCGGATCCTGACCGGGTCGGAACATCCGCCCGAGGTTGGTCGCATGCTGCTCGGAGGCGTAGAAGTCGACGTAGTCGGCGACCGTGAACGGAAGCTGCATGACCGCGTCCCGCGCCGGCACCAGGTGCGCACCGACCTGGTCGCGATGGGTGTCGTCGGTGAGCCAGGCGGTCACCGAGGAACGGACCTGCGACCACACCCGCGGCCCGGCAGCCAGGAGCGCGTCCAGCGACGGCCCGGCGACGGCGGGGGCCAGCGACGGGGCCAGCAGCTCCGCGACGGCCGCCAGGTCCAGGATCATCTCGCCGATCGCGACCCCCAGCCGGGCGCCCGGGTGGGCGGCCGTGCTGAACACCCCGTAGGGCAGGGCGGCGATGCCGAACGGGTGGTCCGCCGGGATGTCGAGCCAGGTGGCGGGAATGGCGGTGGTCAACGCATGTCCTCCGGGAGAAGTCCGTGGTGCCGCAGGCCGTCGATGGGTTCGCTGACGCTGCACGTGCCGAAGCTGATGAAGTGCCGGCGGATCGGGCCCGCCGCGGAGTCGTCGATCGCGGCGACCGCGGCCGCCACCCGTGCGCCGTCCTGGTCGGCCAGGGCCTCGGCGACGGCGTCCGCGCCGGAGCCCTCCACCGCGCGGGCCGTCGCCAGGATCACGTTCAGGAACCCGTGGTGCTCGAAGCCGGTGACGGGATCCCGGTGACGGACCGGGTCGTGCAGCCCCGCGGTGAGCTTGAAGGCGGCGCCGCTCCGCACGGCCGCCAGCAGGGCCCCCGCCAGCTCGCGCTCGCCGGGGTACGCCGCCGCGACGACGCCGCCGGTGCGGATCTTGAGGCGCAGGCCGGCGCCGACGAGGGTGCCGATGTGCGGCGCGGTGACGTCAGCGAGGGGCAGCTCGACGTAGACGGAGACCCCCGGCGGCACGTGCCGGTGGAGCGTGGCGACCAGCCCGGGCAACGTCTCGGCCGACCCCGCCACTTCCAGCGCCACCAGACGCACGGCGGGCTCGGCGCCCACCTCCGCGACCGCGGCGGCGACCTGCTCGGCACCGCCCGGCAGGGTGAGGGACAACGGCAGCGGCGGTGCACCGCTCAGCACCGCCGTCAGCTCTCCCCACCGGGGCAGGGAGCAGATGAACGGGCCGAGCAGTGGTGCTTGCGGCGACTGCCAGCGGCCGACATGCGCCCGTACGGCGTCGGCCATCGGCGCGTCGCCGGGCGGGAAGATGGCCGCGTCGTCCAGCAGGCCGTGGAAGAGCCGGCCCGGCGTGGTCGTGGTCACGAAGCCGGGCCTCGTCCCGCCCAGGTCCAGGCGTACTTTCCGTCGTCGCTGGCCCGTCCGCCCTCGCCGAGGCCGAGCGGCCGGAAGGTGTCGACCATGACCGCGAGCTCGTCGAAGCGCTCCGCGCCGAGGCTGCCCTCGATGGCGCTCGGCTGCGGGCCGTGGGAGTGACCGCCGGGGTGCAGCGAGATGGAGCCGACGTTGATGCCGGAACCCTTGCGGGCCTCGTAGTCGCCGCCCACGTAGAACATGACCTCGTCACTGTCCACGTTCGAGTGGTAGTACGGCACCGGCACGGCCAGCGGGTGATAGTCGACCTTGCGCGGGACGAAGTTGCAGATGACGAAGTTGTGCCCCTCGAAGACCTGGTGCACCGGCGGCGGCTGGTGGACCCGCCCGGTGATCGGCTCGAAGTCGGCGATGTTGAACGCGTACGGGTACAGGCAGCCGTCCCAGCCCACCACGTCGAAGGGGTGGTGGGGCGCCACGTGCACGGTCCCGGCGAGCCCGGCGGGGCCGTCGCCGCGATGCTTGATGTAGATCTCGACGTCCTGCTCGTCCACCACCCGGGGGGCGCCGGGCATCCGCAGGTCGCGTTCGCAGTACGGCGAGTGCTCCAGGAACTGCCCGTAGCGCGACAGATACCGCTTGGGCGGGCCGATGTGGCTGTTCGCCTCGATGACGTACAGGCGCAGCGGCTCGTTGCCCGCCGGCACCCAGCGGTGGGTGGTCGCCCGCGGGAGGATCACGTAGTCGCCGGACCCGACGTCCAGGTCACCGAAGATCGTCTCCACGGTGCCGGCGCCTGCCTCGACGTAGACACACTCGTCGCCGGTGGCGTTGCGGTACAGCGGCGACGCCTCGCCGGCCACGACGTAGGCGATCCGGACGTCGGCGTTGCCGAGGACGAGCCGGCGGTCGCGCACCGCGTCGCGGGACTTCCACTCCTGCTCGCCGAAGAGCCCGTGCAGCTTCAGGTGCCGCGGCAGCAACGGCTGGTTCGGCACGGTCGCCTGGTCGGGAAGATCCCAGGCGCGCGCGTCGACGATCGCCGACGGAACGTGCCGGTGGTAGAGCAGCGACGAGTCCGAGGAGAAGCCCTCCTCGCCCATCAGCTCCTCGTAGTAGAGGGCGCCGTGGGGATCACGGTGCTGCGTATGCCGTTTGGCCGGAATGCTGCCGGCCCGCTGGTAGTGCGCCATGGCCTGACTCCGTTCGCCCGATCCGGAGATAGTCGAGTGCCGGGGCGGCCGAGGCCGCCCCGGCGCCGATCAGAAGTTACCGCGCCGCTCCTGCTCGCGCTCGATCGCCTCGAAGAGCGCCTTGAAGTTGCCCTTGCCGAAGCCGAGCGAGCCGTGCCGCTCGATCAGCTCGAAGAACACCGTCGGGCGGTCGCCGATCGGCTTGGTGAAGATCTGCAGCAGGTAGCCGTCCTCGTCGCGGTCGACCAGGATGCCGCGCTTCTGCAGCTCCTCGATCGGCACCCGGACCTCGCCGATGCGCGCCCGCAGCTCCGGGTCCTCGTAGTACGAGTCCGGCGTGTTGAGGAACTCGACGCCCTCGGCCCGCAGCACGTCCACGCTGCGCAGGATGTCGTTGGTGGCCAGCGCAAGATGCTGGGCGCCCGGCCCGCCGTAGAACTCCAGGTACTCGTCGATCTGCGACTTCTTCTTGCCGATGGCGGGCTCGTTCAGCGGGAACTTCACCCGGTGGTTGCCGGAGGCGACCACCTTGGACATCAGCGCGGAGTAGTCGGTGGCGATGTCGTCGCCGACGAACTCGGCCATGTTGGTGAAGCCCATGACCCGGTTGTAGAACTCGACCCACTCGTCCATGGCGCCCAGCTCGACGTTGCCGACGACGTGGTCGAGGGCCTGGAAGATCCGCTTCGGGGCGCCCTCCCGCTTCTGGAACGACGAGGTGCGGGCGACATAGCCCGGCAGGTAGGGGCCGGAGTAGTTCGCGCGGTTGACCAGGGTGTGCCGGGTGTCGCCGTACGCGGCGATCGCGGCCATCCGGACGGTGCCGTGCTCGTCGGAGACGTCGTGCGGCTCCTCGAGGATCGTGGCGCCCTGGGCCCGGGCGTGCGCGACGCACCGGTCGACGTCGGGCACCTCGAGGGCGATGTCGGTGATGCCGTCGCCGTGCCGGGCGTGGTGGGCGATGATCGGGCTGTCCGGCTGCACGCCGCCCTGGATCACGAACCGGACCGCGCCGCTCTTGAGCACGAACGACATGTGGTCCCGGTTGCCGGTCTCGGGACCGGAGTACGCCACCAGCTCCATGCCGAACGCCGACTGGAAGAAGTGCGCGGTCTGCGTGGCGTTGCCGACCGCCCACACGACCGCGTCCCAGCCCGTGACGGGGAACGGATCGCCGGCGGAGTCGTACTCGACAAGCCCGACGAGCTGCTTGAGGGTGTCGAGGTCGAGCTCCGCGAGCCGCTCCTCGTTGGTGAGCGTGTCGTGCACGGACATGGCGCTGATCTCCTTGAGCTGAGGTCGGCTGACAGCCACCAGCTTGGTGAAAGCGCCCGGGCTGCACAACACGCACAGTTTGCGGCGAGCAGATTGTTCAGACTGGCCGATCTGCCCGGCTCGACGCTGAACAATCTGCTCACCATCGTCTCACTCCCCCGGCGTTCCCGACCGGCGTTCCCGCAGGTACCGCCCGATCAGGCGGGCCACAGTCCAGGCGAAGAGCACGGTCAGCGGGGCGGCCACCCCGAAGGCGGCCCACTCGTGCCCGTCCGAGCGCCACCCGAGAAACGCATCCACGCCGAAGGCGATGCCGATCGCCGGAACGAGCAACTCGGCGGGCCCGGAGCGCCACCACGGCTCACGCCGTCGCGGCTCGTGCTCGGCCAGCCGCCGGGCATAGTCGTCGACCGCACCGAACTCCTGCTCCGGATCGGCCGCCGAGGCAACCAGGTGCGCCCGCGCCTCCCGGACGAGATCGGCGGCGCCTGCTCGGCCGCGGCCACGGCGGCGAAGTCCTCCGGCTCACCGAACGCCTCGGCAGGGCTCTCCCCCGAGTACGCACAGTGCGCCCTCACGTCGGCGATGATCGGGCTCGCCAGATGGTGTCCGACGCCCTGGTCCCCGAGTGCGACCCGGGCACGCAGCTCCCACTGCTCGAACGGCTCTGTCATGGCTGTACCTCCCCGAATCGGGCGTCCGGTGCGTGGACCACATCGAGAAGGCGCGCGAAGGCCGTGGCGAACTCCTGCCACCGGGCGCGTTCGGCGAGCAGCCGGTCGCGCCCGTCCGCCGTGATGGCGTAGACCTTGCGGCCCGGCCCGCCGTCGCCGGGCTGCCAGGTGGCGCGCACGGCCCCGGAGGCCTCGAGCTTGCCGAGCACCGGGTAGAGCGCACCGCCGCGCACCGTGCCCAGCCCCTGCTCCGCCAGGCGATGTGCCAGCGCGTAACCGTGCCGGTCCTCCTCGGCGAGCACCGCGAGCACTGCCAGCTCCAGGGCGCCGCGCAACCATCCGCTCATCGGATCCGCCTGAGCCGCCACCGCACTCTCCTCGATTCGAACTAGTCTCGTTTCAGACTAGCTGGAGCGCGCAAGCCCCGGATCGAGGAGATTCCAGAAACGGCCGAGTCGCCCGAGTCTCGGTGACCCGGGCGACCCGCCGTACTCATCGACCTCAGGAGTGGTCGTCGGCCGTCTTGCCGTCCGGTCCGTACGGCGACGCCTGCCCGGCGGGCGTCGCCCGATTCCCGGTCTTGTCATGGCCGCCGTGCGGCCCGGCGACCGGATGGGCATCCTCGGTGCGCTGCTTGGTGGTCGGCGACTCACCGCTGCGCCTGAGCTCCGGCTGCTGAACATTGGTCATCACGATCCCCCTTCTTCTCGACCGGCGGATACCCCGGCTCGCGCCGGATATGCCCCTATTGGGGGCGTAACCGCGCGCGGAAAGGGAAGGCGAGGCGTCATGGCGAAAGTACGGACCGCGGCCGTGGCGGCATCGGACGAGCACATCGGCGGCGATGGCATCCGCCGGCCGGGCGGCGAGGTGCATGCGTGGACGGCCGGCACCAATCAGACGCTGTGCGGGCTGGCACTGAGCCGCTCGAGGCTTCGACGGTTCCCGCACGTGCCATTCGACTTCCGGGCGACAGACGTGATCACGGCCGAGGACCAGGTGCGTCACATCTGTCCCCGATGCGTCGCGGCGACCACGCGACGCGGGGAACGCTCATGGACACGCACGGCGCCCCGGCCGTGACCACCTGACCCGCCTCCGCCGGCCCGGGTGATTCCTTCGGCGCCGACCGGGTATCCGGCACGGACGAGCCGAACCGACGGTGAGGGGACTCCACCATGACCACCCACGACCGGGCAGACAACGACACGGCCGATGCCGGGAACGATGCCGGAAGCAGCACCGACCAGCACGTGACGGGATATCCGGAGACCGGCACCCCGATCACCGACCAGGCGCCGGCCGCGACCACGCCGTCGCACGGCAGCAGCAACGCCGGCATCAACGACACCGGCGCCAACCGTGCCGGCGGGGACGGCGCGGAGGGCTGAAACCTGCTCACGGCCGCTTCTAGGCGGCCGGTCCGCTCCGGTAACCCTTGGACTGCAGGGTGAACAGCTCGGCATAGCGGCCGTTCGCCCTCATCAACTCGTCGTGGCTGCCGGCTTCGGTCAGCGCGCCGTCGTGCATGACGAGGATCCGGTCGGCGTGGGTGACGTTGGCGAGCCGGTGGGTGATGAGGATGGTGGTCCGGGTGCCCTGCCGGGTGCGGATGGCCTGGAAGAGCTGGTCCTCGGCGCGGGGATCGAGCGCCGAGGACGGCTCGTCCATGATCAACAGGTCGCCGTCGCGCAGGAAACCCCGGGCGGCGGTGACCCGTTGCCACTGCCCGCCCGACAGATCCTGACCGTCTTTGAACGTACGGTCGAGAAGGGTGTCGTAGCCGTGCGGCAGGTCCAGAATCATCTCGTGCGCGGCGGCGAGCGCCGCGGCGCGCTCGATGCGGCCGCGGTCGGCGGGCGCGGCGAGGTCGCCCATGGCGATGTTCGTGGCCGCGCTGAAGGGCCACTTGTGGTGCTCCTGAAGAACCACACCGATCCGGGCGCGCAACGCGTCGGTATCCCACTCCCGCAGCGCGCGGCCGTTCCAGGCGACGACACCGCTGGTCGGCTCCCGCAGGCCGGCGATCATCGCGGCGAGACTGGACTTGCCGGACCCGTTCTCGCCGACGAGCGCGATCGTCTCCCCGGCCCGGATGGTGATCGTGAGATCGTCGACGGCCGGTTGATCACGGTCGGGATAGGTCAGGCTCACCCCGCGTACGGAGATCTCCCGCAGTTCCTCCGGTGTGGACGCTGCGCCGGCCCGGCCCGGCAGATAGGTGACGGCGCGCTCCAGAAAGCCCACGTACTCGTTGAAGAACTGACCGTCGGCGAACACCCGGTCGATCTGGAACGTCGTCTGCGTCAACGCGCGCTGGGCCGCCTGCACGGCGACCACGCAGGTCGCGGCGGCCGCCAGCGGGATCTGGCCGTCGACCAGCAGCACGCCCAGCAGGGTGTAGACGCCGCCGAGAGCCAGTCCGCCGGTGGCCGAGCCGAGCGCGGTGGTCGTGGTGACCCGGCGGGCCAGCGCGAGGTCGACCGCGGTCTGCGCGCCCATCACCCGGTCGTGCTGCTGGAGAAGAAAGTGGCGAAGCCCGTACGAGCGCAGCTCCGGCGCGGACACCCGCTCCGCCATGAGCTGCTGCAACACCCACATCCGGCGCCGCCGGGTGGATCCGGACAGGTAGCTCTTGAACCGCTCGTGCCCGGCACGCAATGCCGCGTACGCGGTCGGGACAGTGGCCACCAGCAGAGCGAGCAGCAACAGCGGATGGATCACCATGACGGCGACGGTGACCGCGAGCAGACTGACCACGCCCGCGAACAGGTTCATCGTGTCCTCGACCAGCTCGATCGCCGCCTCGGAGCCGCGCGTGGCCCGTTCCATCCCCTCGGAGAAGGCATCGTCGTCGAACGCCTCCAGGCGTACGGCCGTGGTGTGCTCGAACAGCCGCCGCTCGACCTCCTGATTGACCCGCGGAGTGAGGCCGTTGAGCGCATACCCGGTGGCGATGCCCATCGCGCCACGGATCGCGGTCGCCGCGCCCAGCAGCAGCAACGCCGGCAGGGCGGCGCGTACCCGATCCGGGGTCGGGCCGCCGGCGAACAACTCCACCAGGACGCGCTGGGTCGCGAGCAGGCCGAAGGTGGCCATCACCCCGGCGGCGACGGTCACGGCGGCGACGGTCGCGGTCCGGATCCGGTCGGTGCGCCAGGCGATCGCGATTGCCTTGACGATCAGGCCGGGCAGCTCGGCGAACACGCCGAGGATGCCGGCCTCGGCGCGGGCCCGGACGCCGGTCTCCCACCAGATCGGCCGCAACTCGGGAAGCACGAAGTCATCCGGAACGTCGGCGTTCTCCGGGGCGCGGTCCCTGGAGGTGCTCACCCGATCCCTCCTTCAGCACAGCGGTGGGCGTCAATGTGAGGCTAGTGGCGCGTCCGTGCTGCGTCGGGTGTCGCGTTTCAGACCATCAGGGCGAGGTCAGCTCGATGCGGACGTCGCGGGCGGCGGCGAGCGCCGCGTTGTACGCCAGACTCGCGCTGCCCGCCCGGGTGCGGATCTGGCAGACCGCGCCCCGGTAGTCCCGCGGCGGGTACACCTCGTCGCCGGGTACGGCCGTCCACACCACGTCGCTGACGAAGGGGCCGCGGGCCGCTGCCTCCCGGTCGGGCAGCGCCGCCACGACGCCCGGTTCGGCCGGGTAGACCGTGGCGGTGCTGGCGTACCGGCCGTTGTGCGCCACGTCGGGCAGCCGTTCGCCGAGCGCACTGCGGCACAGCAGCTCCCAGCACGACACGGTGAGGCAGTCGTTCATCATCAGGGCCAGCAAGCCTCCGCCCAGGCGGGGGTTGACCTCGACCAGCACCGGTCCATCGGCGGTGAGCACGAACTCGGAGTGCAGGAAGCCGTGCGTGAGCCCGAAATGCTTGGCGCAGGCCTCGACCGCGCCGGCCATCTCGTCGGCGGCGGCGGCCGGCAGGGCCGCCGGGAAGGTGTACGACACCTCGCAGAAGTGCGGGCGCGGGCCGAGCTGCCGGTCGGTGATGCCCAGGGTCACGGCCCGGCCGTGGTCGATCACCGTCTCGATGCTGTACAGCGGCCCGGTGACGAACTGCTCGGCCATCAGGTCGCCGCCGAGGTAGCGCCGCCGGTCGGCCAGCGTCGCGTGATGCGCACGTACTTCCGCGGCGGTGCGGCACAGGAGGACGTCGAGGCTGCCGGAGCCCTTCACGTTCTTGAGCACGATCGGGCCGTCGACGGCGTCGTGCAGCGCGAGCGCGTCGCGCACGTCGTCCGCCGCGGACCAGCGCGGCGAGCGGATGTCGAGCGCCGCGTAGTGTTCCCGGGCGACGCGCTTGTCGCGCAGCGCGGCGATCGCGTGCACCGGGTGGAACGGGACGCCGAGCTGCTCGGCCAGCGCCGCCGCGTACGGGAGGTGGCGGTCGCCGATACAGACGACGCCGTGCCGCGTGCCGCTGGCGCGGACCCAGTCGGCCAGGCCGGCGTCCGGGGTCGCCGCATCGGTGTCGGCGCTGCGGAACACCCGGCCCCGCGCGCTGAGGACGGGCAGCAGGCCGCCGTTGGGCACCTGGGCGTACTGCTCGGGCGCGGCGCTGACCAGTCCGGCGTCCAGGCCGTGGTCGACGGCCCAGGCGAGGGCGGACAGGCCCGTGCCGGCGATGCCGGCCTCGACGAAGACGAGCATGGTGGACCTTCCTTCTAGGATGCGGTGCCGGCGGTGGCGCGCTGTCGCCGGGACACGAGCGCGGACAGAGGCGCGACGAGCAGGACGAGCAGGACCGCGGCGCCCGCCGACAGCAGCAGGAACGTCTGCAGACGCCCGGTCGCCAGGAAGCTGCCGAGCAGCAGCGCCACCACGGCGCAGACGGCACGGTCGATCAGGGACTCGATGGACAGCAGCGTGGCGCGGTAGCGGGAGTCGGTGATCGCCTCGTTGAGCAGCTTGCGCTGCACCGGGTAGACCAGGCCGGCCACCAGCGAGAAGGCGCACAGGCAGACCACGGTGAAGACGCCCGGCGCGGGCACCACCAGCGCGAGGCTCGCCGCCATGACGACCGTCAGGACCGATACGGCGGCCAGGTCACCGGTGAACCGGCGTACCCGATGGCTGACCGCCGCCCCGGCCACCTCGAAGACGGTCATGGCGGCGAGGACGGTGCCGTGCCAGACGACCGGCGTGTCCTTGACGGTCAGGATCGGCTGGAACAGGTTGACCTGCAGGATGCGCGACAGGGTGAAGACCGCGATGCCCTGCACCATGATCAGCATGAGCAGCGGGGACCGCCGCAGGAAGCGGGCCGCCCCGCCGATCGTCCGCCAGGTCGACGCGGGCTTCGCCGTTGCGTGCGGGTGCTCGGGATCCGCGCCGAGCAGCGCCGGCAGGCGCAACGCCAGGATCAGGGCGACGGCGGCGTTGAGGGCCGTCAGCCAGTAGACGCTGGCCGGCAGCCACGCCATCAGCGCGCCGGCCGCCGGCCAGCACACGATCTTGCCGACGAGACTGTACGCCCGCGCGTTGCCTTCGGCGCGCTGGTAGAACCAGGCCGCGTCGTGGCGCTGCAGGTACTCGTAGAGGTACGCGCTCGCGGCGCCCGACACCAGCGACCGGGCCAGCGCGATGAGCAGCCAGTGCACCAGGAAGCCGGCGTAGCCGGGCGCGGCCACGGGCACCAGGTTGGCCAGCAGCAGCACCCCAGCGCCGCCGATCATGCTGCGCCGCAGGCCCAGCCGGTCGGCGAGCAGCCCGGTGGGGATCTCGAACAGGCAGAACGCGACGTAGTAGATGCTCTGGATGCCGAAGATCTCCCGGTCGTCGAGGCCGACCACGCGTTGGTACGTGTAGAACACCGGCACCCACACCAGGAGGCCGAAGAAGAACTGGAAGCCGTAGTGGATCCAGACCACCCGGCGTACGGGCGCGGGTGCCCGGCGGGACGTGACCGCCGGGGGCGGGGTGACGGTGCTGGCGGCGGACATGGTGACTCCCGCGCTCAGGCCGAGTACGGACGCAACTGGACGATCGCGATGCGGTCGTCGTCGGCGACCCACTCGATGTCGACCGGCGCCGAGAACGTGTAGTCGGGCGAGAAGTGCGCCTGCAGCAGCCGTCCGGCCACCGCGAGCCGTTGCAGCCGCGCCCGGCCGGCCTCGGGCAGATCCCGCTCGGCGTCGCCCAGCGACACCGTGCGGCCGCCGCCCTCGACCGTGTTGAACAGGTACTGCATCGGCGCGTGCGAGCCGGCCACCACGTCGGTCACCGAGCGCGTGGACACGTTGAGGTAGACGTTGCGGAAGTCGGCGGGCGTCAGCGGGTTCGTCGTCACCATGACGCCGCCCATGGTCGAGGCGACCTCCTCCTGGATCACCACGCCCATGTACGAGTCGTCCAGCGAGATGCCGGCCTGTTGGCGCAGCCGTACGCTGCGCGGCGACAGCAGCGACGCCCACACCGTCTTGAGGCTGTCCATGACGTGGTCGGCGGTGGTGACGTGGTTGACCGACTCGTAGATGCCGGCGGCCGAGAAGCCGGCCAGGTCCTCGGCGTTCGACGAGCTGCGCACCACGAAGCTCGCCACGCCGCCCAGATGGGTTACCAGCGCGTCGTCCACGCGGGAGCGGATCGAGTCGGGGACCCGGGTCCGGCGGACCAGGCGCTGCAGCTCGAGGCAGAGCGACTCCACCTCGCGCGCGTCGAGCTCGAGCGCCATCTTCAGCTTGCCGATGGTCTGCTGGATCGCCGGCGACGACTCGAGGAACTCGCGCTGCAGGGAGAACGGCAGGGCGATGCCGCGCGGGACCCAGACCAACTCGCGCAGCAGCCGGTTCGCCGCCTGCGCCAGGCCCGCCGGCCCGGGCACGTCCAGGAGCTTCTGCAGGTAGCCGAGCAGGTCTCTGCGCGGCGGCCGCGGCGTGCGGTAGAAGCCGAGCAGGCGCTCGGAACCGTGGGAGAGCACGTGGTGCAGCTCGCCGAGGTTGGCCGCCTTGGTGCCGTACCGGTAGCGGTCGCCGGCCCGGATCTCGTCGAGGCCGGCGATCGGGCTCAGGTGGACCTCGGGCTCCTCGACGGTGACCTGCTGCGCCACCCAGGCCGGACGCCGGTCGAGGTCGTCCGGCCGCTCTATCGGCGTCAGCGCGATGGCGTCGGCGCTCGCGACGACCTCGTAGCGCACCCACGTGCCGTCGAGCCCTGCGGAGTCGATGCGGCCGAAGGCGTCGAGCTGGATCGCGTTGGGGATCGCCCATCCGGCGGCCAGCACGTTGGTGTGTGACAGCGGCGTCGTGTGCTGCGCGTTGATGATGCCGGCCAGGCGCGGGATGTCGTCGGGGACGCGGTCCATCGCGATGATGTCGTACCACTGCAGCGGCGGGTCGGCCCGTCGGTACGCGTCCTCGTCGCGGAAGGCCCGCAGCCGGCCCTGCGCGACGCCGGGCTGTAGCGCCACGAACGGCGCCGCGGAGAAGATCTCGTGCGCCGAGATGCGCGGCATCTCGGTGGCCGGAACGTCGCTGAGCTGCAGCTCCTGTCGGTGGGTCGCGGGCTTGAACAGCAGCGGCAGACCGGGGTCGATGCGGTCGGCCACGAACGCGTAGAAGTACCGCAGCATCTCGGTGGACATCGTGTCGACCTCGACGGTCTCCAGGCAGAGGAACCGCCGGGTGCCGGTGTCGTCCTCCCGCGCGTGCATCGACAGCAGGCCCAGATAGAGCCGCCGATCCGGGTCGGCGTAGAAGGCGTGGTTGTACTGGTCGACGTTCGCCTCGAGCTCCTCGCGCGGGATGTGCAGGATGTGCTCGGCGATGTAGTAGGCGTGGAACGCGTACCGGTTGTTGTCGATGAAATGGATGACTCCCGCCGGGCGGTCGACCACGACCTTGACGAACCGGTGTCCCGACAGCGTCCCGGCGAGCTGCTCGAACGCCTCGACGGTCAGCCGCTCTCCGACGAGCGCGGGCGGTGCCTGGTAGTCCTGGGAGGTCAGAGTGTCCACTGTCATCATTCCTTCGCGCATCACTGAGCGTGCGGGCTCGCCGGCCGTAGCCGCACGGGAGTGGAACGGTTCACCGACGCCCATCGGGCGGGCGATGACGCGGGGTGCCTACGGGCACGCCTCGCGATGAGGGCGGATGCGGCGGTGCGGCATCCGCGGACGCGTCACATGCCGCGTGAGGACACGGGCGCGGCTCCGGGGCGCGGCGCGCGGGCGCAGCGGTGGACAGTCGGACGTCCGAGAGTCGGCAGATCGACAGCGGTCACGGCAGTGACCGCTGTGGGCCCGGACAGTGCGATGCGCTTGGTGAAGTGCAACGTCTCTCCTTGAAGCGATGACGGCGGACAGGTCATGTCGCCGATGCGATGACTCTAGAGATCGACATAGTCGCTCTCCGCAAGCTCCCCCCGGACGATCGACGTATCTATCTTTGTTAAGGGTCACCGGCGCGACGGCGCTACGCTGCGCGAATGGTCAGAGACGCCCGGTTCACCGGAATCCCTACCCTCGGCGCCGACCCGGAAACCGTGGTCGTCATCGACGTCATGCGCGCCTTCACGGTGGCGGCGTGGGCCTTCGCCGGGGGAGCCGAGCGCATCCTGCTGGCCTCCGGCGTCGAACACGCCCTGGCCCTCAAGGCGGCCCACCCCACGGCGGTCACGTGCAAGGACGGTCCGCCCGCGGCGGGCTTCGACACGGTGAACTCCCCCGCCCTGGTGTCCAAGCTGGACCTGAGGGGTCGCACGCTGGTGCAGACGACCACCTCGGGCACGCGCGGCGCGCTCGCCGCCCGGCACGCCCGCCGGGTCCTGTGCGCCGGCTTCGCGGTCGCGGCCGCCACGGCCTGTACGCTGCGAGCCGACGGATCGGCGAGCGTGACGTACCTCATCACCGGCGACGACGGCACGGCCGAGGAGGACCGCGCCTGCGCCGAATACATCGCCGCGCTGCTCGAGAATCCGCAGACATCCGCGGGCCCCTTCCTGCAGCGCGCGAGGACGTCGGCCGCGGCGGACACCCTGACCGCGGGCGTACGGCGGGGCTACCGCGGCATCCACCCCGACGACGTGGCACTGTGTCTGCAGGCCGACCGGTTCGCCTTCGCCATGGAGGTCGACTACCGGGACGGTACGGCGGTTCTCCGGCCCGTCGTACCACGGCTCACGCACCCCGAATGATCTTCGTACCGGATATTTACGTTCTTCCCCTTGACTATGCGACGCCGCACGAGTGGAGGGCTGGAACATCGTGGGTCACCGAGATTGGGCGCTCGTCAATCTGAAGCGGGACACGGGGCCGCGCCCGGACGAGCCGGTCGCCGCGCCGCGATCGGTTCCCCTGTTCCTGCTGGCCCTCATGCTCGTCGAGTTCAGCGTGCTCGCCGCGTTCGACCTGTTCTACCGGTCCGACACCACCCGGCCGGCGGGCCAGGTCCTCGGATACGTCCTCATGTTCTTCGGCCCGACGGCGGCGTTCGCCGTCGTCGCCCAGGCGATGGAGACCCGCCGCGGGCGCTTCGGCATCGGCACGGTCCTCACTGTCCTCGGCGCCGTGGTGTCCCTGCCGGCCGCGGCGCTGATCACGTACGCAAGCTCGGTGGACACCTGCGAGGTCCTGCCGCCCGACCTCGCCTGGTACCGCACGCCGGTACTGCTGACCTGCATCGGCCTGGCCCTCGGCCTCGCCGCCGGCCGTGCGACGGCGATGGCCGCTCGACGGGCCGGTCCGCTGCTCCGGGACGCCCTGAGTGTGGGCGCCACCGCGATCGTCGTCTTCGGCGTCCTCGCCCCACTCCTGGCGACCACGGCCACCTGCTCCGGAATGGGTTACTGACCCGATGATCGGCGACACGGGCCTGGGCGAGGCGGGACATACCGAGAATCAGGTAGTACGAAGGAACGGACCGCTCTCATGTGGAGCGCCATTCCTCGGTCGCACCCGCTGCCACCGAGGAGCACGCCTGCTTACAGTGATCTCCTTCAACACCATTCACCCTGGTCAGGGCGCAGGAGGACATCACATGTACCGCAGAATCATGCAGCGCACCCGCCAGCTCCTCAGGTGGTGACAGCATCCCTCGCCACCCTCGATCATGGATGGTGATGAGCGGTCGGCCCCGCACGATGACCGTGACGATGGGTCATCCGGAGATCGGCACCGCCCGGGCCGGCTCCCGCAGTGACGCACGTCTCTGCAAGGCACCCGTCCGCCGCGCTCGTGATCACGTCTTCTGAACGTTGCCTAAGCCGTTTCTTAGATCTTCCTGTGCCCGCATCCGGAGCCCGCCGGGCGACGTAAGAGTACCGGGGTCCGCGTCGGCGGGACATCCGGTGATCCATACCGGAGCGTCACGCACGGTGACGGCCCACCGGCATCCGTCGGTGGTGTGCGGGTGACGGAAGGGTGAAGATGCAGGCGAGGCGAATCGTCGCGACGGTGGCAATGGTGTCCGCGGCGGGGGTGGCGGTCGTGCTGACCGTCCCGGCTCTGGCGGGAACCGAGGCGCGGCCGCAACGGTCGTCCGGGGCCGCGCAGGCGCCGGGAGCGGGTACGGCGCCGGCCGACCCCGGCCCCGCGGACGCGTTGCTGGCCCCCATGGAGCGCGACCTCAAGCTGACGCGGGGCGACGCGGCGCAGCGGCTGGGGGCGGAGGCGGTCACGTCGGAGCTCGAGTCGCGGCTGCGGACGGTCACCGGCGGCGCGTTCGGCGGCGCGTGGATCAGTTCCTCGACCGGGCGGCTGACGGTCGCCGTCACCGACTCGGAGCTGGCCGACGACGTCCGTGCGACGGGGGCGGAACCGAAGCTGGTCGAGCAGAACCGCGGCGAGCTCGAGGCGGCGCAGAGCCGGTTGGACCGCCGCGCCGCCAAGGCCCCGGCGCAGGTGTCCGGCTGGTACGTCGACCCCAGCACCAACAGTGTCACGCTGCTGGCCCACGAAGGCGCGGAGCAGAAGGCCCGCACCTGGGCGCGCAAGGCCGGGCTCGGCGGCGACGCGGTGCGGGTGCAGACCGTCCCGGCCGACTTCACGGCCATGTTCGACCTCCGCGGCGGCGACGCCTTCGTCATCAACCGTTCCTCGCGCTGCTCGGTGGGCTTCCCGGTGACCACCGGTTTCGTCACCGCCGGACACTGTGGTGCGCGCGGCGCCACCACGGTCGCCTCCAACAACGCCCAGGGGACGTTCCGGGTGTCGAAGTTCGGCAACAGCGGCGGCAACGACTACGCCGTCGTCGACGTCAACCGCAACTGGACGCCGAAGCCGGTGGTGGCGACCACCGGCGGCGAGGTGCCGATCGCCGGGTCGAAGGAGGCTCCGGTGGGCGCGTCGGTGTGCCGTACCGGCTCGACCACCGGCACCCGATGCGGCGTCATCACCGCCCGCAACGCCAGCCTGACCGTCAGCGGACGCGCCGTCAAAGGCTTCGTGATCACCAGCGCCTGTGCCCAGCCGGGCGACTCGGGAGGCTCGCTGCTCGCCGGCAACCAGGCGCAGGGCGTACTCTCCGGCGGATCCGGCAACTGCTCCGGGGGCCGGGCGACGTCGGTCTACCAGCCGATCAACCCGGTCCTGCAGACCGAGGGACTGAAGCTGGTCACCACCGGCGGCGCCGTTCCGGCACCGAAGCCCACCCCGACCCAGGGCAGCACCTCTCCCAAGCCCTCCTCCAAGCCGACGGCCGGTGGTTCCGCCGTCCAGAAGGCCGAGGCGGAGGTTGTGCGCCTGGTCAACCAGGAGCGGGCCCGGGCCGGGTGCTCCCCGGTGACCGTCGACAGCCGGCTCGCCTCGGTGGCGCGGTCCCACTCGCAGGACATGGCGGCCAACCGGTTCTTCTCGCACACCAACCGGCAGGGCAAGAGCCCGTCGCAGCGGGTCACCGCGGCCGGCTACAAGTTCCGGCTGACCGGTGAGAACATCGCGTTCGGCCAGGCCACCCCGGCCGCGGTCATGCAGGCGTGGATGAAGAGCGCCGGCCACCGGGCCAACATCCTCAAGTGCGGTTACCGCAACATCGGAGTCGGGCTGGCCTTCCGCAACGACTCCGGGCGCCAGGTGCCGATGTGGACCCAGGAGTTCGGGGCCACCTTCGACCGCTGAACCGCGTGCCTGACCGAACCGCCCGCCCCGCTGTCAGGGACGGGCGGTTCGGCCGTTTCCCGGGCATGCTCGCCGGCCTTCCCGCCGCCTGAACGCCCGAGCGCTCATCCGCCGGTGATCGACCAGTGCCACGGCTCCGACGGCAGATTCACGAACCCGTACTTCTTGGCGTACATGGACATCCAGCGGAAGCCGGCGCTGTTCGCGGTGAGCGACTTCCCACCGGCGGTGACGTCGACGGCGAGGCCGAGCTCGTGCAGCGAGCGGCCGGGAATCGCCGTCGGCACCCGGCACGAGGAAGCCGGCGCGGTCCACACGTCGGGACAACCGTTGATCTTCCGCAGCTCGATCTGCCGCTTCTTGCTCCGGAACCCGCCGCCGGAGAGCACGACCCCGTCGGCCTTCGCGTCGGCGAGCATCCGCCGGAACGCGAACGAGACGCTCTTGTGCACGGTGACACCGTTCACGGAGGCGGTGTCGGCCATCGTGAACCCGGCCCGTACCTCGGTCACGACGTCACGGCTGAGCGCGGCGGCCTGCCCGGCGAACTCGGCGGACTTGTCGAGGCTGATCAGCTTCTGTTGGTTCTTGCGTACCGTCTCCGAGGTGGCCTGCCACGCGGCGGTCGCCCGGTCCAGGCCGGTGGTCGCGGACCGGGCGGTGGCCTGCGCCGTCCGCAGCGCCGCGGCGGCCTCGCCCGCCTGGCCCCGGCGGATGGCCGCCGACTTCGCCGTGGCGGTGACCCTGTTCTGCGCCGCGGTCACCGCGGCGCCGTTGCGCGGCCGCTGCTGCGACACCACGGTCAGCCTGTTCCTGGCGCTGGTCAGTGCCTCCCGCGCGAGCGCATACCGGGTACGGGCACCCGCGTCGGCGGAGATGGCCCCCGCCAGCGCGGTCTGGGCGGCGGCATGCGAGGTCCGGCGCTGGTTGACCAGTTCGCTCCGGGTCCTGAGCGTGGCCCGCTGACCGGCGAGGGTCTTGCGAAGCGCCACGTACTGCGGGCTCGGCGTCAGGCTGTGGTACATCAGCGACGCCCACCGCTGCGCGACCCGCGGCACGGCAGCGGACGCCGGGTCGGCGACGGCGGGAACCGCGGCGACCACCGCGACCACCGCCGTACTGAGAAATCGCCAGGTCCGAAAACGCCAGGTCCGCTGGCCGAGTTCCTGTCGTGTCGTCATCTGTAGCGTACGCTCCTCGGCCTGGGGTCGGGGCGGGACAGAAGGAAGACCACGGCAAGGCCCGAGGCATGGGCCTGGAAAGTGGTGTTCCCTCGAGTCTCACGACCGCCGGGTGCAGTCCCGGCCCGGAAATGGAGCGGAGAGGTTGCACGAACGGCGACCTCCGCCGAGAGCGGTGGCGGCCGGCCGGCTCGGTTCGCGAGCCGGCCGGCCCCTCGGGGCCCGCGTCAGCCGGCCTTGACGTCCTCCAGGAATCCCTCCGCGCCGAGCCAGGCCTCGCATGCCTCCGCCCAGCGGGCCGTGTGCGGGATGTGGTTGTCACCGTGCTCGCCGTAGGCGACGCCGTTCGCCAGGCCGAGCCCGTGCCGTCCGCGTGGATAGATGTGCAGCTCCACCGGAATGCCGGCGTCGAACAGTGCGGTCGCGTACGCGAGGGCGTTCGGGAACCCGGGCGGGTCCTCGGCGGTGGCCCACAGGAACGTCGCGCAGGTGTCGGCGTCGATGTTGCGCACCGGCGACAGTGCCCCGCGCAGGTCCATCCGACCGTCGAGGATCCACTCCACCGGCTCGTCCGGCAACAGGTACAGGTCCGCCGGCGCGTAGGCGAGGACGGCGAAGTCCGGCCGCGGCGGTGGCCCGGCGAGTTGTTCCGTCGGCAGGACCGTACCCGTCGCCAGCAGGCCGGCGAGGTGGCCGCCGGCGCTCGAGCCGATGACGCCGACGTGCGTGCCGACATCCAGCCCGTGCTCGCTCCGGCGGATCCATTCCAGGGCGGCACGGCAGGACTCGAGTGGTGCGGGGAAGCGGTGCTCGGTCATCAGCGGATACCGCAGGACGAACGCGTGCAACCCGATGCCGCTCAACCAGCGGGCGTAGCCCTCGCCCTCGTGCTCGCTGTGGAACCGGTACGCGCCGCCCGGCAGCACCAGCACCGCGGGCCGCGGGCCGCGGAAACGCTCGTGCGCGGGGTAGGCGGTGATGTCGAGTTCGCCGGAGGCGTGGTCGCGCCGGGCGTTGGGCGTTGCGGTGGTCGTGTCAGTGGTCATATGTCCCTCTCGTCGTCGGTGATGACGAAGGAGGCGACACCAGAACGCCGGAGATCGTCCGGGCCACGAGCCGGGGCAGCACGCACCCACCCGGCGCAGACTGCGGCGGCGGGACGAGAAGGAGAATCCGGATAGGCCCGACCGGTGAGCGACGCACATCGCGCGTCACAGCTCAGCGGCGGCTGAAGTCGCTGCCTCCATCGTGTCGGCCCATCCGGGGCACGCCGCAATGCTAGCGGTCGGCACCGGGGCCGTCCACAGTCACCCCTGTGACGAAACCTTCACTGCCGCACCACTCAGTACGGCAGTGTGTTCAGGTGCAAGGGTCTCCGCGATCCGGCCGACGCCGGTCCGTGGCGGAGCAGCCGGCCACCGAAGCGCAGCCAGGCGATCTTGCCGCCGTCGCGCAGGAAGTTGACCCGGGTGTGCGCGGGCGCGCCGGTCGGGTCGAGCACCAGCGCGTAGTCCCTGCGGTAGAACGCCAGCCGCCCGGCCTCGACGCCGTCGAACCGGATGCTGAGCCGGCCCGCATCGGGGACGAGGTCGAGCGCGAGGACGGCGGTGGTGCCGTCCGGGCCGATCTGCTCGCCGGTGTACGTACCCGCATAGGGCGCGAGTGCCGACGCGCTCAGCGGACGCGGCACCGCTCGGAGGTTGTGCACACCGGCGAAGCGGGAGAGCGCCCAGTCATCGGCGAACAATTCGGCCAGAAGGGCCGGGCCGGTCTCCGCGTTGGTCAGCACGGTCAGCGCGAACTCCCGCTCCGGCACCATCAGGAACCCGGAGTGCTGCCCGGTCCAGTCGCCACCGTGCTGCACCACCAGCGGTCCCTCGGCGGTCGGCCGCAGCATCCAGGTGACGCCGAAGCCGTCGACCTCCACGAACAGCGTTCCGCCCGGCCCGGGCCGCGACTGCATCCGGCGCATCGACTCCCGGGTGAGCAGCCGGCCGCCGTCGCCCAGGTGGAAGTTCGCCCAGCGGAGCTGGTCGCGGGCGCTGGAGATCAGGCCGCCGGCCGGGTTCAAACTCCGCCAGATCCGGAAACCCTCCGGGTACGCGACGGGCTCGCCGTTCCCGTCGTACACGTGCGACGTGGCCACCGGCACGCCGGGCAGCTCGTCCAGGGTGAACGCGCTGTGCCGCAGGTGCAGCGGGTCGAGCACGAGAGACCGCACGGCCCGCTCGTACGTCTCCCCGGTGGCGACCTCGATCAGCCGCCCGGCCAGCCCCAGCGCGGCGTTGTTGTACGCCATCGCCCGTCCCGGCGGGGTCAACTGCGGCAGGCGGGACATCCCGGCCACGTACCGGGCGAGCGCGTCCTCGCCCTCGCCGGTGTCCAGGAAGAAGTCGCCCAGCCAGCCGGCGCTGTGGTCGAGCGCCTCGCGCACGGTCACCCGGGCGGACGCGGCCGGGTCGGCGGTGCGGAAGTCCGGCAGATAACTGCGGACCGTACGGTGCAGGTCCAGCCCGCCCCGCTCGACCAGGCGCATGACGGCGGTGCCGACGAAGGTCTTGCTGGTCGAGCCGACCCGGAAGACGGTGTCCGCGTCGACGGGTGCGGGATCGTCGAGGTTGGTCACCCCGAAGCCGCCGACATAGTCGGCGCCGCGGAACCGCAGGCCGTACGCCACGCCCGGAATCCGGTACGCGGCCATGCCGGCCTGGATCTTCTCCTCCAGGTCACGCACGGCCCGCGGCTTGGCGGCGGCGCTCGCCGGGCGGCCCCCGACGAGCGCCGCCGCGCCGCCGGCCGCCGCGGCACCCAGGAGCGTCCGGCGAGACAGCATCAGATCATTCGACATCCCACCACTCTATGCACCGCTGTCTATCCGCTCCGAGGTATCGCGGCTCCCGAATTCGTGCGGCTCGGATGTCGAGAACCTCCGACCACCCCACCCGGGAGGCAGCGCGGGTGAGGCAGCTACCGCGCTCGTGAATGCGGGATGTCGCGCGGGAGCAGCACCACTCCCAGAATCGCCGCGGTGAGGACGATGCCGGTCGCCGCGGCGAAGCCGGCGTCATACCCGCCGTCCAGCGCCGTGAGGCGATCCGCGCCCCGACCGATCAGGTCGGCGCTGCGGGTCGCGGCGATCGTCGCGAGCACCGCCAGGCCGAGCACGCCACCGACCTGCTGCACGGTGTTGTTGACGCCCGAAGCCAGGCCCGAGTCCTCCGGTTCCGCTCCCGACATCGCGATCGTGATGAGTGCGGGAAACGCGAGGCCGCCGCCGATGCCCAGGCAGAGCAGCGCGGGCAGGACATCGGTCAGGTAGTCGCCGCCGACGCCGGCGCGGCCCAGCAGCGTCAGCCCGGCGGCGATGAGCACGAGAGCGGCCACGGCGACCCGCCGCGGTCCGAAGCGGGCGTTGAGCGGTGCGGAAGCGCCCACCGAGAGCAGGCCGATGGCCACCGGGACCGGCAGGTACGACAGTCCGATTCGCACCGGGGTGTAACCGAGCACCAGTTGCAGGTAGAGCGCGCCCAGGAACATCTGCGCGAACATGCCCGCCAGCATCAGGCCGAGCACGAGGTTGCCGCCGGAGAGGCTGCGGGACCGGAACAGGCGCAAGGGCAGCAGCGGCGTCCGCGCGGTCGCCTGCCGGACGAGGAACGCACCGAGAAGCGCGAGCGCCAGGGCTCCGAAGCCCAGCGTGTGCCCGGACCCGAGGCCGTGGTCGGTCGCCTTGACGATCGCGTACGAGCCGATCATGAGTGCCGCCGTCACGAGCAGCGCGCCGGTCGCGTCGGCGCCGTGGCGCAGCCCGGGACCCCGGTCGTCCTCCAGCAGCCGGAGGCCGGCTCCGGCGACGAGGATGCCGAGCGGCACGTTGACGAAGAAGATCCAGTGCCAGCTCAGCGCCTCGGTGAGGACGCCGCCGAGCAGCAGTCCTCCGGACGCCCCGCCGGCGCCGACGAAGCTGTAGACGCCGATCGCCCGGCCGAGCTCGCGGGGGTCGGGAAAGAGCGTGACGATCATGCCCAGGATGACGGCAGAGGTGACCGCACCGCCGGCGCCCTGCACGAAGCGGGCGATGATCAGCATGGTCTGGTCCGTCGCCAGGCCGCACCACAGCGAGGCGAGCACGAACACCGCGATGCCGCTCAGGAAGACGCGCCGGCGCCCGACGAGATCGCCGAGCCGGCCGGCCAGCAGCAGCAGGCCGCCGAAGGCGATCAGGTAGGCGTTGACCACCCAGGTCAGATCCGCCGGCGCGAAGGCGAGGTCCGCCTGGATCGACGGCAGCGCCACGGTGACGATGGTCTGATCCAGAATGATCATGAGGAATCCGGCGCAGAGCACGACGAGCGCCGCCCATCGCGAACGCCGGACCGCGGGTGCGGTGATGGCCATGAAGGAGCCTCCAAAAGGATACGACTTGTTACAGCAGTCATGATGTGTGACCATTGGGCCGCGCGTAAGGAGGCACATTCATGTCACAGCGGAACACCTGTGTGTCCGACCAGGCCATGCATGCCAAGGCCTGCACGGTTCGCGAGGTCCTCGACCGCGTCGGTGGCAAGTGGAGCATCGGCGTGATCATCGAGGCGAGCCGGGCACCGGTGCGCTTCACGGAGCTGGAACGCGCGATCACCGGGATCAGCCGGCGCATGCTGACGCTGACCCTGCGCAACCTCGAACGGGACGGCCTGCTGACCCGCACGGTGTATCCGACCGTTCCCCCCAAGGTCGAATACACCGCCACGGACATGGCGCGCGAGCTCTACGACTCCCTGGTCACGCTGACCGACTGGGCGGACCGGCACCGGGCGGCCATCGCCGCGTCGCGCGAGGCATACGACCACAGGACGGCCGCGGCGGGAACGCCAGGCGACCGCTGAGATCCAGAGGTTCAGGTCCGGGAACGCAGGGCCCCGATGCCGTCGCCGGCCACATCGTCGAAGGCATCCATCGACGTCCGCACGGCCATGAGTGACCACGGGCACGCAGCGCCAAGAGTGACCCGCGTCAAGCGCCGGCGACGAGGCTGAGAACGGCGGGCAGCAGAGCGGGGTGCGCGGCAACGGTCGACTGGACGCACGTGTCATGGGGCAGGCCGTCGCGGTCGACTACCTGAGCTCCAGCTTCCCGGGCGATGATCACTCCGGCTGCGGTGTCCCAGGGTTTGTTGGCCAGCATGGCGATGGCATCTACCCGGCCGGCGGCCAGCCAGGCCAGGTCAATGGCAGCGGATCCGTGCATGCGGATCCGCTGGACCTTCGCAGTGAGCCGTTCAGTCATCGCGAAGCGCTCGCTGTTCTTCTGTGCGGCTCTGTCGCCCACGGCGTAGTCCCCGACGGCCACTACAGCCTCGGAGACCTTCGACACCGAGCTGACAGTGATCCGCCGGCCATCTGCCTCGGCTCCGGCGCCCTCCACGGCGGAGTAACGCTCACCGAGGAAGGGCAGATCGATGACACCAAGTACGGGTCGGCTGCCGACGATCAGGCCCAGCGATATGGCGCACAGTGGCGAGCCATGGACGAAGTTGACCGTGCCGTCCACCGGATCAAGCGCCCACATCAGGTCGTTCGTCGATCCGCTCGTGCCGTTCTCCTCACCGAGGAAACCGACGTCGGGCGTCTTATGGCTGAGGAAGGCCCGGACCTGCTCCTCGATGGCGTAGTCGACCTCGGAGGCCATGTCTCGGTCGCCCTTGGCGGTGAGGACTCCGGGTTGCATCGTGGTCATGATGCCGTGGGCGAGACCGACGGCGTGGTGGGCGATGGGGAGAAGGTCGGCGTAGTGGGTCATCTAGGCTGTCCACCGTCCCATAGCTCGTCGAAGGCGCGCTCGAAGACGGGGTAGAGACCGCCGGTGGACAACCGCTTCTTGATCACCATTGTGGGAGACTCGACGCCTCGGACGTGAGGTAGGTATGGCTGGGCGACGCAGAGTCTCTGGTCGATGATCGTGATGTTGAAGCGGATGGTCTGGTCGTACGTGGCGACCTCGATCCGCTCGCGCAAGTCGACGGGAAGTCGGTCGCGGACCCTCAGTACGCCTTGCAGGTTGAGGGTCGTAAGCGCGCCGAGGTGCCCGGCGATGTGGCCTTCTTCTTCCTCGCGTTGGCGGATTCCCCTGCCCGCGGGGTTTAGGAAGAGCAACCGAAGCCGAGCGCCGTCGCGGACGAGTTGGGTCAGCTGCGTGTCCGCGTACTGCTGACAGATGAGATTGAGGGACAGCCCGGCGGCGCGGATGTCCGTGGCGCAGTCGAAGAGGGCGTGAGGCGGCATCCGGGACGTGAACTCCGACCGGCTCGGGTAGACCGCGTCGACGTCGGAGTACTGCTCAGCCAAGATCTGGTCGGTCTGCTCGCGTGTCTGTGCGGATGCGTGGCTGTTTTCGCGGGAGGCGGTCTGGGTCCGTTCACCCAACAGCAGCGTGACCCGCGCGTCGGTGGGCATGCAGAGGCCGGCGGCGATGCGAGTGAGTACGTCGACGCTGCTGACCTTGCGGCCGCCGCCGATGATCTCGCTGACCTGGGCCTGGCTGAGGCCAGTGGCCACGCCGAGGTGGGTTTGGCTGACTCGGGTCTCGCGTTGGATGAGCCGGAAAAGTTGGGCGACGTCGCGGGCCGCCAGGGCGTCGAGTACGGCGTCGGTTTCCCAGAGCAGGGCGGGGACGCTGAACGCGGTCGCGGTCCGAGGGCTCACGTGGGCTCCCTACCTGCCGGAGCGGTCACCTATCCGCGTGCCGGATAGCAACGCAAGGGATGCGTATCCGGCCGACGGATACAATCTACTCCTCGATGGACTACAGCTCGTGATGGGTTGACGGCGCTCCGCGGACCATCATCAGGACATGCCCATGTCATCGGGAAATACCGGTCCTGCGAGGGCCGCGGCCGGCGGCTTGCGTCGCAACGCCGCACGACGCGCGCTGGTGAGGGCGTCACGGCCAGCATCTAGGCCGCGCCCTTGGGTGGGCCGGTTCCTCGCGGTCCGCGGCTTCCTGGCCTCGTGCGGCTTGCCGGACCTGCTGGCTCGGGAGCAGATGTGACGCGGCATTCGGCGCCCAGTAATAGCTACCCGGCGCACAGTCGGGGTCGATTGACTCCCGACGCCATTCTGGGCGTCCGGTTCCGAGCGGCCGGCGGTCTCCGGCGCGGAGTGATCCAAACGACATGCGGAGCTTCATCACGCGTGTCGCGGATGACATGGCGTCGCTGTACCGCGAACTGGCCGACGTGTACGCCGAGAATCATCGCGTCAAAGCTGCCTTGGCCGCCTGGCAGAGCGAACAGACCCCCGCTCCGGACCACGGCGCGCATCGGCGTTTGCGATGAGCGGTACGCACGGTCCGGAAACCGGCAAGGCTCACGGCATCTCGTGACTCGGCAGACTACCGGTCCCCGGGAGTTGGCCGAACCGCGCGAGCCCAGACCGGGTGATCTGGTGGTCCTGACTGCGCAGGCAAGTGTGCAGTTCGCGGGCGGCCGGTCGGTGCGTTTCCGCATCATCAGTGTCGACCCGAGGGTCACGTACGCCGGCTGGGTCTGGCTGGTCGGCTACGTTGTGGGCGCCGGCGGTGAGGCTGACGAACGGCGTGAGGTGTTCGTCCAGCGGGCCGGTCTGCTGCGTCGATCAGTGGGTGAGCTTCTCGCCCGCCGACGCGTGAGCGTTCCGGTCGGATGGCCGTCAATCCGGCGCGTTTCCCTGGCGGGGCTCATGCTCATGGTGTCGACAACTCGGTGTTCGGCGTTCGAGTAGGCGGAGCGTCAGATGGCCTTCAACGTGCCGCCGCCGAAGCTGTCGATCGGGGCGCTTACGCCGAGGCACTCCCGCTTTCGCGCAGGCTGAGCACTTCGTGGATGACGTCGTGCACCGGCGTCGGGGTGCCGGTGCGGGCACCCAGCCGCACGACGGCGCCGGTCCAGGCGTCGAGCTCGGATCGGCGGCCGGCCTTGATGTCGCGGTGCAGCGACGTCGTCCCCTCGGCCGGCTGCTGGTCGACGAAGGCCATGGTTCTCGCCACGATGTCGGCCGGCAGCGCCACGCCGTGGGCACGGGCGAGTCCCTCGATCTCCGCCATCGCGGCTTGCAGGATCCGGCGCGTGCCCGGCCGTTGCCGAAGGACCCCGAAGGTCGCGTCGGTGACCGCTCCGAGCCCGCCGGAGGGCACCACGAACAGGAACTTCGCCCACAGGTCGGCCCAGATGTCGGCCGGAGGCGTCGTCGTGATGCCGGCGCCGACGAGCGCTTCGCGGATTCGCTCGGCCCGCCCGGTCGGCCGGTTGTCCCATTCGGCGAGGTCGAGCGCGCCCGGGCCGCCGGCGTGGCGCACCGTGCCGGGCCCGGCGAGCATGGCGATCACCTTGGCCACGCCGGGCATGACCGCGTGCCGGCCGACCGCCTGCGCGACCCGGTGCGGAGCCTCGACGCCGTTCTGCACGGTGATGACGGCGGTGTCCGGGCCGGCGAGCGGCGGCAGCGCGGCGAGCGCCTCGTCGAGCTGCCAGGTCTTCACCGCCAGCAGGACGGCGTCGACGGCGCCGATGCCGGTCGGGTCGTCCGTGGCCCGGACGGGCGTGACCGTGGCCGCGCCGTCGACGCCGATCACCGTGAGCCCCGCGGCGCGCAGGGCCGCGAGATGGGAACCCCGGGCGATCAGCGTGACGTCGTGGCCGGCGCCGGCGAGCCGGCCGCCGAGATACCCGCCTAGACCACCCGCTCCGATGACGGCGAACCTCATGACACCTCCAGGGACGAATGAGCGCCGCCCTCACGCTACCGGTTGAACAGGTAACACGAAGCTGTGATCTGTGTTACCCCATAGAGTGGTAACGTAGTCGCCGTGAAATTTCGTTTCCACGGCGGCCGGCCGTCGGTGAACTTCACCGCCACCGTGGACGAGCGCTGGCGGGACGGCGGGTTCGAGCGCCTCGCCGCACCGGCCGCGCTGGGCCGGTGGTTCACCGAGGCCGGGCTCACCGGGAACGACCCGCGCTGCTCCCGGGCCGACCTCCGCCACGCCCGCGAGCTCCGCGAGGCCGTCTACCGGCTGATGCTGGCACGGATGGGCCGGTGCCGGCCGGCGCCGGACGATGTCGCCACCGTGAATGCCTGGGCGGCGAAGCCGCCGCCGGCGGTCGAGCTGTGCGCGGAGGCGAGTGGACTCTGCGCCCGGCCGGCCCGGGTGACCGCGCCGGCCCTGCTCGCTCTGCTGGCCCGCGACGCCGTGGACGTCATCGGCGGGGCCGCCGGGCCACGACTGCGCGAATGCGACAACGCCGAGTGTTCGCTGCTCTTCGTCGACACGTCGCGGGCGGGCACGCGGCGCTGGTGCTCCATGAGCGCCTGCGGTGCCCGCGACAAGATGACCCGATACCGCTCCGGCGGCACGTGATCCGTGGGAGCACGCCGTGTCAGGCGATGAAGACCACCTCGGGGAAGGCCGGGTTCGGGCCGTCGAGCAGGCACCCCCGGCCTCGCAGGTGAAGGTCGAAGAACGCCAGCGGGTACGCCTGCTGAATCCGCACCGCCCTGCCCGGGTCGAGGGCACCGATCCATTCGGTGAGCTTCTCGTCGGGTAGTCCGATGACCTTCGCCAGTTGCGGGAGAAGCCACTGCTGGTCGCAGTACGACGAGTGGATCGCGCCGCCGGCCTGGACGTTGAGTCGCCATCCGCGCAGCTTCGACCAGAACTGGGAGACGCTCGGTTCCGCCGCCCGGGTGTACTCCGCAGTCATCAGCATGAACGGCCGATCCAGCTCGGCACCTATCGGTGGTTGCGACTGCATGGGGCCGTCGAGGCTCACCCCCGCCTTGACCCGCTCGTCCCCCGCCATCACGAGAGCGGTCGCCGTGGCGCCTTTCGACCAGCCGAACATGCCGATGCGGTGCGCGTCGAGGGCGGCGTTCAGGCCGGCCGGCAGCGGCCGGCCCGCCGTGTCGGGATTGCGGCCGGCCGCAAGGTCCTCGATGCGGTCGAGCACGAAGGTGAGGTCCCGGGCGAAGTCCCACGGTGTCAGCGCCGGGTCGTCCAGCGGGACGCCGAGCCGGCCGTCGGGAAACTCGGTGAACGCGTCGTAGGTGTGGTCCACAGTGACCACCACGTACCCGTGGCTGGCGAGTTCCTGCACCACGATCGTGGTATCGGAACGGTGATCGTGGGCGCCGTGCGAGAACACGACCACCGGCAGGCGCCCGCCCGTCCGCCGGACCGGGGCACGCTCGTGTCCGGTCGTGAGTGGCGCCGCCGCGGCATCGGGGTCGAGACCGGCCGACGTGAGCAGTTCGCGCAGCAGAGCGGCGGACATCCACGGCGTCAGCGGATGGCGGCCGACGTCACGGGCGGGATACCAGAGGCTCACCATCAGCTCGCGGTAACGGCCCGGTCCGGCCACGGGGTCCGGACGCGCCGTGTCGACGAGGTGCAGCGGCACCGTACCGACCGGGTAGGGGCCGGTGGGCGGGGGCAGCGTCAATCGTGCCGGACGCGAGGCGGGTGCCGCCCACGCGGTGCGGGCCGCGCCGATCGGCAAGGCGGCCCCGGCTGCCAGCGCGGCGGCGAGCATGCCGCGGCGTGTCATTCCTCGTCCGCCGATGAACGTGGTGTTCGTCATGGAAGCTCCTGGGAGTTGTCGGGAAGCCGCCCGGCAGGCCCGCCCGGCGGCAGTCCGGCTATGCGGTGCGGGCCGTCTCGGGGCCGGTGATGCGCTCCAGCAACGGCATGGTGCCGGCGGTGATGGCGAGGCAGGACGCGATCCCGGCGGCGACGATCGCGTAGAACCCCACGCCAGGGGCGACGAGGGTGTAGTCCATCTGCGCCTCGAGGAAGAGCTGTGCGGCGAGCAGACCCGTCGCTATGGACACGACGGCCACGACGAGCATCGGCGCGGCGCTCTCCAGTGCGACCACCCGGCGCAGCGTCCGCACGGACACGCCGCTGAGCCGCAGCAGGCTGAACGGCCGTTTGCGTTCGGTGAGACCTCCGACGACGCTGACCGCAAGACTGCAACCGGCGAGCACGAGGCTGGCGATGATGATGACGTTGGCCAGTTGCTGCCAGCCCCGCATCTGACTGGCGAACTGGGACTCGAAGTCGCCGGGGACGTTCGGAGCGGCCCAGAATGCCGTCGGGTAGGCCACCTCGAGAGTGGTGCGCGAGCGCTCGATCGCGGCGGCCGAGCCGTCCGTGCCGACGACCATCGACCCCATCGGCAGCTCGGCAAGATCATCGAGTGGCACCGCCGCCTCGGGCCAGATCGTCGTGGACGACGCTGATCCGCGGACGGGGGTGAGGTCCATGGACGTCTCGGCGACGTTCGCGCCGTGGGCGCACCGGCCAAAGCGCTGCGGGATATCCGCACACGCGACCACCGCGACATCGTGGCCCGGCCCGGTCAACGGGTTCGCGCGGAGCACCGTCGTGCTCTGCACGCCGGGGATCGCGCGCAGTTCGTTCAGCACCGGCCCGGCCTCCGACGGCGGGTTCTCGGCAAAGACTGCGGACAGAGTGCCGGCATCGGTCGAGCCGATCGGGGCAGGCCCCCGATGGGCCACGATCGTGGTGACGACACCGACCGCCACGCTCGTCACGAAGAGGGCGAGCATGATTCCACTGATGGCTCGGAAGCCGGCCTTCGGATTGTCGGCGAGGCGCCGCGCGGCGAGGAGCGCGGCGGGCCGGCTGGCGTGGCGCGCCATCGCCCGTGCGACCACCATCGTCAGCCACGGGCCGGCGAGGACCAGGCCGACCATGATCAGGAGGATGCCCGGCAGGAACACGGCAGTCTGGCCGCCGGACGTCGCGGGCCGGTGCGCGATGCCGAAGATCAGCACGCCGACGCCGAGCGCCACGGGGATCAGCCGGTACGGGCGCGGGGCGGTCCGGGCGACCCGCCGGGCGACCCCGAGCGCGGAGATCCGGACCCGACGCAGCGAGATCTGGGCGGCCACCGCGGCACCGGCCGGGACGCCGGCGGCGACGAGCAGGACGTGCGGCACGCTCAGCGACATGTCGCCGGGAAAGAACGGCATACCGGTGAACGGAATCGCCGCAAGTGAGTCTCGTAAGGCGAAGAACAGGACGAACCCCAGGGCGGTGCCGACGGCGGCCGCGACGCTCGCCTCGATCGCGGCGAACAGCGCGATCTGCTTCGGCGTCGCGCCCAGCAGGCGCATCGCGGCGAACCGTTGCTCTCTGCGGGCGGCGCCCAGCCTGGTGGCCGTGCCGATGAAGACCAGTACCGGGAACAGCAGTCCGCCGGCCACGGTTCGCCGGGGAGGCGTAGTACTCCCCCGGTCCGGGCGTCTTCGGCACGCCGGGCGGTATCGGCGCGCCGGGTCCGGTCGCGGCGACATCGACGCGCAGGATCTGCGCACCCTGGAAGTAGTCCTCCCGGGTCGACCACCACAGCGCATCCGCGTCACCGGCGGTCGAACCGGCGGGGAACAGCATCGCGTATCGCGTGAGCTGCGCGTTGACCGCGTTGACCCCGGCGAGCGTGGCCAGCAGTAGCCCGGCGCCCACCGCGACCGCGGCGGCGATGACCACGAGGCGGGTGAGGGCCTCGCGGCCGCCGGCCACGGCCAGGCGCAGGCCGAAGCCGATCACGACGGGATCCTCTGCGGCGCGGTGACTCGCCCGTCGCGCACCATGGCCTCGCGGTCGGCGTACGCGGCGACCCGTGGCTCGTGGGTGACCAGCACGACCGTGGTGCCTTGCTCGCGGGCCGTGGAGACGAGCAGCTCCATGACGTGTTCACCGGTGAGCGAGTCCAGCGCCCCGGTCGGTTCGTCGGCGAACAGGATCTCCGGCTCTGCCACCAGGCCGCGAGCGAGAGCGACGCGCTGCGCCTGGCCGCCGGAGAGTTCTCCGGACCGGCGCGACTGCAGGCCCTCGAGCCCCAGCCGCTCGAACCATCCGTGTGCCGAGCGCAGCGCCTGCGCCCGGCGGACCCCGTTGAGCAGCAACGGCAGGGCGACGTTCTCCACCGCGGTGAGCTCCGGGACGAGCTGGCCGAATTGGAACACGAACCCGAACCGTTCCCGGCGCAGGAGGCTGCGCTGCGTCTCGGACATCGAGTCGATCCGGGCCCCACCGAAGCGGATCTCGCCGGAGCCGGGCACGAGGATGCCGGCCAGGCAGTGCAGCAGCGTCGACTTGCCGGAGCCGCTCGGGCCCATGATGGCGAAGATCTCCCCCGCCTCCACGGCGAGGTTCGCGCCGCGCAGTGCCGGGGTCCGGCCGAACGAGAACTCCACGTACACCCATGCTGAAGTGTCACTGTCGACCAGCAGTCGCGCGCTTCCAGGAGGTCGGTCACGGCCGCACCGCCTTCTTCAGGGCGTCCAGCCGGGCACCGGTCATCTCGATCCACCGCAGGTCCGCTTCCAGGTGGTACAGGCCGTGATCGGCGAGCAGCGCGTCGATGAGTCCACCGGCGCGCTTGACGGTGGTCAGCTCGCGCATGCGCTGGACGTGGGCGCGGCGCTGGGTGTCGAGGTACTCGTCGGCGGGACGGTCCAGCATCAGCGCCAGCACCACCTTGGTGAACAGCACGCTCTGCAGGTGGGGCTCCGGCTCGACCGGCTGGGTCAGCCACTGCTCGACCTCCGTGGCGCCCAGGTCGGTGATGACATAGCGCTTCCGGTCGGGGCCGTCGCCGGGCTCGACGTCGCTGATCACCACCTTTCCGTCGCGGGACAGGCGGCTGAGGGTCGAGTAGACCTGCCCGAAGGGCAATGGCTTGCCGCGTGCGAAGAAGGCGTCGTAGTCGCGCTTGAGGTCGTAGCCATGGCTGGGATGCCGCTCCAGCAGCCCCAGAAAGGTGAGGGGAACGCTCATACCGGCGAGCATACACTGAGGATATACACTCAGTGTATACCGGTGCCGACGAATGACCGGCCACCCCCGGCGCGGGATGGCCGGCCGTGTCCGGTCAGCGGGTGGCGCGTCCGGTGAGCTTGTCACGGAGCCGGTCGACCAGGCCCACGCCCGGTCCCACCAGCTTGTGGAACAGCTCGTTGTTCGGTGCGCCGGGGTGCGGCCGGGTGGGCGCCAGCTTCTTGGCGGTCTCCACCTTCCCGGCCAGTTCGGTGAGCTCCTCCCGGGGGATGCGGCGCCGCATCTCGGGGAACTGGTCGGACTCCTCGTCCTGCACGTGGTCGGTCAGGATCTCTTCGAGCCGGCGCAGCGCCTCCTCGAACTCCACGCCGGAGACGTCGAGATCCTCCAGCTTCTTCATCGCCTCCTCGAGCTCCTTGTGCTCCTCCACGTCGTGCTCGACGGCCTTGTCGCCCTCGGGCAGGTGCTTGCGCATCGCCGGGTAGACGTACATCTCCTCGGCGACGGCGTGCCGCACCAGCTCGCTGATGGCGGTGTCGGTCAGGTCTCGGCGGATCATCGGATCCTGGACCGTCCAGATCTCCGCGATCAGGGCGGTGACGTCGCGGTGGTCGGCGGTGAGGACGTCGATGACGTCCCGCTCGCCGGCGGGGGTGCTGGTCATGAATCCTCCATGGGTCGCAGCCGTACGGAAACAAGAGCGGTCTACCCCGTCCGGCAGCGCCTACACCCTCCCCGCAGGACAGTCAGGAGGAAGCCGGGAAGGTGACCACGGCGTCGATTCCGGTACGGCCGGCCGGGCACAGCACCGCGGTTCCGCCGCCGGCGGTCGCGAGCTTGCGCACCAGTGACAGGCCGAGCCCGGTGCCGTCCTTGGGCGCGTCCGGGGCCCGCCAGAACGGGTCGAGGGCCCGCTCGCGCTGCTCCGGGGGCAGTCCGGGCCCGGCGTCGACCACATGCAGCTCCACCGTGTCGTCCGATCCCGGCCGCCAGGTGATCGCGATGGTGCTGTCCGGCGGCGCCACCCGCAGCGCGTTGGACACCAGGTTGTCGATGATCTGCTCGACCGCGCCGGTGATCGCCTGCACGCGCGCCTCCTGCGGCCCGGCGGACGTGAGCCGGACCTGCCGCTCGGCCGCGAGCGGCGACCACAGGGAGATCCGGTCCGCCACCGCGCCGGCGAGCACGACCGGCTCGCGCGACAACGAGCTCTGCTCCGAGCGGGCCATCGCCAGCAGCGTCTCCACCATGTGCGCGAGCCGGTCGGTCTCGGTGATCGCCGCCTGGAGGTCCCGGGTGCCGCCGTCCGCGATGTCCGGCTCCAGGTTCTCCAGACGCAGCCGCAGCGCCGCCAGCGGCGTCTTGAGCTGGTGCGACGCGTGCCCCACGAAGGACCGCTGCGACTCGAGCAGGTTGTGCATCCGTTCGGCGGTGGCCCGGAAGGTGGCGGCGAGCCGCCGCAGCTCGGGCGGCCCGGTCGTCGCCGGCACGGGCAGCACGCCGTCGGGCAGGCGCCGGGTCGCCCGCTCGAGGGCGCGCACCGGCTTGCTGATCCAGCGCGCCAGCGCCAGCGCGATCAGCGCCACCGCCGCCAGCACGACCACCCCGACGCCGGCCAGCAGCAGCCAGAACTGCTCGATCCGGGAGGTAAGCGGTCCTTTCGGTACGGTGACCCGCACCGCGCCCTGCGCGGCCATCCCGGGATTGACGGCCGCGGCCACGGACATGATGGCGGCTCCCCCCGCCTCGGCGTCGCGGGTGCTGATCCGCCCCTGACCCTCCAGCACCGTACGGATGTCCGGCGCCGAGGCCAGGCTGCCGGGCGGATGCCGGTCCGGATGCGTGCTCGCCAGCAACCACCCGCGGGCGTCGACCACGTCGACGTCGCCGCCGAGGCGCTGGGCGGACTCGTGCGCCAGCAGGTCGATCTGCTCCCGCTGCCCGTTACGCATCGCGGTGTCCACGAACGCGGCGAGCACCTCGGCGTCGTGCTCCAACTGCGCGAACGCGTGCTGGGTCTCGCTGCGGTGGTAGACGTACCCCAGCGGCACCTCCAGGGCAATCAAGATCAAGAGCGCGAAGGTGAGGTACGTGAGCAGCAGCCGCCGCGTCATGGCTGGACGACGAGGCGGAACCCGACACCCCGGCGGGTCTCGATCCAGGCCGGGTCGCCGAGCTTGCGCCGCAGGCTCGCCACGTGGAAGTCGAGGGTCTTGCCGCGGCCGAAGAAGTTCGGCTCCCACACCGCCTCGAGGATGTCCCGGCGGGCCACGACCGCGCCCGGGTCGGCCGCCAGCAGGACGAGCAGGTCGTACTCCTTCGGCGCGAGACCGATCACCGTGTCGCGCAGCCGCACCTCACGAGTGCGCCGGTCGATGACCAGGGCACCCAGCCGGGGCACGTGCCCCTCGGGCCGGGACACGGCCGCGACAGGCCGGGCCCGGCGGCCGACCGCGTGCATGCGCGCCACCAGTTCCCGGAGACTGAAGGGCTTGGCCAGATAGTCGTCGGCACCCAGCTCCAGACCGATGACCCGGTCGGCCTCGTCCCCGCGCGCCGTGAGCATGATCAGCGGGATGTCGTCGGTGCTGCGCAGCCGCCGGCACACCTCGATGCCGTCGATGTCCGGCAACCCGAGGTCGAGCAGGACCATCTCCGGGCGCGGCGCCGCCAGTGCGTCCGCCCCGGTGGCCACCCGCCTGACCGCCATGCCGTACCGGCTCAGCCCGGCGACCAGGGGCTCGGCGATCGAATCGTCGTCCTCGACCAGCAGAACCCGCATCCCACCATCTCCCGCTCCGTGCCGGGCGTCCCGGACGGTGATGGATACGCACCGGCCGCCCCATCGGTTGAAGGCGGCCGCGGCGCCTATGCCAGGAGACGGCCAGGAATCGGCCAGCACGCGGTCAGAACACTCCCAGGCTCCCGTCCGCCGGTGACCGGGAGGCGTACCGCAGGGCACACGGAGCAGCAAAGGAGCAACCCATGCGTAAGGCCGTCATCACCACCGTCGCCGGGATCGCCCTCGTTCTCACGGCCGGGACAGCCGTCGCCAGCGCCAAGGACCGCGACGAGCGGCGCGTCACCGCTCCGGCTCCGGGCCGGCCGCCCTTCGACCTGGAGATCGACCCGGACCTCGACGCCCGGTTCGGGCCCCGCCGCGTCAACGCCACCCAGGCCGCCGCCATCGTCGAGGACGCCTTCCCCGGCGCCCGCGTCACGGAGGCCGAACTCGACGAGGAGGGCGGCGCACCCGTCTGGGAGGTGAAGTTCGAGCGCTCCGGCCGGGAGGGCGAGGTCGACGTCGACGCCACGACCGGAGCGCTACTGACCGACGACTGACCGATCGGCGGCGGTGCCGGCCGCCAGGGCACGGCGGGCATAGGCGCGGACGTCGGCGTCCGGGTCGGTCGACGCGGACCGCAGGACGGTGGCCACCTCGGGGCGGTACGCCCACCCGGCCAGAGATCGGACGGCTGAGCGCCGCACGTCGAGGTTCGGGTCGCGGGCAGCCCCGGTCAGCGCCGGTACGGCGACGTCCGGGTCGGCACCGCCGAGCGCCGTCGCCGCTCCCACCCGCACCTGCCACGACGGGTCCGCCATCGCGTCCAGCGCCACGGCGAGCAGGTCACCGTGGCAACCGATCTGCCTGGCGGCCTGCAGTGCGGCGGCCCGGACCAGCGGATCGGCGTCGGTGCAGAGCCGCCGCAGCACCGGAGCCCCGTGCGGGTCCGCGACCGTGCCGACGCCGTGCGCCACCGCGACGCGTACCTCCCGTGCCGGGTCGGCCGCCGCGGCCGCGAGTCCTGAGACGTCGTCGCGCCGCACCAGGCCGCGGACGGCCTGCAGGCGTACGCCGGCGTCGGCGTCGGCGACCGCGCCGCGGAAGTCGTCGGCGCGGCCGACCCCGGTCGTCCGCTGCAGTTCCACGACCACCTGGCGCACGAGCGGGTCCGCGCTCGCCCCGGCGGCACGCAGGCGCATCGCCAGGGCCACCGACCCGGGCAGGACGTCCGCCAGCTCGCGCAGGCCGGCCGCCGCGGCGGCGCGGACGTCCGCATGCGAGTCATGCAGCCCGTCGACGAGGGCGTCGCCGACGCCCTCGGGTGCCGCCTCGGTCAGGATCGCGACCGCGGTACGGCGCACATCCGGCTCGGGATCGCCGAGGAAGGGCCGGAACGCCGCGAGCGTCGACTCGCGGTCGGCCAGGGCGAGCACCGCCACGATCCGGTCGGCGGCGGGCCCGCTCGCCCGCTCGGCCGGACGGGTCTCGGCGCGGCCGGGCGCCGCCGTGCCGAACCGGTGGACCTCCGCGACGACGCTCTCCCCCGGCGCCTGCGGGGGCCGGAGGTCGTCGACCGGGACGAGGTACTCGGGCACCGGCCGCTTCACGAACTCCATGCCGCCGTCCGCGCGGCGCCGCAGGTCGAGGTGGTAGAACCACTCGCCGTCGTCGCGTCCGGGATGGTCGGTGCGGTCGTGGTACAGACCCCAGCGGCTCTCGGTGCGCACGAGGGACGCCCGTGCCGCCATCTCGGCGCAGTCGCGGATGAACGTCACCTCCGCGCACCGCATCAACTCGTGCGGCGTACGAGCGCCCATGCCGGCGATCTCCGCGGTCATGCGCTGGAACGTCTCGACCGCGATCTCCAGGTTGGCCGCGGACTTCGGTGGGGCCACGTAGTCGTTGACGAACCGGCGCAGCTTGTACTCCACCTGCGGCTGCGGCGGGCCGTCCGGGTTGCCCAGCGGACGGTAGACCAGCTCGTGCGCGTCCGCGATCTGGTCGGCGGGCAGTTCCCCGGTGGCGCGGTGGTGGGTGGCGGCGTGGGTGCCGGCCAGATCGCCGAAGACGAAGGCGCCGATCATGTAGTTGTGTGGCACGCATGCCAGGTCTCCGGCGGCGTAGAGTCCGGGAACCGTCGTGGCGCCGTTCTCGTCCACCCGGACGCCGGACGCGGAGTGTCCGCCGCAGAGGCCGATCTCGGAGATGTGCATCTCCACGTCGTGGGTCCGGTAATCGTGGCCGCGGCCGGCGTGGAAGGTGCCGCGGGTCGGCCGCTCGGTGGTGTGCAGGATTCCTTCGAGCTGCCCGATCGACTCCTCCGGCAGGTGGCTCAGCTTGAGGTAGATCGGGCCGCGGTCGGATTCCAGCTCGCGCGCCACCTCGGCCATCATCTGCCCGGACCAGTAGTCGCAGTCGACGAAGCGTTCACCGCGGTTGTTGACCTGGTAGCCGCCGAAGGGGTTCGCCACGTACGCGCAGGCGGGACCGTTGTAGTCCTTGATCAGCGGGTTGATCTGGAAGCACTCGATGCCGGAGAGCTCGGCTCCGGCGTGGTAGGCCATCGCGTACCCGTCGCCGGCGTTGGTCGGGTTCTCGTACGTGCCGTAGAGGTAGCCGCTGGCCGGCAGCCCCAGCCGGCCGCAGGCGCCGGTCGCCAGGATCACCGCGCCGGCGGCCACGGTGACGAACTCGCCGCTGCGGGTGTCGAAGCCGGCCGCGCCGACGGCCCGTCCGCCGCTGGTCAGCACCCGTACGGGCATCACCCGGTTCTCGATCTGGATCTTCTCGCGGTATTCGCGGGTGCGCAGGATCCGGTAGAGCACCTTCTTCACGTCGCGCCCCTCCGGCATGGGCAGCACGTACCGGCCGGAGCGGTGCACCTGCCGTACGGCGTACCCGCCGTACTCGTCCTTCTCGAACTTCACGCCGTAGCGCTCCAGGCGCTGGACCATGGCGAAGCCGCGCGTGGCGGTCTGCATGACCGTGCGCTGGTCGACGATGCCGTCGTTCGCGCGGGTGATCTCGCGGACGTAGTCCTCGGGGGTGGCCTTGCCGGGGATGACGGCGTTGTTGACGCCGTCCATGCCCATGGCCAGCGCCCCGGAATGCCGCACGTGCGCCTTCTCCAGCAGCAGGACGCGGGCGCCGCGTTCGGCCGCCGACAGCGCGGCCATGGTTCCCGCGGTGCCGCCGCCGATGACGAGGACGTCGCAGGCGAGTTCGCGGCGGTCGGTGGGGGCGGGAGCGTGCATCATCCGGTCCTGTCCTCGGGGATTCTCTCGGGTTCTCCGCCGCGGGGATACTCGGCGCCGAGCGCGGCGAGGATCGTGGAGCGGGCGGTCCGCGTCACCGGCGTGCCGCGGGTGGCGAGGTCGCGCGGTTGCGGAACGTCGACGACGGTCCGTACGCCCTCGGGACCGAGCACGGCGACCCGGTCCCCGATGACCAGCGCCTCATCGACGTCGTGGGTGACGAACACGACGGTGGCCTCGGTGGCGCGCAGGACGTCGACGAGCAGCCGCTGCATCGCGGCGCGGGTCTGCGCGTCGAGCGCGCCGAACGGTTCGTCCATGAGGATCGCCCGAGGCCCGCCCGCGAGCGTACGGGCGAGCTGGACCCGCTGCCGCATGCCGCCGGAGAGCTGGGCCGGCAGCCGGTGTTCCTGCCCGGCGAGGCCGACCCGGGCCAGCCAGTGGCGGGCCTGCTCCCGCCGCTCGGCCCGGGGCACCCTGCGGATGGACAGCGGCAGCTCGACGTTGCGGTGCGCACTGCGCCAGGGCAGCAGCGCATCGTCCTGGAAGACCAGCGCGCGGTCGGGCGACGGCCCCCGGATGGCGGTTCCGTCGGCGGTGAGGCTGCCGCCGGTGACCGGTTGCAGCCCCGCGAACGTGCGCAGCAGAGTGGACTTGCCGCAGCCGGACGCGCCGGCCACCACCAGGATCTCCCCCGGGGCCACGGCGAGCGTGAGGTCCCGCAGGACGGGCTCGGCGCCGTACCCGAGGCTGACGCCCTCGGCCCGCAACCGCAGGCCGGTGCGCCGGGCCGGGCCGGTGAGCGTGGTGTCGCCGGTGAGCGTCATCGTCCGGCCTGCGCCTGGCGGGCGGGCAGCCATCGGGTCACGCGCCGGCCGAGCAGTTCCACCGCCGCGGCGGTGGTCCAGCCGAGCACGCCGATGGTGACCATGCCGACGAGAACGGCCGGATAGTCCACGATGGTGTAGGCATGCCAGGTCCGGTAACCGACGCCGAAGTCTCCGGAGATCATCTCGGCGGAGATCACGCAGATCCAGGACACCCCGATGCCGACCGACAGCCCGCCGAGGACGCCCGGCAGCGCGCCGGGCAGCACGACGCTCGCCAGGACGCGCCAGCGGCCGCCGCCCATCGTCCGGACGGCGTCCTCCCACACCGTCGGAAGGGCGCGCACGGCGTGCCGGGTGCTGACGAGGATGGGGAAGAACGCGGCGGTGAAGGTGATGAACACGATGCCCTGCTCGTTGCGGGGAAAGAGCAGGATCGCGATCGGCACGAGGGCGATCGCGGGTATCGGGCGCACCACCTCGAACAGCGGCTCGAGCACGTCGGACAGCAGCCACGAGCGGGCGACCGCGACGCCGGCGGCCACGCCCGCGACGGCGGCGAGGGCAAACCCGGTCAGGATGCGGACCAGGCTCTGCGCGATGTCCTGGTAGTACACCGGATCGCCGGCGACGTGGGCGAAGTGCTCGCCCACGGCCAACGGCGTGGGCAGCCGGTCGAAGCGGACGCCCACGGTGACGTCGGCCGTGGTGAGCCACTGCCACGCCACCAGTGCGGCGACGAGCGACCCGATCCGGATGGCCCAGCGCAGCGGGGACGGCCGTCGCACGACGCGCCGCGGCGACGGGGTCACGGGTTCGTCCGTACGGGCGGCGGGGGCCGCCGTGGAGAGGGCGGTCACGAGGCCTGCACCGCCTCGGCGTACGGCACCACGGTCGCCCCGGCGTGTGCCGCGACGTACCGCTGGGCCGCGGCCCTGCCGGCGAACGGGCGGAACGCGGCGCCGTCGCGGACCCACGTGCTCTTGTCGGCGAACCACCGGGTGCCCGTGCCGGCGTCCGGCACGTAGGCGGCCCTGACCTGCTGCCCCGCGGCCCGGGCCGCCTTCACGGCGCGCAGCAGGCAGGTCGGATCGGCCGCGGCCCGGGTACGGTCACCCACCCACAGCTCACCGGCCAGCGCCGGGTCGGCGACGGGGCGACGGCGCACCGGGTCGGTGCCGGTGAGGGCAGCCTTGTTGGCGGTGCCCGCGGCGTCGGCGTCGTACCCGGTGCCGTAGACCTCGCGGATGAGGCTGTCGTCGACGAAAGCGCCGAGGTCGATCTGCTGCAGGACCCCGATGGACTTGAGGAACGGCACGTCCTGCTCGAGCGCGGCGCGCAGGGGCGCCTTGATGGTCGGGTCGAAGGTGGCGATGCCGTTGGCGCCGTTGTAGAGGTAGACCACCTCGGGCGGCAGCCCGGTCTGCTGCGCGACGATGCTCGCGGCATCCAGCGGCCGGCTCCAGAGGAACCGGTTGGCGTCGATCTGGGCCCGCAGGAAGGCTTTCACGACGTCGCGGTGGTCGGCGGCGTACTGCTCCCGGACGACGGTGCCGTGCAGCGTCGGCACCCCGAGCTCGCCGCCGTCGTAGAGCACCTCGGCGTTGCCCTGGTGCACGAGGAGTCCGGGCCAGGCGACGAACTGCGACAGCGCGGCGACGTTGCCGGACTGCAGCGCGGACGCGCCGACCGGCGGCTGCTGGTTCTCGACCCTGACGTCTTTCTCCGGGTCCAGCCCGCTCCTGCGCAGCGCCTGGACGAGCAGCCCGTGGCCGGCCGAGCCGGAACTGGCCGAGACGACCTTGCCCTTGAGGTCGGCGAGCGTACGGACCGGCGAGTCCGGCGCCACCACGACCGTGTTCAGCGCGCCCCGCAGGTTGTAGCCGGTGGTGGCGACCAGCTTGGTGCGCGTGCCGGCCGATTGTTGGCCGCGGGCACCGTTGATCAGCAGCGGGTAGTCGCCCATCGAGCCGATGTCGATCTTTCCGGCCATCATCTGCGCCGTGATCGGTGCGCCGGTGTCGTAGTCCTGCCACGTCACGGCGTACTTCTTGCCCGTGTGCCGGCCCAGCTCCTCCAGCCGGGTCTCGAAGTAGCCCTGGGCCCGCAGCAGCGTCCCCGCGGTCACCGTGTTGATGGTCTTCGACTGGTAGCCGACCACGACAGGTTCCGCGTCGCTCTCGTGGGCCTGGCCGGCGACGGTGCAACCGGCCAGTCCGGTGACCAGGGCGATCAGCAGGGAAGCGGAACGTGGTCTCTTCATGGGTGACCTCACCGGATCAGGAACGGCATATTGACCGTCACGGCATTGCTGGGGCAGCGGGCGGCGCAGGGGCCGCAGTACCAGCACTCGTCGACGTGCATGTACGCCTTGCCGCTCTGCGGGTCGATCGCGAGCGAGTCGAGCGGGCACATGTCGACGCACAGGGTGCAGCCGTCGATGCAAAGGCTCTCGTCGATCGTCACGGGGACGTCGACGCGCTGGTTGACCAAGGGCATGGAGGTCTCCTCGTCGGGCAGCGTCGGACGGACGCCGGGAGACCGGCGCCGTGAGGGGAGGCGGGCGACTTCAGCCGGCGATCACGCGGGGCAGCGGCGAGCCGCGCTGCAACTGGCCGTGCATGGTGAGCCGGTCACCGCGGAACCGGATCCACTCCAGGTCGACCGGGCGGCCGTCGGCGAGGCGGGTCAGCCGCTCCACCATGAGCAGCGCCGCGCCCGCCGGGGAGTCCAGCAGCGCCGCGGAGTGCGGGTCGGCGTTGACCGCCTCGAAGGAGACGTCCGCGGTGCCGAGCGGCTGTCGCGCCAGCCGCTCGATCAGGACGAAGATGTCCTGCCCGGCGAGGTCCGCGGCGAGCAGCGGCTCACCGATGTCCCGCGGCAGGTAGGTGAGGTCCAGCGACAGGGGTACGCCGTCGAGCCGGCGCAGCCGTTCCAGATACACCCCGGGCTCGTCGCCGGGAACCGCGAGGCGCTGCGCCACGGGAGCGGGCGGCCGGACGAGCGCGGCGGTCCGGACCTCGTTGGTGATCTGTCCCTGGGCGTGCATCGTCTCGCCAAGGCCCATGAGGCGGTGCAGGCCGTGCGCGTACTTCTCGGTGAGCACCGTCGTGCCGATGCCCGGGCACCGCTCGACCAGACCTTCGGCGGCGAGCAGCGCCAGCGCCTCCCGGACCGTGTTGCGCGACACGTCGAAGTCCCGGCAGAGCTGAGGCTCCCGCGGCAGATGACCTCCGGGAAAGGCGCCGGCCAGCACCTCGTGCCGCAGCACGTCGGCGACCTGACGGGCCCGGTCGGCACGTCGCCGCCGGGCCCGGTCCAGGCTGCCGGCGGCTCCCGGGTCCAGTCTCATCGTCGTCTCCCTTGCCTTCTCAGCGCTGCGGGAAACCATATGAGACTTATGGGAGATGGGGAAGATGACGTCGCCTGCGCCGCCACACCACTCGCAGACAGGCACCGCTAGCTGGGAAAACGCCGGCGTTCACGGACATTGCGCCACCTCGGCGGTCCGCATGCTGGTACGCCGCCGCCTGCGGGTCACCCTTTGCGCACTCATCCGCCGGAACGGGAAGGGAGCCGCTCCGCACACCTAGCTCGGCACGAGGTGGGCGGAGCGGCGATCACCGCGCGACGCGCCGTCGGACTCGGGCCGGTGGGGCCGGCAGGGCGCGCCGGTCGACCTTGCCGTTAGGCGTGGCGGGCAGCGCGGGCAGGGCCACGTACCGCAGCGGCACCATGTAGTCGGGCAACTGCCCGGACACGAAGGCGCGCCACGCGGGTTCGGTCATCGCCTGCGGATCCGCGTCGCGCTCGGCCACGACGTACGCCACCAGGGTCGCCGCGGCGCCCAGATCGTCGCGCAGCAGCACGACGCTGTTGGCGACGTGCGGATGGGTGTTGAGCACCGACTCGATCTCGCCGAGCTCCACCCGCTGCCCGCGGATCTTCACCTGCGTGTCGATGCGCCCGACGTAGTTCAGGTGCCCCTCCGGCGACCACCAGGCCAGGTCGCCGGTGCGGTACACCCGCTGCGGCCGGCCCGCGACGTCCACCTCGACGAACCGCTCCGCGCTCAGGTCGGGGCGCCCGGCGTACCCGCGGGCCAGGCAGTCTCCGCCCAGGACCAGTTCGCCGCGCAGGCCGAGCGGAGCGAGCCCGCCGCGCTCGTCCAGGACGTACGCGGCCACGTTCGTGATCGGCCGGCCGATGGGAACGGTGTCGTCCGGCTCGGGCCGGCGGCAGGGCCAGGCGGTGACGTCGATGGCGGCCTCGGTGGGCCCGTACAGGTTGTGGACCTCGACCTGCGGCAGCGTGGCAGTCAGCTTGTTGACCAGCTTCGGCGGCAGGGCCTCCCCGCTGCAGATCACCCGACGCAGGCCGGTGCACCGCTGCAGGCCGGGCTCCTCGACGAACAGCGCGAGCATCGACGGCACGAAGTGCAGCGTGGTCACCGCCTCGCGTTCGACGACGCCGACCAGTTCCTGCGGGTCGCGGTGCGCCCGGACCTCGGCCGTGACCAGCGTCGCGCCGGTCATGAACGGCCACAGCAGCTCCCACACCGACACGTCGAACGTGTACGGCGTCTTCTGCAGCACCACGTCGCCGGGGCCGATGCGGAACTCGTCCTGCATCCACACCAGCCTGTTGGCCAGCGACAGATGCGTCATCTGCACGCCCTTGGGCGCCCCGGTCGAACCGGAGGTGAAGATGACGTACGACAGCCCCTCCGCCACCTCCTCCGGCGCCCGGTAGCCGCGCCAGTCGACCGGCGAGGCGCGCGGCTCACCGCCCGACAGCGGCCGCACGGGCAGGCTCGATTCGCCGCCGGAGCCCAGCGCCTCATATCCCGCGTCGTCGGCCAGCACGAGCACGGCCTGCGCCGTGCGGAGCATGAGATCCAGCCGGGGACGCGGATGAGACGGGTCGAGCGGCAGGTACGCCGCGCCGGCCAGCAGGATGCCGAGCACCGCGACCACCATCTCGGGGCTGCGCTCGGTGCACAGGCCGACCACCGACCCGGGTCCCACGCCCTCGGCGCGCAGCCGCCCGGCCAGCGCCGCCGCCTCGTCCAGAAACTCGCGGTAGGTGCGATCCCGCCCGCCGCCGCGCAGCGCGACGGCGTCCGGGGTGAGGTGAGCCTGGCGGCAGATCGTCTCGTGTACGGGCGTGCGCGGCACGGGGACCGGCGCGGGGTTGAAGCCGAGCAGCGTCTTGCGCTCCACCGGGCCGACCAGTTCGGCCTCGCGTACCGGCCGGTCCGGATGGGCGGCGAGCCAGGCCTGCAGGGTGTCCAGGCGCTCCTGAAGATGCACGGGATCGCCGTGATGCCGGACGAACCAGAGCGGGACCCCACCCACGGCCGCCGACGTCGCGTCGCCCGCGGGCCCGGCCAGCACCACGTCCGCCCCGGCGGTGCCCGGCGGGAGGTCACGTGCCTGCTCGCGTACCCGGGCAAGGGTGTCGTCCGGGCCGATGCGCAGCAACAGGTCGCCCTGCGGGCCCTGCACCGCGACCGAGGTCGCGTCCGAGAGGCGGTGGCAGAGCACCGCCGCCACCGCCGCCGCCCGCGCCAGATCGTCACGGCCGGTCATGGCGTCACCAGAGCGGCCAGCGTGCGCGGCGTGGGGTCGTTGGCGAGCTCGTCCACCGGGATCTGCACCCCGAACCTGCGCCGCACCTGGGTGATCATGCGGATGAACTGCAGCGACTCGCCGCCGAGCGCGAAGAAGTTCGCCTCCGGCCCGATCTCGGGGGTGCCGAGCATCCTGCTCCACAGGTCGATGATTTCTCTCACCTTCTCGTCCTCGCCGGTGGCCGCGGGTGGCGGCGCGGGGTCCGCCGCGGCTTCCGCGGGCGCAGCGTCGAGCCAGTGCCGGGTCCGGGTGAACGGGTACGTGGGCAGCGCGATCCGCCGCGCCCCGTTCTCGCCGCGCACGGCCGCCCAGTCCACGGCCGCGCCGGCGGTCCACAGCCCGCCGAGCCCGTTGAGCACGTCACCCGCGCCGGAGCGGGCCGACGGCCGGGGCTGCAGGGCGAGTCCCGGCACCGACCGGCCCTCCGGCGCCTGCCGGGCCAGGCCGGTGAGCGAGGCGCCGGGCCCGACCTCGACCAGGACCGGGTCGGGCAGGCCCAGCGCGGTCAGCAGCGCGTCGTGGTAGCGCACCGGGCTGCGCAGTTGCGCGGACCAGTAGCCCTCGGACCGGGTGCTTCCCCGGCCGAGCAACTCGCCGTCGAGGCTGCTGACCACGGGAATGCTCCGGGGCTGCTGCGCGATGCGCTCCGCCTCGGCGGCGAGCAGCCGGGCCGCGTCGGCCATCATGCGCGAATGGAAAGCGCGCTGTGCGGGCAGCGCGCGGCTGCGCACCTCGGCCGCGTCCAGCCGCTCCCGGAAGACGGCGAGCTGTGCCACCGGCCCGGCCACCACGGTGGACTCGGGGGCGTTGTGCGCGGCCAGGTCGAGATCGTCCAGGCCGGTGAGATGCGCCGCGACGGTGGACAGCGGCGCGAGCACGGCCAGCATGCCGCCCTCGGGGGCGTCCTGCATCAGCGCGCCGCGGGTCGCCACCAGGCGCAGCATGTCGTCGGCGGCCATCTCGCCGGCCAGCGCCGCGGCCGCGAACTCGCCGACCGAGTGGCCGATCAGCGCCGCCGGGCGTACACCCCAGGACATCAGCAGCCGGCCGAGCGCGAGCTCGTGCAGCGCCAGCGCGGGCTGGGTGACGTCGGTGCGGTGCACGATCCCCTCGGGGTCCGTACCGACCAGCACGTCGCGCAGGTCCCACCGCAGGACCGGCTCCAGCAGCCGCGCCCCGTGGTCGAGGTCGTCGCGGAAGGACGGATAGCGGTCGTAGAGATCCCGCGACATCGCGGGAACCTCCGCGCCCTGGCCCGGGAACAGGAACACCACGCTCGGCCGGCGTGCCGCCTCGCGGACCGGCGCCCTGCGCAGCCGGGCCAGCACCGTGGGCAGGTCCGTCGCGGCGACCGCGAGCCGGTGCGGGAAGTGCCGCCGGTAGGCCTGCGACGTCAGCGCGACGTCACCGACGGCCAGGTCGGGGCGCTGCCGTAGATGGTCGCTCCACCGCTCGGCGGCCTCGCGGACCACCTCCGGGCTGCGCCCGGACAGCACGATCAGCTCGGCGCGACCGCCGGCCGCGGGCGGGCCGGGCACGGCCACCGCGTCGGCCTCCTCCAGCACCACGTGGGCGTTCGTGCCGCCCAGCCCGAACGAGCTCACGCCGGCCCGCCGTGGCCCGCCGGTGCTGTCCCACCGCCGCGCCACACTGTCCACGGTGAACGGGGTCGATCCGTCGAGCAGCTCGGGGCGGGCCTGCTTGAGGCCGGCCAGCGGCGGGATCTGCCGCAAGTGCAGGGCCAGCGCGGCCTTGATCAGGGCGGTGACGCCGGCGGCGGCGTCGAGATGGCCGACGTTGGCCTTGACCGACCCGATCGAGCAGAGCCCACCGGCGGCGGAGAACTCCTGCAAGTCCGTTACATGAGCGCCGCGGCGGAACACCTCGGTCAGCGCCGAGAGCTCGATCGCGTCGCCGACCTCGGTGGCGGTGCCGTGCGCCTCGAGGTAGCCGACCGTCGCCGGATCGACGCCCGCGGCGGCGTACGCGCGCTCCAGCACGTCGACCTGTCCGGCGATGCCGGGCGCGGTGTAGCCGACCTTCATGCCCCCGTCGTTGTTCACCGCCGACCCCTTGATCAGGGCGTACACGGTGTCCCCGTCCCGGCGGGCGTCCTCGGCCCGCTTGAGCGCCACCATGGCGACACCGTTGCCGGGGACCGTCCCGTTGGCCGAGGCGTCGAAGGGCCGGCAGGCGCCGTCGGGCGACATGATGCCCTTCGTCTCGTAGAGGTATCCCTCCTGCTGTGGCACGGCCACGCAGGCCCCGCCGGCGAGCGCGACATCCGCGTCGCCGGTGCGCAGGCTCTGGCAGGCTAGATGCACCGCCACCAGCGATGTCGAGCAGGCGGTCTGCACGGTGACCGCGGGACCGCCGAGGTTCAGCCGGTACGCGATCTTCGTGGCCAGATGGTCCTTCTCATTGCCCAGCACCACCGACAGCAGCCCCTGGGTGTCCACCAGGTCGGGCCGGGTGAACACGTGGTGCAGCGCGTAGTAGTTGAACCCGGCCCCGGCGAACACGCCGACCCGGCCGAAGGGCCGGTCGGTGGCCAGCCCGGCGGATTCGAGCGCGGCCCACGCCGTCTGCATCAGCAGCCGGTGCTGCGGATCCATGATCTCGGCGTCGCGGGGGGTGATGCCGAAGAAGGCGGCGTCGAACAGCTCCAGGTCGGCCAGCACGCCGCGTGCCGGCACGTACGCCGGGTCGTCGAGCCGGTCCGCGCGCACACCCGCGGCCAGCAGTTCGCCGCGGGTCAGCTCGCTGACGGTGATGCGCCCGGCGACCACGTGGGACCAGAACTCCCCGACGTCGGCGGCGCCGGGGAACCGGCCCGCCATGCCTACGATCGCGATGTCGCCGTTCATGACGCGCCCACTCCTGTGATCTGTGCGTGAAGATGCCCGGCCAGCGTCTGCACGGTCGGGAACCGGTAGAGGTCGGTCAGCGGGATGGTCCGCTCCAGCCGTTTCTGCAGCAGCCGGCGCACGATCGCCAGCCGCAGCGAGTCCCCGCCGACCTCGAAGAACGTCTCGTCGACGTCGAAGTCGTCGGTGCCGAGCGCCTGGATCCAGGCTTCGGTCACGACCGCCTCGAGCCCGGCCGGCGACGCCGCACCCCGAGCGGGAACCGGCGCCGACCGCGTCGCCTGCGGCGCCTCGATCAGCGAGCTCAGGGCCCGCAGGTCCACCTTGCCGTTGCGGTCCAGCGGGAACTCGACCACGGTCACCCAGTGCTGCGGACGCGCGTACGGGCTCAGCTCGGCCTCCACCGCCCGGCGTACCTCGGCCACGGCCACGCCGCCGGGCGCGGGTTTGAGCGCGGCGCACAGGCGCAGGCCCGTCGCCGGGTCCCCGGTGGTGAACACCACCGCGTCCCGCACCCCGGGCTGCGCCCGCAGCCGGCGCTCCACGTCGACCGGCTCCACCCGGTGCCCGGCGATCTTCACCTGGCGGTCGTTGCGGCCGAGGAAGCGCAACTGTCCGTCCGCACCCCAGCGCACCAGGTCCCCGGTACGGTACCGGCGCTCGCCCAGGCCCGGGTGCCGGACGAACGACATGTCCGTGCGCGCGGGATCGTCGAGGTAGCCGTCGGCGAGCCCGGTACCCGACGTCTGCAGCTCACCGATCGCGCCGGGCGGGACGAGACGCCCGGCCGGGTCGACGACGTGCAGGCCGGTGCCGTGCACCGCCGTACCGATCGGCAGCGGGTCCGGGGTCGCCTCGGCGTGGTCGACCGAGTACGTCGTGGTGAAGGTGGTGTTCTCGGTGGGGCCGTAGCCGTTGGTGACCCGCAGACCCGGGCAGGCCCGCAGCACCCGGCGCACGTGCGCCGAAGAGACCACGCCGCCGCCGGTGAAGAGTTGCCGCAGCCCGGCGAACGCATCCGGACGGTGGTCGGCGACCACGTGGAAGACGCCCGAGGTGAGCCAGGCGTGGGTGATCCCGCCGGTGCACAGGAACTCGGCCAGGGCGCTCGGCGCCGGCTCCGCGGGCGGGAACACCGCGACCGAGTCGCCGTTCGCCAGCGGCACCAGCAGCTCCAGCGTGGATGCGTCGAAGGCCAGTGGGGACAGCCGCATCATCCGCAGGCCCGCCCGCTCCGCGAACATCTGCGGGTCGTCGGCCAGCCGGAGTACCGCGCGGTGCGGCACCACCACGCCCTTGGGCACCCCGGTCGAGCCCGAGGTGAAGGAGACGTACGCGGCTCGCGCCGGGTCGGCCTGGGCCGGCTTGACCGAGCCGTCCTCCACCCGCGGCGGCGCGTGCAGGTCGGCCAGGGCGCAGTCGGCCGCGCCCGCGAACTCGGCAGCGGGCGCGCCGGCGCCGAGCCGGGCCCGCGGCGCGACGGCCGCGGCCACCTGCGAGCGCCACTCGCCGGTGGCGTGCTGGTCGACCGCGACGTAGTGCGCGCCCAGCCGCAGCACGCCCAGAACCGCGACGGCCTCGGCGGCCGAGCGCGGCATCTGGAGGATGACCGCGTCGCCGGCGCGGACGCCGTGCTCGTGCAGCAACCGCGACTGCTCGACGGCGTAGTCGTACAGCTCCCGGTAGGTCAGGGTCTGCCCGGCGTGCGCGTCGACCAGCGCGATCCGCTCGCCGGCCGACTCCGCGTGCGCCGCGAACCGGCTCCACAGGTCGTCGGCGGTGTCGTGCTCCCCACCCGCGCCCAGTTCTCGCAGCCGGGCGCGCTGGTTCGCCGAGCACGTGGTGACCCCGCGCAGGGCCGCTTCCGGGCGGGCGGCCAGCTCCAGCACCGCCGCCTGAAACGACTCGGCCAGCTCCCCCGCGTCGCCCGCGGTCAGCGCCGAAGTCGCGTATTCGAGGGCGAACCGGGGCCGCTCCGACCAGGACTGCAGGTACAGCAGCGCGTCGAACACGGCGCCGTGGCAGTGGCCCTCGTGCACCCTCCAGGCCCGGCCACCCGCGACCAACTCGTCGGGCACCAGCTCGTGGTGCGCGGCGAAGCCGAGCTGCGCCAGCGGGTTGCGGGCCGGGTCGGCGGCGACGCCGAGCCCGGAGACGATTCGTTCGAACGGCAGGTCGGCGTCGGCGACCGCCTCGGCCAGCGCCGCGGCGATGCCGCGGACGTAGTCGCGCCCGCTGAGCTCGTCGCCCGCGGCGCAGCGCACCGGCACCACCCGCGTGCACAGACCCACGATGGCGTCCATGCCCGCCTCGAAGCGGCCCGCCGCAGGCACCCCGAGCACCAGGTCGGTCAGGCCGGCGCGGCGGCCGGCGGCCAGCGCCCACGCCGCCATGGCCACCGACGTCACCGTCACCCGGCAGCGCCGGGCCAGCTCGGTGGCGGCCCGTGCCGCCGCCGGGTCCAGGTGGAAGTGCAGACGCGCGCCGCGGCCGTCGGCCTCGACGACCGGGGGCAGGTCGGTGGGCAGCGTCACCGTCCGCGGCGCGCCGTCCAGCCGGGCCGCGACCCGGGCCAGCGCGGCGTCCAGCGCTCCGGATGCCTCGACCGCGGCGAGCCGGGTGCCGCCCCAGTCGGGCGACGGCGCGGCGGCGGTCGCCGGCCCACCGGCATAGCGCGCCGCGAACTCGCGAGCGAGCACGCCGACGCTCCAGCCGTCGCTGAGCGTGTGGTGCACCAGCATGGTGAGCAGATCGCGCGCGCCGCAACGGGTCAGCACGAACACGACCGGCGGCTGCTCGAACGGGCGCAGCAGGTCGGCGGCGGTGCGACCGTACAGCTCGTGCACGGTACGCACCGCGTCGTCGCCGCCCGGCAGGCTCTGGTGCAGCAGCCGCGGCTCGTACGGCGCGGGCAGCACGATCCGAGCCTGCCGCGGCTCGCGGACGAACATGGTGCGCAGCGACTCGTGCCGGGTCGCCAGCTCCCGCAGCACCGACCGGACCCGGGCGGCGTCGAGCGGACCCTCCGCCTCCAGCGTGAACATCAGGTGGTACGGCGCATCCTGGCCGAGCACGTGCGCGGCCAGCATCGAGCGCTGGCCGGGCAGCAGCTCCAGCTCCGCGGGCCGCGGCGCGTCGATCGGCGGTGCCGTGTCGGCATAGTCGACGGCGGTGGCCAGCGCCTGCGCCAGAGGCAGCGCCGACAACAGCCGGGCGCTGTCCACATGGGCGCGCAGCTCGCGCTGGCCCAGCGACACCAGGGTGATGGCCTGCAGCGAGGTGCCGCCCAGCCCGACGAAGGACTCGGTGCCCGCCGCCTGCCTCAACTGTTCGCGCGCGAGACCGAGCACCCGCGCGACCAGCGGTGTCCAGGTGTCGAGGTCGGGGGCGGCGCTCACACGGTCTCCTCGATCGGCTTGTCCGCCGGCAACTGGCTCGCGATCTCGCGCAGGTCGGCGAAGCGGGGGTTCTCCAGCACGTGGCCGAACATCACCGCCAGATTGAGCTCCTGGCGGATCAGGGTGCTCAGCCGCAGGGCGCTGAGCGAGTGCCCGCCGAGGTCGAAGAAGTCGTCCTCGTCGTCGACCTCGTCGACGCCGAGAACCTCCATCCAGAGCTCCTCGAGCTGGGTCACCCAGGTCCGGTCTTGTACGTCGCTCATCAGTGGTGCCTCTCTGTGTCCAGGTGGGCCGCGGGGGCGTCCAGGTAGTGCCGGGTCGCCGCGAAGGGGTAGGTGGGGGCGGGCAGCCGGCGCCGGCCGCTGTCGTGCACGGGGTCCCAGGCGCCGGCGACGCCCCACTGCCACAGCGCGCCGACGGTCGCCAGCAGGCGGGCGTGCCGGTCGGTGGGCAACGTGGGCTGGTCCGCGCCGAGATGCGGGGTGACCTGTGTGCCGATCTCGATCCAGAGCACCTGAAGGCCGGGAGGCGCCGCCGGCGCGGGCGGGTCGGCCGCCTGTGCCTGCCAGAACCCGAGGTCGCCGTACTCGGCGGCGGTCAGCGGCTCCCCGCTGCCGATGTGGACGGGCAGCTCGACAGGGCCGAGGCGGATCCCGTCCACGCCGGCGCCGCAGATCAGGTCCAGTGCGTCCCCGAGGGACATGACTCCGGCCACGACTGCGACGGCCAGCGCGCCGGCGCCGGTGCCGGCCACGGCACGCGGGCTGACGCCCCGGCTGCGCAGCGACTGCGCCAGGCCGGCGCAGGCCAGCAGCCGGGTACAGCGCTCCCGGACGGCCTCGTCGAGGTCACGGCCGCGCAATCGCGCCATGCCCTCGTCGACGATCGTGCGGTAGACCGGGTCGGCGTCGTAGTTCGGCCGGTTGCCGGTCAACTCGCCCGCCCCGCTGAGGTGGAACGCCACACCGCGCGAACGCGCCTTGGCGTCGGCCTGCCGGACCGTCGCGGGCGAGCCGTGCGGTCCGGTCAGGAACGCGGCCCGCCAGGGCAGCTCGGCCCGGCCGGTGCGCAGGGTGTACGCGACGTCGGCCAGCTCGCCGGGAGCCGTCCCGGCCACGAAGGCCGCGGTCCGCTCCAGGCTCTCCTGCGCCGCCGCGGTGGTCTTGGCGGAGACCAGGACCAGCTCGGTGACGTGGCGGCGGGGCCGCGGCCGGGCGGCCGGGGCCTCCTCCAGCACGACGTGGGCGTTGGTCCCGCCGATGCCGAAGGCGCTCACCCCGGCCCGGCGTACGCCGTCGATCGGCGTCCAGGGCCGGGGCCGCGTCGGCAGCTCGAACACCGACCCCTCCCGCCTGACGGCCGGATTGGGCGTGCTCAGGTGGGCGATCGGCGGGATGGTGCGGTGCCGCAGCGCGAGCACCGTCTTGATCAGGCCGACGACCCCGGCGGCGGTGTCGAGATGCCCGACGACCGACTTGACCGCGCCCAGCGCGCACGGCGCCCGGCCGTCCCGGCCGGTGTCGAACACCTGCCGCAGCGCGGCGACCTCGATCGGGTCGCCGAGCGCGGTACCGGTGCCGTGCGTCTCGATCAGGCCGATGGTGTCCGGGTCGACGTCGGCCACACCCAGCGCCGCCGAGATCACCGCCGCCTGGCCGGTCGGGCCGGGTGCGGTGAAGCCGGCCTTGCGGGAGCCGTCGTTGTTGACGGCGGAACCGCGGATCACCGCGTGCACGGTGTCGCCGTCGCGCAGCGCGTCCTCGAGCCGCTTGAGCACCACCATGCCCGCGCCGTCGCCGGGCACGGTGCCGTCGGCGGCCGCGTCGAAGGCCCGGCACCGGCCGTCGGCGGAGAAGATCCCGCCGGGCTCGTGCACGTGCCCGCGCCGCGTCGGCGGGGCCACGGTGGCGGCCCCGGCCAGCGCGACGTCCGCGTCGTAGGTCAGCAGCGCCTGCGTCGCCGCGTGCACCGCCACCAGCGAGGTCGAGCACGCGGTTTGCACGGTCAGAGCCGGACCCTGCAGATTGAGCTTGTACGCGATCCGCGTGCCCGCGAAGTCCTTGTCGCTGCCGATGATCAGTTGCAGGCCTCCCGCCGCCTCGACCACGCGCGTGTTGGGCCACACGTTGTCGAGCAGGTAGACGTTCAGGCCGGTGCCGACGTACACCCCGATGCGGTTGCCGTCGACGGCGACCGGCGGGTAGCCGGCATGTTCCAGCGCGGCCCAGGCGCACTCCAGCAGGATCCGCTGCTGCGGGTCCATCAGCGCGCTGTCCGACGGCGAGTAGCCGAAGAGCCGGTGGTCGAAGCAGCCGGCGTCGCGCAGCACCGCGCGGGCGGGCACGAAGTGCGGATGCTCCACCAGGTCCTTGGGCACACCCCAGCCGCTGAGCTGCTGCGGGGTGAAGAAGCTGACCGCGTCCGTGCCGGTCACGACGTGCTGCCAGAACAGGTCCAGGTCGCGCTCGGCGCCGGGGACGCGGATCGCCATCCCGACCACCGCCACGGCGGCGCTGTCGTCGAGCTCAGCCACGGCCGCCCCCGATCCTGCGGCGCCGGTCGGCGAGCCGGGCGCTACCCCGGCGGCGCTGCGCCGTCCGCGGGTCGGCGACCGCCGGGGCCGTCTGCTGCAGGTACGCGGCACAGCCGGCGACCGTCCCGACGCGGAACAGGTCCGTCACGCTCACCTCCAGGCCCTCCTCGGCCAGCCGCTGCTGGAGCACGATCAGGGCGAAGCTGTGGCCGCCGAGGTCGAAGAAGTTGTCGTGCAGTCCGATGTCGGCGCGCGCGAGCACCTCGCTCCAGCAGGCGCGGATGCGCTCCTCGAGGCCGGTGCCGGAGGTGACCTGCCGGTCGGCCGCGGGCGCGGCGGCGGTCCGCGCGGCGCGGCTGTCGGCCAGCAGCCGGGCGGTGTCCACCTTGCCGTGCGCGGTGAGCGGGATCGTGGCGACGGTCAGGATCTTCGACGGCACCATGTACGCCGGCAACGTCGCCCGCACGTACGCCCGCAGCTCGCGTTCGGCGTCCGGCCCGAGCGCACCGGCGACGAAGGCGGCCAGCTCGTCGTCCTCGGCGGTGACGGCGCAGGAGTGCACCGACGGATGGGCCAGGAACGCGCCCTCGACCTCGGCGCACTCCACGCGATAGCCGCGCAACTGCACCTGGGTGTCGTTGCGGCCGAGGTAGACCAGGTCGCCGTCGGTGCCCCACTTGACCACGTCGCCGGTCTTGTACATGTGGCCCCGCCCGTACGGGTCGGGCAGGAAGCGCGCGCTGGTCAGCTCCGGGTTGCCGACGTAGCCGTGCGCGACGAGCACTCCGCCGCAGTACAACTCGCCCGGTACGTTGAACCCGACCGGCTGCAGGTCCTCGTCGAGGACGTAGCAGCGTCCCGATGGCAGGGGCACGCCGACGTTGCCCTCCTTGACCCGGACGAGGTCCGCGGCGGGTGCCTGGTGGATCGTGACGTGGATGGTGCCCTCGGTGATGCCGTACATGTTGACGAACACCGCGCGCAGGCCCGGCGCGCCGGAAACCAACGCGGCGACCCGCGACCAGCTCAGCGCCTCGCCGCCGAGGACGAAGTAGCGGATGCTGGAGACCTCGTCCGGGTCCAGCAGCCGCAGGTACGGCGGCAGCAGCCGGTAGAGCGCACCCGGCGTCTGGAACACCACCGTGACGGCCTCCCGGTGCACGAGGGCGGCCAGCCGCTGCCGGTCCACCAGGTCGGTCTGGTCGGCGATGACCAGCCGGCCGCCGGTGGTCAGCGCGCCCCACATCTCCCACACCGAGGCGTCGAACGAGAACGAGCTCGCGGCGAGCCACACGTCCTCGTCGGTGAGGTCCAGGCCGGCCGGGGTGGGGGTGTTCAAGGCGTTCAGACCACCGTGCCCGACGATGACTCCCTTGGGCACGCCGGTGGAGCCGGAGGTGTAGATGATGTACGCCTGGTCCCGCGGCCCGGGATACCTCTCGGCGACCACGGACCCGCCGTCGAGGGAGTGCGCGTCGGCGAGGCGGACGTCCCGGCCCTCGGCGAGCCTCCCGGCCAGGTCGGCCGTTCCGCACTCCACCAGCATGATCGGCATACGGGCGCTCGCGGTGATCAGCTCCAGCCGTTGCTGCGGATACTCCGGGTCCAACGGCACGTAGACGCCCCCGAGCTTCCACACGCCCAGGATCGCCGCGACGATCGCGGGCGAGCGGTGCAGCAGCAGCCCGACCCGGTCCCCCGGGCGCACCCCGCGGTCGGCGAGGCCCGCCGCGATGCGCCCGGACCACCGGTCGAGCTCGGCGTAGGTCACGTCCACGTCCCGGTGGCGCACCGCCACCGCGTCCGGGGTACGCGCCACGTGCGCGGCGAACCGGCGCAGCACCGATGGGTGGTCGACCGGTTCCTCCGCGACCGGCGGGTTCACCCCGAAGGTCAGCCGCAGCCGCTCCGCCTCGTCCACCATGGATGGCTCCGCACCGGGCGCGTCCGCCACCGACCGCAGAAAGGTGAGGAAGTGCCGGAGCAAGGTCGCCACGGTGTCGGCGGTGAACAGCTCCGTGCTGTACTCGGCGCGCACGAACGGCACGCCGGTGGATACGTCGAGGGTGAGTCCGAGGTCGAACTTCGTCACGTCGATCTCGACGTCGACCTCGGTCAGCTTCAGCCCGTCGAGCTCCGGGAACTCGAACGGGAAGTTCTGCACCGTGAGCGAGGTCTGGAACAGCGGCGCGTGGCTGAGCTGCCGCTCCCCCACGGTGGCCTGCACGATCTGCTCGAACGGCACGTCCTGGTGGGCGAACGCCGCCATGCTGGTCCGGCGGGCCCGCTCGACCGACTCGGCGAAGCCCGGCCTGCCGGACAGGTCGAGCCGGATCGGCAGGGTGTTGACCAGGCAGCCGACGATGCGTTCCTCCGCCTCGTCCATCCGGTTGGCCACCGGCACGCCGATCACCACCTCGTCCTGGCGCGCGTACCGCGACAACACCGAGGCGTACGCCGCCAGCGTCACCGCGAACAGCGTCGCGCCGCGGGACCTGGCCCAGGCGGTGAGCCGCTCGACCAGCTCGGGGTCGATCGCGTGCCGCAGCACCGCGCCGCGGGCACTCAGCACGCTGGGCCGCGGGAAGTCGGTGGGCAACGCGAGCTGGGGCGCGTCGCGCAGGGTGGCGCGCCAGAACTCCAGCCCGGAGCCGTCCCGCTCCCAGTCCTCGCGCTGCAGCCGGGCGTAGGCCAGATAGGACTCGGCGGTCTCGGCGGATCCGTCCGAGGCGTTGTACTCGGCCGCCAGGTCCCGCAGCAGCAGGCCCACCGACCAGCCGTCGCAGGCGATGTGGTGCACCAGTACGGCCAGCGTGTGCTCGTCCGGACCCCAGGAACGCAGGAAGGCGCGCAGCACCGGGCCGTCATCGAGCGAGAACGGCCGGCGGGCCTGCTCGGCGACCAGGGTGCGCAGGAAGGCCTCCTGGGTGTCCCGGTCTGCCCAGTCGCCCTGCCGGACGTCGATGTCCGCGAGCGGGGTCGGCGAGACGCGCTGGGTGAGGACGCCGTCGACCAGGGTGAACGTGGTGCGCAGCGCGTCGTGCCGGGCGACGACGCGGGTCAGCGCCCGGCTCAGCGCGTCGGGCCGCAGCGCGCCGTGAAGATGCACCGCGAACGCCACCACGTACGCGGGGTTGCCGGGCTGGAGCTGGTTGAGGAAGTAGAAGCGTTCTTGAGCGAACGACGCACGACCGGTACGAACCATGTCTGGATCCTGGCCGCCGCGACGTCCCGCCCGGCAGAGAGCTCGCACCCACTCGACCAGGGAAATCCTCCCGGTCGCGGGGCCGACACCGCGGTATCTGGCCGGACACGACGGTGCCCCGGCCCGACAGATGAACCGTCGGACCGGGGCCGGTCGGGTGTGCCTAGTACTCGCCGCGCCCGAAAGCCGCCAGCTCCGCGGAGTGCCCCGGGTTGCTGACGTAGGTCGCCCCGATCGGGGCGGTCACGCGGCACCACTTGTCGAGCCGCTCGACGTCGATGCCGGCCGCGGCGGCCAGCTCGTCGCGCCGGCGCAGCATCTCCGCACGGTCCAGACCCTCGAGCACGTAGTCGACCGCGTCGAAGCACGGATCGCCGGCGCAGGCCATCGGGTCGATGGCCACCAGGCCCTTGGCGCCGCCGCTGAGCACGTTGCCCAGGTGCAGGTCGCCGTGGAGCAGGACGGTGTCGGTGGGCCCCGCGAACAGCTCGTCGCGCAACCGCGTCGACCCGGTCAGCTCGGCGCCGCGCCGGCCTGCCGAGTGGAACAGCACGTCGATCCAGTCCGACAACTTCCTCGGCGCGGCGGCCGGGTCACCCGCCGCATGCAGGTCGGTGAGGAAGCCGGCGTACTCGGCCGGCGACGGCGGCACGGGCATCTTCTCGACCAGCGTGCCGGGGTGGATCGCCTCCAGCAGCACCGCGCCCTTGACGGCCGCCAGCACCGCCGGCACCCGGGCACTGGGGGCGAACTGCCGCAGCATGTCCACCTCCTCACGCACGGCGTACCTGTCCGGGGAGAGCTTGAGCACCGCGTCGCCCAAGGGGCCGCGGCAGCCGAACACCACCGACGAGTTCCCGGACTTGAGCTGCTCCTTCAGGTCCAGCTCCCATTGTTCGACGAGTTCGTCGAGCCGTTGCGGCAGCGTGGCCACCCACCGGTGCACCGCCTTGCCGAACCGCGGCTCCAGCCGGCTCGCGGTCGCTTCCAGGTCGAGGGTCATCCGACGACCACCCGTTGCCGGGTCACGGAGCCGTGGTACCCGAGTGCCGGGCCGCCCCCGGGCCGCCCCATCCTGGCCCTGCGGACGACCTCGATCGCCTCGAACCGGTCGGACACGTGCAGCTTGCTGAAGATGGTCGAGATGTGGTTGCTGACCGTCTTCGGCGAGAGGTTCAACCGCGTCGCGATCGCGGCATTGCGCAGGCCCGAGGCGATCAGCTCCAGCACCTCCCGCTCCCGTGCCGTCAGCTCCGGATAGAGCTGCTGGTTGCGCGGCTCCCGGCAGAGCTGCCCGATCAACTGGTCGGCGACCGTGGGCCCGAGGATGACCTCGCCGGTGGCGACGCCCCGGATCGTCCGGACGATGCCGTCGCCCGGGCAGCTCTTCAGCACGTAACCCCGCGCCCCGGCCCGCATGGCCGCGAAGACCGTCCCCTCGTCCTCGACCGCGGTGAAGATCAGCACCGCGGTCGACGGTGACATGCGGGCTATCTCCTGGAGGGTCACTCCCATCTGGACCCCCGGCATGTCGACGTCGAGCACGAGCACGTCCGGACGCAGCTCCGCCGCCGCCTTCATCGCCTCGCGCGCGGTCGCCACCTCGGCGACCACGGTGACCTCGGCCGAGGACAGCATGGCGCACAATCCCCTGCGTACCACCGGCTGAGCGTCAGCCAGCACGACCGTCACGGCGCCCGGTTTTGCCCCGTCCGTGACACTCCCCGGGTCCCTCCTCATCGTATGAGCCAGTCCCGAGGCCGGGCTAAAGCTGACCATTAAAGAACCTCACCCCCGTCCTCACGGCCGCGGTCCCCGCTCTGCGGGCGCACCGCGGACCTGCCGATCTCCATCGGCGTGAACTTCGAAATTATGGTCGCCAGAACAGCACACGAACGCCGGCGAACAAACGGCGCGTCAACCTTCCGACGCATTCCAGATGATCAATAGAAGTACGGGCGGAACGCCCTCGCTCGGCAGGTTAGACGAGAAGTCCACAGCGGATCAAGAGCGTGAATGCCCGCTTACATGCAAGTGGACGACGGGCATACGCACTGGTCATTACCACAGGCTTTCCCGGATGTCCACGGTGCCTGGCCCCGGCCGACCGGGAAGTCGTCCTGACCGGGGTTCCGCCGGAAGCCCTGTCCCACCCGGTGCGACCGACGCGAGAATTGACTTCGACCACCCATCACACCAGGACGTGTAAATATGCCCTTGTCGCGATTGATTGAACTTTCGACCCGTTTAGCGCCGGCCGATCCGCTGCGCAGGAAATTGATCGCGATTCGGCTCGCCGAGTCGATCGGCAAGGGGGTCTTCCTCAGCGGCAGCGTCGTCTACTTCACGCTCCGCGTCGGGCTCGACGCCACGCAGGTCGGCCTCGGGCTGTCCGCGGCGGGCCTCTCCGCCTTCATCTCCTCCGTCGTGTTCGGCGTGATCGCCGACCGAGTGGGCCCGCGCCGGCTGCTCATCATGCTGTTCGCGGCGCTGACGGTGGGTTTCGGGCTCTACGCGGTGGTGGGCACCGCGATCCAGTTCTTCGCCCTGGTGGTCGCCGTCGGCTTCCTCGAGTACGGCACCGGCCCGGCCAACGGGGCCCTCGTCGGCAACCTCGTGCCCGCCGAGGAGCGGGTCAAGCTCAAGGCCATGATGCGGTCGGTGTTCAACATCGGCTTCAGCATCGGCATCGGCGTGGCCGCCGTCGCCGCGCTCAGCCAGCGGCTGCTCGTGCTGATCCCGCTCACCACCGCCGCGCTGATGGCCTGCGCCGCACTGCTGGTGACCCGGCTGCCCGACGTACCGTCCCGTCCGGTCCCGGTGGGCTTCAAGCGCTTCGCCGCCGTCCGCGACCCGCGGTTCCTCGCCGTCATCGGGATCTCCTCGGTGCTGGCGTCCCACGTCACCGTCATCCTGGTCACGATGCCGTTGTGGGCGCTCAACCACACCTCGCTGCCGCACTTCCTGATCCCGCTGCTGCTCATCTTCAACACCGCGTTCGTCATCCTGTTCCAGGTGCGGGCCAGCCGCGGCGCGGACACGGTGGAGGGCGCCGGCCGGCTCGCCCGGCGCTCGGGCTACTGGCTGGCCGGCGGCTGCGCCGTGATCGCGGTGACCGCCCTCGGCGACAACGACATGCTGGCCTCCGTCGCGATCGTCGCCGCCGTCCTGATCCTGTCCACGGCGGAGGTGATGCAGGCCGCGTCGGGCTGGGGCCTCGCGTTCGGACTCGCGCCCGAGCACGCGCAGGGAGAATATCTGGGCGCTTTCGACCTGCACGTGATCACCCAGAACGTCGTCGGCCCGGCCCTGCTGTCCGGCCTGGTCATCACGTTCGGCTTCTGGGGCTGGCTCGGCATCGCGGCCGCCGCGCTGGTCGCGTCGGCGCTGATCATCCCGGCCGCGCACCGCAGCCGGGTCACCCTGGCACCCGAGCCCGCCACCGCCACCGGCTAGCCGGCCTTCTCGATCGCCATCGCGGGGACAGCCCTGGTGGGCGACGCGCTCGTCATCTCGGCGCGGAGGCGCTCCTTCGCGGCCGGGGAGGAGCCGAGCGCGTCCAGGGCCAGCAGGCCCGCGCCCAGCGCCGGGGGTGATTCCGGCACGCTGATCTCCACCCGGGGAGCCTGTCGCCGCACGCCCGCCACGACGAGCCGGTGCAGCACCGGATGCCGCGCCCGCAGGACGCCGCCGCCCAGGACCAGGGTGTGCGGGGCTTCCCGCAGACCCAGCCTGGTCGCGGCCACCCGGTGCTGCACCACGACCTCGTGTGCCTGGCGGCGGATCAGCCCCACCGCCACCGCGTCGCCGGCGGTCGCGACCTCGAACAACAGCGGTGTCAGCTCGCGGATCCGGGTCATCGACAACTCCCCCAGGTGCAGCGCGATGCTCACCTCCTCGACCGTGGCGCGGCCGAAGTGCCCGGCGACCGCCGCGGACAGCCCGGTCGGGGTGCCGCGGCCGTCCTCGCCCCGGGCGGCCAGGCGCAGCGTGTGGGCGGCCAGGTCGTGGCCGCCACCCCAGTCCCCCGAGATCGGGCCCAGCGCCACGAACCGGGCCGCGCGGCCGTCCGCGGCGCGGCCCACGCAGTTGCTCCCCGCCCCGCAGACCACGGCGACGGCGTCCGCCCGCGACGTGCCCGCGCGCAGCAACGCGAAGCAGTCGTTGTCCACGATGGTTTCGCGGGTCCACCGCCGGGCCGAGATCGCCTGCTGGAGCCGGGTCACCTCGACGGGTAGGTCGGCCCCCGCCAGGTAGACGGCGGCCAGCTCGATCGAGGCCGCCGGAACCACGCCCGCCTCGGCACGTACGGTACGGACGAGCTCCGCGAGCAGTTCCACCGTGCCGTTCAGGCCGAGGGTGTGCGGCGAGGTGGCGGGGCCGCGGACGAAGCCCAGGACGTCGCCGTGCACGGTCCCGAGGAGCACGTCGGTCTTGGAGTTGCCGCCGTCCACGGCCAGGTAGTACGCCGTCATCGGGCCCAGGCCAGATGCCGGGCGCCCGCCGCGAGCAGCCGGTCGGTGAGCGCCTCGGCCCGCTCGTGCTGGGCGACCAGGGGATGGGCCAGCAGCGCCCGGTACACCCGGGACCGGCCGCCGCGCAGGGCCGCGTCGAGGGCCAGTTCCTCATATCCCGAGACGTGGCCGACCAGGCCGGCCAGCTCCGGCGCCAGCGCGGCGACCGGCAACGGCACGGGCCCGGCGGCCCCGGCCCGGGCCGAGACCTCGATGACCGCATGGTCGGGCAGGAACGGCAGGGTGCCCTCGTTGCGCACGTTGACCGAGTGGACGCCATCCGGGTCGAGGCCCTGCAGTGCCGCGATCAGGCCCACCGCCGCCTCGGAGTAGAACGCGCCGCCGCGCTCGCCCAGCAGGGCGGGCTTCTCCCGCAGCGCCGGATCCCGGTACGCCTCGAGCAGGGTCGCCTCGATCTCGGCGACCCGGTGCCCGCGGGTCTGCGCGCCGCGGGCCTGCCGAACGTGCCGATCATGGGCGTAGAAGTAGCTGAGGTAGTACGACGGTACGTTGCCGAGCGCGGTCAGCACCTCGGCCGGCAGGTCGACCTCGGCGGCCAGCTCGTCGACGTGCGCGGCCAGCAGGCCGGGCAGCCGGTCCACGCCGTCGACGTACGCGGCCCGTTCCCATGTCAGGTGGTTGAGGCCGACGTGGTCGAGGACCACGGCGGCCGGGTCGGCGCCGAGCATCCGGGCGAACCGGCGCTGGAAGCCGATCGCCACGTTGCACAGCCCGACCGCCCGGTGTCCCTCGTCCAGCAGCGCCCGCGTCACGATGCCGACCGGGTTGGTGAAGTCGACGATCCAGGCCCCCGGCCGGGCCCGGGCCCGGATCCGCGCGGCCACGTCGAGCACCACGGGCACCGTACGCAGGGCCTTGGCGAGCCCGCCCGCCCCGGTGGTCTCCTGACCCACGCAGCCGCACTCCCCCGGGAAGGTCTCGTCGCTGATCCGCGCCGCCTGCCCGCCCACCCGCAGTTGGACGACGACCGCGTCGGCGTCGGTCGCGCCGGCCTCCAGGTCGGTGGTCCAGGTGACCTTCCCCGGATGGCCGTGGTTCTCGAAGATCCGTGCGGAGAACCGCCCGACGATCTCCAGCCGGTCGGCCGCCGGGTCGATGAGGACCAGTTCGGACACCGTCGTGCCGAGCCGGGCGAACCCGTCCACCAGCTCCGGCGTGTACGTCGAGCCGCCGCCGACGACAGCGATCTTCACCCCTTGACCCCCGTGAGTGTGACGCCCTGGACGAATGCCTTCTGGGCGAGGAAGAACACGACGACGATCGGCAGCATGGCCAGGACCGTGGCGGCCGTGACCAGGTTCCAGTCGACGTGATGGACACCGTGGAACGAGGCGAGGCCCAGGGACAGCGTCCAGGAGCCCTCGTTCTCGCTCGTGTAGAGCAACGGACCGTAGTAGTCGTTCCAGGCGTAGAAGAACTGGAACAGGCCGGCCGCCGCGATCCCCGGCCGGGCCATCGGGAGCACGACCCGCAGCAGGGTGCGCCACTCGCCGCACCCGTCCACCCGGGCCGCGTCCAGGTACTCGGACGGGATGGTGAGCAGGAACTGCCGCATGAGGAAGATGCAGAACGCGTCGCCGAAGAGCATCGGGATGATCAGCGGCGTGAGCGAGCCGGTGAGGCCGTAGCGGGCCCACATGAGATAGAGCGGGACCGTGACCACCTGCGGCGGCAGCATCATCACGCAGATCACGGTGAGGAACACCGCGTTGCGGCCGCGGAACCGCAGCTTCGCCAGGGCGTACGCCGCCGGCACACTGGACAGCAGCATCAGTGCGGTGGCCGACGCCGCGTAGATCACCGTGTTGAGCAGGTAGCGCGGCAGCGGCGTGATCTCGAAGACCCGGACGTAGTTCTCGAAGTGCCAGGTGTTCGGCCAGTAGTCACTGGTCAATGCCTGGTCGCTGGTCATCACGGAGAGCAGTACCAGATATCCCACCGGGGTCAGGAACATGATCGCCAGCGCGATCGCGATGCTGTGCCGGGCGATCCAGGCGAGCCGGCGCTGCCGCCTGACCCGGCGGTCGGCCACCGTGACCGGCGCCGACGGTGCCACCGGCGGGGCCGCGAGGGCTGTCATTGTTCCTCCCCGGAGAAGGCCCTGGAGCGACGCAGCAGGATCACCGTGACGGCGAACGCCACCAGGAACAGGGCGATGGCCATCGCGTTGGCGTAGCCGAGCGCGTGGTAGCGGAATCCGACGGTGTAGAGCCAGAGCGGATAGGTGAAGGTCGAGCCCTCGGGGAAGCCGAAGGACGAGGAGATGCCGCCGCCCGTGACGGCCTGCCCGCTGGCGATCGACCCGGCGACCGCGGCCTGGTCGAAGTACTGCAACGTGTAGATCACGCCGGTCACGGCGGCGAAGAGGATCACCGGGCGGATGGTCGGCAGCGTCACGTACCGGAACCGGTGCCAGGCGTTCGCGCCGTCCAGCGCGGCCGCCTCGTAGAGGCTGGCCGGGACGCCGAGCACGGCGGCCAGGAAGATGATCATCAGGTCGCCGATGCCCCAGAGGCCGAGCAGCACCAGCGACGGCTTCGACCAGTCCGGCGAGTTGAACCAGAGCGGGCCCTCGATGCCCAGCCGGGCCAGGAACGCGTTGACCGGGCCCGTACCCGGCTTCAGCAGGTAGACGAAGGCGATGGTGGCCGCGACCGGCGGAGCCAACGCCGGCAGGTAGAAGATGGTCCGGAAGAAGCCGGCGCCGCGCCGGAGCCGGCTGAGCAGCATCGACAGGCCGATCGCACTGACGATCCGTACGGGGACGAAGACGACGACCATCCACAGCGTGTTCCGGATGGACTGCCACAGGTACGGGTCCTCGGCCATCCGCCGGTAGTTCGCCAATCCCACCCACTGCGGCGCGGTGAGCAGGTCGAACCTGGTGAAGGAGAACCAGGCGGCGCTGAGCAGGGGGTACAGGAAGAACACCACGATGCCGGCCAGCGCGGGCGCCAGGAAGGACAGGGCGGTGAGGTTCCGCCGGAGCCGCACGGTCAGCCGCCCAGCGTCATCACGCTGTTGATCTGCTTGTCCGCCTCGGCGAGGCCGGCATCCAGGTCGGCGACCTTGCCGGACTGCCAGCTCATGAGGAAGGTGGCGAACGTCTCCTGGTACGCCGGTCCGGATGCCGCGGGCGGCGAGGTGGACGAGTGTGGATGGGCGAAGATGTCCATGAAGGTCTTGAACTCCGGTTCCACCTGCAGCTCCGGGTCGCGGGTCGACCCGACGGTGGTAGGGATGTTCTTCAGCGCGTTGGACAGCTTCACGATGGTCTTGTCGTCGGTGGTCAGGAACTTGATCAGTTCCCAGGCCGCCTCCGGGTTCCTGGCGTTCTTCGAGATCCCGACGATGTTGCCGGTGACGTAGCCGGCGCCGTACCGCGCCGGGTCGGTGGTGGGGATCGGCGCGACGCCGTATTTGAGGCCGGGCGCCTGGTCCTTGACGAACGCGAGCCGGTACTCGGCGTCGATGTTGATCGCCACCTGGCCCTTGTGGAACGCGTTGTCCGCGCTGAACTCGTCGCCCAGGCCGGCCCGGAACTTCTGCAGGTTGTCGTAGCCGTACCAGTCGACCAGGCTCTTCTGCCAGGTGAGCAGCGTCTTCCAGGCCGGGTCGCCGCCGACCGCGGACTTGCCGCCTGTGGTCAGCCACGTGGCGGCGACGGCCGGGGCGAGATGCGAGGCCGCATTCTCGTAGAAGTCGAAGAGCGGAAGGAAGCCGACCCGCTTGAGCGAGCCGTCCGGATTCTTCACCGTCAGCTTCTTGGCGGCATCGGTGAGCTCGTCGAGGGTCTTCGGCGGCCCCGCGATGCCGACCTCGGCGAACAGGTCCTTGTTGTAGAACATCCCGTACGCGTCGGCCAGGAACGGCATCGCGCACCGCTTGCCGGCGAACTCCGTGTACTGGCGGGTGGTGGCGTTGAGCTGGTTCAGATCGACGTTGTCCCGCTTGGCGTACGGCGCCAGGTCGACCCACGCCCCGGACGAGCAGAACTTGCCGACGATGTCGGTGGAGTAGGAGAGCCCGATGTCGGGGCCGTTGCCGGCGCCGATCGCCTGGGTCATCTTCGAGTCGTCCTGGCCCGCCTTCACGGTGACCTTGATCTTCGGGTGGGCGGCCGCGAAGTCCTTGATCACGGCATCGATCGCGGCGGCCTCGCGCTCGGTGAAGAAGTGCCACAGCTCGACGGTCCCGGCCACCTCCCCGCCGGCGTCGGCGATCTTCTGTTCCTTGGCGACCGGGGTGCAGGCGGTGAGCAACAGGGCGGCGGCCGCGGCGACGACCGATCTTTGCGCAGGTATCCGTTTGTGCATGTCGGGCGTCCTCTCACGGTGGCGCCGGGGAGTTCTCGCAGATAATTGTTAGATGATTTTCCTATTGCGCCGACCGTAAGACCTTCATCGATCCGCTGTCAAGACCCTCGTCACGGCACGTGAAGTGCCCTCGGCGCTGGCGCCTCGTCGGCGCGCCCAAACCGCTAGGCATGCCTGCATATCGGACTTATCGAAGGGTATTGATAAATCACTTTAACTGACCTAGCGTGACCACTCATCGCCACGGCGACGGCCGCTCGACAGACCGTTGTCGATGGATACCCCTGTGCGCAGATCCCTCCATCCCCCACCGAGGAGCGCCATGACCGTCCCCACCACCCCCCGAAACCGTCGCCGGAGGACCCTCGCGTACGCCGTCGGCGGCCTGCTGCTGCCGGCCGCGGGCCTCGCGTACGGCCTCCTTCCGGCCGGCGCCGCAACCACCGAGCCGGTCACCGCCGGCGGCATCGCCGCCGCCGCGCCGGCGGTCATCGCGCCGGCCGTCGCCGCGGTGAACCTCGACGACCCGGCGAAGAAGGAGATCGCCATGCAGATCGTGTCCGCCGCCGAGAACTCGTCGCTCGACTGGCGGGCCCAGTTCTCCTACATCGAGGACATCGGCGACGGGCGCGGCTACACGGCCGGGATCATCGGCTTCTGCTCCGGCACCGGCGACATGCTCGAGCTCGTCGAGGCGTACACCGACGCCGTGCCGGGCAACGTGCTGGCGAAATACCTGCCCGCGCTGCGCCGCGTCAACGGCACCGACTCGCACGCCGGCCTCGACCCGCACTACCCCCGGGACTGGCGCAGCGCCGCGGGCGATCCGGCCTTCCGCGACGCCCAGGAGTCCGAACGGGACCGGGTCTACTTCGACCCCTCCGTCCGCGACGGCAAATCGGACAAGGTCCGGGCGCTGGGCCAGTTCGCGTACTACGACGCGGCCGTCATGCACGGTTACGAGGGCATGCGCGCGATCCGCGGCCGGGCACTGCACAAGGCCAGGCCCCCGTCCCAGGGCGGCAACGAGACCACCTGGCTCCACGCCTTCCTGGACGAGCGCGTGATCGAGATGAGGAAGGAGGAGGCCCACTCGGACACGTCCCGGGTCGACACCGCCCAGCGGGTGTTCCTGCGCAACGGGAACCTCGATCTGAACACCCCCCTGGAATTCGCCGTCTACGGCGACCACTACCGCATCGACTGACCCCGCTCCGCCCGGTGCTCACTGCCGAGGTACGCCTCCAGTGCGGCGGCGCCGGCGAGCATGGCGCGGCCGCGGGCCGAAAGGCGCGCATGCCAGTCGCGCAGCATCGATTCCAGGGGCGCGACGCCTCCGGCGGAGCGGACCTGGGCGATCAGCGGGGCGATCTGCTCCAGCAGGTAGCCACCTCGCCTGAGCTGGTGGACAAGCAGAGCGTCGCGGATGTCGGCCGCGCCGTAGACCCGGTAGCCCGTCTGCGGGTCTCGGCGCGGCCGGACCAACCCGGCGCGTTCCCACTTGCGCAGGGTGGCGGGGCGGACGCCCAGCCTTCCCGCCAGTGGGCCGACGAACGTGTCGCCGCGTTCCTGCGGGACGGGACCGAGGTCGCGGAGCGCGGCCTCGACGGCCCGCAGGGTGTGGCGGTCTTCGAGGAGCTGCGCATGGCTCTCGTCGATGAGCCGCAGCGCCTCCTCCGTGGCGTCGCGGTTGACCGCCTGCATGATCGACGCTGCCGTCCGGTGGCCGTGCCCTGGCACGAGGGCGAGGAACGCGCGCAGGGCCTCGGCATGCAGCGGCGTGTAAGTGCGGTAGCCACTCGCGGTGCGTACGGCGTACGGAAGGATGCCGGCCGCCTCGTAGTTCCTGACCGCCTGCGTGGACAGGCCGTGCCGGCGTGCCAGGTCAACCGGCCTTTGAAGGTTTCTCCGCACGTTCCTGCCCAGATCGCGGTATAACTTTGCACCGTCGGTTCAACGATACTGTTCAAGGGCATGACTACCGATGTCCAAGACACCGTTCATGCCGTCGACGCCGCCTCGGTGCTGGGACTGCTCCCGGCCCGCCCGCGGATCCTCGCCCTGGGCGAACCCACCCACGGCGAGGACGTCCTGCTCGACGTGCGCAACGACCTCTTCCGGCAACTCGTCGAGCGGGAGGGCTACCGGACGATCGCGATCGAAAGCGACTGCCTGATGGGCCTGGCCGTGGACGACTACGTCACCTCGGGCACGGGCACCCTCGACGAGGTCATGGCGCGCGGATTCAGCCACGGACTCGGCGCCTCCGTGGCCAACCGCGAGCTGGTGAGCTGGATGCGCGCGTACAACGACGGGCGGCCCGCGTCCGAGCGAGTGCGCTTCGCCGGTGTCGACGGCCCACTGGAGATCACCGCCGCCGCGAGCCCCCGGCAGGCCCTCACCGCACTCCACGCGTACCTCGCCGCCCGGGTCGACGCCGGCCTGCTTCCCTGCACTGCGGAAGCGCTCGACCTCCTGCTGGGCGCCGACGACCGGTGGACCAACCCCGCCGCGATGAGGGACCCGTCGCAGTCCGTGGGGCAGACGCCCGAGGCCGGAGAGCTACGGCTGCTCGCCGACGACCTGGTGGCCCTCCTCGACGCACAGACCCCCCGGCTCATGGCGGCATCCGTGCGGGACGAGTGGGACCGGGCACGCATGGACGGGCGCACCGCCACCGGCCTGCTGCGCTACCACCGGTGGATGGCCGACACGTCGCCGAGCCGCATGGCACAACTGCTCGGGCAGCGGTCTTCGATGATGGCCGCCAACCTGCGGGCCCTGGCCGAACGCGGGCCGACGCTGGTGCACGCCCACAACGGGCACCTCCAGCGGGCCAGCAGCAGTATGCGGATGGACGGCCTTCCGGTGGCATGGTGGAGCGCCGGAGCGATCATCAATGCATGGCTGGGCGAGGAGTACGCCTTCCTGGCCACGGCGCTCGGCACGATCCGCCACCACGGCGTGCTGACACCACCCCCGGACACCATCGAAGGGCTCCTGTACGCGCTTCCCGAAGACCGGTACGTCGTCGACGCCCGCCGGCTGGCCGGCACCCTTGGCGACGTGACGCCCCGGGTGTCACCCTGGTTCGGCTACGCCCCACTGGACCCGGCCCACCTCAGCGGCATCGACGGGCTCGTCTTCGTCAAGGAAGCTCCCGCGAAAGCTTGAATCCGGCGTGCCGCTGCCGACGTACCGAGGGGAGGATGGTGATGGCTGGACGACACGCCCGCGCGACGCGCGGACGCTCCGTGTGGGTCGCTGCCGCCCTGGTCGCCGTCCTCTACCTGGGCGGCTTCGCCCTGATGCCGGTCAGCTCGGCCGCCTTCACGGCAACCACCACGGGCCCGGCCTCCTCCTTCGCCGCCCGCTCCACATTCGGGTTCACCCAGACCGCGCCGTGCTTCAGCAGCTCCGGATCCGGCGGCTGCCCGGCCGCCACCGGCATCGTGGGTGGCGCGAGCGTCGTGGTCAGCCCCGACGGCAAACACGTCTACTCCGGCTCCGTCGCCGGCACCACCTCGAGCGTGGCGGCGTTCTCCCGCAACGCCACCACCGGCGCCCTGACTCAGCTCGCCAGTCCCGACCGGTGTTACAGCAACGCGTACCTGGCGGGTTGCACCACGGTGCAGGATCTCTTGCTGTCGGTCTACGACCTGGCCATCAGCCCGGACGGCAAACACGTGTACGCGGTCAGCTTCGGCAAGTCGACACTCGTCGCCTTCTCCCGCAACGCCACCACCGGTGTTCTGACCAAACTGTCCGGCACGAACGGCTGCCGCTCGGACGAGAGCGTCACTCCCGTTCCCACCGGATGTATCTCAGCCAGGGGCATGACCGCGGCCGACGGCGTCGTCGTCAGCCCCGACGGCGCGTATGTGTACGTCGCCGGCCACAACTCCCACTCGATCGCCGTCTTCGCACGCAACTCGACCACCGGCGTGCTCACCCAACTGAGCGGCACCTCCGGGTGCTACGCCGACTCCAGCACCCAGGCGACCGGCTGCACGGAGACCGCGTCGGGGATGCGGAAGCCGTACTACGTGCGGACCTCCCCGGACGGTAGAAGCGTGTACGTGGCGGGCAACGGCAGCAACGCCGTCGCGATCTTCCAGCGCAACATGACCACGGGCGCGCTGTCCCAGCCGGCCGGCCCGAACAAGTGCGTCCACACCAACGGCAACGGCACGACGGGATGCACCGCCGTGAAGGGCCTCTCGGGCGCATACCACCTGGGTGTCTCGCCCGACGGCGCCCACGTGTACGCCCTCGGCAACACCGGCGGTACCGTCGCCTCCTTCACCCGCAACACCACCACCGGTGTCCTGACCCAGCTCGGCACGAACGGCTGCCTGGCCGCCGCCACCACCAGCGGGTGCACCACCGTCAGGGCGATCGTGGCTCCGACCGGCATCGACTTCAGCCGCGACGGGTTGTTCGCTTTCGTGTCCGCCTCGGGGAGCAACGCCGTCGCGGTATTCCGCCGCGACAGCAGCATCGGTGTCCTGACCCAGCCGACCGACACGAGTGGCTGTATCGCCCTGCCCCCCGCGACCGGCGGGTGCACCACCGGCGACGGCCTGAGTCTCCCCGGCGGCATCGCCACCAGTCCGGACGGCCGGGACGTCTACGTCGCGGGCGGAGACGGCGCCGCCGGCAATGTCACCGTCCTCAACCTGACCCACTGACCCAGCGCCCGCACCGCGCGGCGGGGGCGGTCATCGCCCGGGCGGTGCCGAGCTTCCCGGACCCCGGACCGAATCCAGCACCGCTTTGACCACCTGCCGGTCGGTGTCGTAAGCGGATACGACGAAACCGTCGGCACCCGTCCACCCACCCCACACTGCGGCACCGACCCCTACCGCGCTGCTCCGCAAGACGCCAGGGGGTCGACCGGGTCGAAGAGAGCAGTAAAAGCGGGACCACTGATGGCAAGGCCGCTTCCCGACTCGCACGGAGGTGAGCTCGGTGGCGCCCATCGGTCGTATCGGACCTTGCAGCCGCTCATGTCGGGCCGTACCCCAGCGGCCGGGATGTCGACCCGGACGCCCTGGTGCTCGATGGTCTTCCATCCCGGCCGGGCGAGACTGACCGCGACCGGCTCAGGTCGCGGGTCGCTCTCTGACCGGAACGAGTAGGGAACGACGGCCGCGACGGCCGCGCAGGCGACAGCCAACGGGATGAGCCGGGCACTACGCGAAGTCATTACGGAGATCATGATGCTCAGACGGAGTATGACACCGCTTTCGTTCCGCTCAGGATTCGGAAAGCCCCCACTGCGCTTCATCCGGAACGGCGAACCCGGCCGGCCGGGCCTGGATCACGATTGCGTTCGAGGAGGACCAAGGTGGTCTTCACCGGTTGCCAGACCTTGACCTGCCTGTAGTCCCTGGTCAGAGTCGCCTCGAGCGGCCCGCTGTCGGCCAGGGGTTTCCCGCTCGCCCCCTGGCGCAGATACCAGACGCGCTTCGCGTTGCCGAGGCAGGCGACCTGGTCGGCGCACAGCTTCGCATTCAGCTCGCCGACCTCGGCCGCCTGCTCGGCCTGCTCCACGTCCAGCGGCCTCAACTGGCCACGCAACTGGTAGCTGACGCCCGCACGCAACGACCAGGCGGATTTCATCGAAAAGACGATGACGTCGCCGGGCTGCTGGTTCTGTTGCAGAATCCGCTTGACCGCCCGGAAGTCGGAGCCCATATGCGAGACCGGGCCGCGCACCTGCGCGTGGGCCGGCGCCGAGACGGCGGCCAGCAGCACCAGGGCGAGCGCCATGCGCAAGCGCAGGCCGTGCAGCGCGGCGGCGGCGAGCAGCACGATCGCCGGCAGCACGAAGAGCACATAGCGGGGAACCCACATCGACGAGCTGACGAGGGAGATCCCGATCAGCACCAGCGGCGGGAGCGTGGCCAGCACGACCAGATCCCGGACGAGCTGGCGCTCGGCCCGTACGGTCGCCGCGATGCCGATCAGCAGCAGACCCGCGGCGGCGGAGCCGAAGAGCTGCCCGGGCGCCGCCAAGACCCCGGCCGTGTCCAGCTCCGGGATCCATTCCAACTGCCGGCCCCGCTGCTGCGAGCCCATGTAGAGCAGCGGCGACACGGGCATCAGCCCCACGGCCGTCACGGCGACCCAGCGCAGCAGCCGCTTGTCCCGCGTCGGCCACCAGCGCGCGGCGACCGCGTAGAGGTGGCCGCCGAGCACCAGCAGCGCGAGCAGGTGCGAGACGCCGGTCAGCGCGATCGCGAAGCCGTAGGCGCTCCAGCGGCCCCAGCTCGGCTTCTCGAAGGCCCGGTAGAGCAGGAGCGAGGCGAGAGCGGCGAAGAAGAAGGCCAGACCGTAGGCGCGCGCCTCCTGCGCATAGCGGGAGAACTGCGGGACCAGGACCATCATCAGTCCGGCAAGCAGGCCGGCGCCGGGGCCGAAGAGTCGGCGGCCCAACTCGGCCGAGACCCCGACCCCCGCGGCGACGGCCAGCAGGGAGGGCATCCGCAGGGAGAGCTCGGAGTCGCCGAAGACACCCATCCAGAAGTGCATGAACAGGTAATAGGGCGAGATGACCGCGTCGAGGTTCTGCGCGAGGTCGACGATCTGCCCCACGGTACGCGTGCCGACGAGCCAGGTCGCGTTCTCGTCCCAGCCCAGCGAGGGCTGCAGCAGGCGGAAGCGTCCCACCACCAGCATCGCCAGCGCCGGGATCAGCCCCGGAGCCCAGCGCCGGAACAGCGTCGCCCAACGCCGCTCGCCGGGTGACGTGTGCGGGGTCCGCTCCCGCGCCGGCGCGACCTGCTGCGGCGGCTCGACGGTCTGGGTCACCCTTACCCGCTTTCTCGTGACGCTTCCGAGCCGGAAACCTTAGCCAGCCTCGTGTCGGCTTGTCGCCGCATTGTGTGCGGGCACACGCCCACCCCGAGCAGTCACCCTGCTCAATCGGCGGTACCGGTTCCCTGATCCGCAGGCGTCAATCGTGTCGCGCCGCCGCAAGCCTGCGTTTCATGGGCAATGAGGGCGCATGCCGCGATGCGGAACGGAATAGCACTCGGGTGGCATGGGCGTGCCGCTGCAGCGGTCTTTGAAAATGATGCGATTCCTCCGCATCGGTCCGGGGATAGGGAGGCCCGATGGGTGTGCCGCGGCGGGCGTCTGATCGAGACGCCCGCCGCGGGGGGTGTCCTTGTGCGCCGTCGCCGACGCCCGTGTCACCTCGTCAGGCGCCCGTCCAGAGCAGCTCGTCGACCGAGCGGCGCTCGCGGGACGATGCGGGAATCGGGCCGACGGGCGCCCCGGTGCCGGCCGGCACCCGGCCGATCGCCGACATGGTCGTGACCTCCCAGTGGACTGGCACCCCGAACTCCTGCGCCACGCGGTCCCGGTCGAACGCGCGGAACTGCCGGACGAATAACCCGAGGGCCTGCGCCTGGAGAGTCATGTGCGCCACGGCCTGGCCCAGGTCGTACAGGGCGAACTCCGAGTACTCCCAGTCGGTGTCCTCGACGTACCTGTGGGACAGGTTGGCCATGAGCACGCTGGCCGAGGGCGCCCAGCGCCCGGAGCTGGCGGCGAGGTGGCGCACCAGCCGCCGGTGCGTCCCGTCGCCCCGGCGGCCGACGATGAAGGCCCAGGGCTGCGAGTTCCCGGCGGAGGGTGCCCACCGTGCCGCCTCCACGAGCAGCTCTACCTGGCCCGCGTCGACCTCGTGCACCGGGTCGAACGTCGTCGGACTCCACCGCGCGGCGAGCATCGGATGCAGTCCCGGCGCTATCAGGTCGTCCTGCATCCCGACAGCCTGGCACACGTTCCCTCGCACGGAGGCGGCGGCCGGGGTTCACGGACGTCGTTGCGGGCCGTCCGGGTGGAACCAGCAGAGGCGGTGGGACCGAGGATTCCAGGGCGTCGGGTGAGCCGGCCTGCTCGGCGGTGGCGGTGAGCCACAGCCGGCGCAGTTCGGCGATCTCGGCCGGGGCGGCGCCGCATTCGCGCGCCCACAGTTCGACGATGCTGAATCGCGCGGGTACGACCTCGCCCGAGGTGTAGCGGTGCAATGCGGATCTGCTGACCGCGAGTCGTCGGGCCAAGGCCTCGAAGCTGCGCCCCTTGCGGCTTTTCAGATCGCGAAGCACGGACGCCAATGCCTGCGCCGCACCGGACCGTCCCGTCATCTCCCCCGGAGGATCCGTTCCCCTGCGGGCAACAATGGACGGCGAGCACCCGCAGCGACCACATCCCCAACCCCCACAGCCTCGACCTGCTCAAGGTCGGCGGCGGCAGCAACAACCAGCCGATCCTGGCCGTGGCCGGCGGCCGGGTGGTCAAGTCGGCCTACGACGGCGGGGGCGGCTGGCACGTCCGCATCGACCACGGCAACGGCTGGCAGACGCGGTATCTGCACATGATCTCGGCGCCGGCCGTGTCGGTCGACCAGACGGTCGTCCAGGGCCAGCTCATCGGCCGGGTGGGCAGCACCGGCGACAGCGGTACGCCGCACCTGCACTTCGAGCAGATGCAGGACGGCACCACGGTCCGCTCCGCGTTCGACGGCCAGCTCGTCACCGTGGAGGTCGGACGGTCGCAGGGGGATCAGCAACCTCGGCGTCACCAAGCCCGGCTCGAACGTCTTCCACCTGCGGACGTCGGCCAACAACCAGCCCGAGGCCACCCGGAGCGTCGCCTACGGCAACGCCGGGGCGCTGCCGCTGGCGGGTGACTGGGACGGCGACGGCAGGGACAACATCGGAGTCCGCATGGGCAACGGCTACTTCTTCCGTACGAGCGCGGTGAGCGACAACGCCGAGGTGACCCACCATGTCGCGTACGGCAACGGCGACGGCCGGGAGATCCCGATCGTCGGGGACTGGAACGGCGACAAGCGCGACACCCAGGGCATCGCGTTCTGATCAGGGACGTTCCGGCCGGCTTCCTGAGGGGAAGCCGGCCGTTCACTGCGGAGCGCCGCCGACGCCGAACTCGTTGCCGTCGGGGTCGCGATAGATGATCTTGCGTACGCCGTTGTCGTACGTTTCCCTCGTGACCGGCTGGATCCCCCGCGCGGCGGCCTCCGACACGAAGGCGTCGAGGTCGTCCAGGAAGAGGGTGTGCATCGCGTGACCGGCGTGCTCGGGGCTCACCTCGATGTACACGTACCGGTGCTCGGCGAGCTCCCACACCGCCTCGGTGTCGTTGGGAAGGAACGCCGGCGGGCGGCCGAGCAGCTTCTCGTACCACCCGAGCGCCGCCGGGCGGTCGGTGACCGGGATTCCCGCGAACAGCTCGACGGTCATGCGGCCATGCTAGCCGCCTGCGGCCGTCGCCGGATCACCTCGGCCGCTCGGCGCCGGTCAGCACCTTGGCAACGCCGCCGCTCGGATCGGGGCGGTAGAAGATGTCGATGTCCACTTCCTCGCCGCCGACGTTCGCCGTGTCCCACTCTCCGCTGGCGAGCAGCGTCCGCAGCGTGGTGGCCTGCATCTTCCCGAGATGCTCCCGAAGTGTCGCGTCGTCCGGCAAGCCGGGGATCCGTGACGCCAGCCGGCCCCGGATCGCGCGCAACCGGGCCATGAGTTCCTCGATGTCGGCTTCGTCGGCGGGGGTGTCGGCGGCGCTGTCCGCTATCGCATCCTTGATCGAGCGCGTCACACCCCGCTCGTCGGTGATGACCATGGCCTTCCAGGCGCGGCTCTTGTGGCGGTACTGCAGCATGGACATCGCCGCCTCGTGGCGGATGAAGTCGGCGTCCCGCAGCGCCCTGCCGTTCCAGGAGTTGCCGAGCGAGCGAGCCAGGGAGATGGCCGACGCCAGCCCGCTGTTGAGCCCTCGCCCGGGCCAGAAGTGGATAGCGTTGGCGGCGTCACCGAGCAGGAACGCATAGGTGCCGGGAGTCTCGGCGGTGGCGGAGTAGAGCTGCGCGGTGAACTTCGGCCGCTGCACCATGTCGAGCCGGAACGCGGTGACGGCGCTCAGGTCCTCCACTGCGCCCGTCCTCTCCTGATGCCGTCGCCCACCTGCACACGGCCGATCCGGGCCACCGGTTCATGTTTTCTCGGCCCCGAGTCCGCCGCAGGGGACGCGGTAGGTTTCGAGCGTGGAGCTGCTGCGAACCTCGCGAACCCTGCTGCGTCGCTGGCAGGAGGACGACCTTCAGGCGTACTTCGAGCTCTATTCCCGGTGGGAGATCATGCAGTGGCTCGGGCCCCGGCCCCGACGCGTGGTGGCCGACATGGACGAGGCGCGGGAGCGGTTCGCCCGCCGCCGCGAGCGTGAGGCCGCCCTGCCGCTGCCCTACGGCTTGTGGGCGCTCGTGGTGTCGGACGCGGACGGTCATTGGTCCGCGGATCCGGTGGGAACGGTGCTGTTGCTGCCTCTGCGGGACGCCTCGGGCGACACCTCCGAGGTCGAGATCGGGTGGAACCTGCATCCGGACCATCAGGGCCGGGGCCTGGTCACCGAGGCGGCGCGGGCGCTGCTGGGCGCCGGCGAGCAGGCCGGGTTGACCAGCGTTCTGGCGGTGACCGATCCGGACAACACCGCCTCGCAGGCGGTCGCCCGGCGGCTCGGCATGCGCGACGAAGGACTCACCGACCGCTGGTTCGACACGACGACGCGTCAGTTCCGCTGGACCACGAGCCGGTGGGAATGAATTCCTGCTCCACTTCGGAGGGGCGTGGAGGAGCCTCGCGAGCTGTTCGCCGCCGAGGCGGCATCGTGGTGTTCAGCGGCCGTGGCCACGAGGCGCTGGAGGCCGTGGCCGCGGCGCTCACCTGTCCCTCCCAGGACCCGCTGCTGGCGACGGCCGTCGCACCCCTGCGGCCCTACGTCATGCTCTTCGCCGGAAGGCCGGCCCAGGTCGCCGACAGCTTCGACACCGGCGAACTCGCCGTGCCGGGATCTGGCCGTCGATGCCGGCGGCCGCGCAGGCCTGCCACGTGCAGGCGCTGAGCATGTCGGGCCGGTTGCCGGCGGCGGCCGAGGCCGCCGAGCGCTACTACGCCGACGCGGTGATGCACGGCTCTCCGGCGGGCAGCACCGCCGGCAACTACGTGGCGCTCGGCGAGGCCTGGCTGCTGGCCATGTCGGGACAGGTCCCGGCGGCCGTCGACCTGCTGCGCGCCACGGCGGAGCGGTTCCTCGCCCAAGGCGCGGTCGCGGTCGCCGTGGACGCCCTGCACCTGCGTTCCCGGCTGGAGCCCGGCGCCGAGACCGCCTCCGAGCTCCGCGGCTTCGCGGACCTCACCGACAGTCCCCTGTTCGGGTGGTACGCCGACTACGCTGAGGCGATGGCCGCCAACCACCCCGGCCGGCTGGAGCAGCTCAGCGCCGTCTGGGAGGAGCGCCACTACCTCCCGCTGGCCCTGGAAGCCGCCGTACGCGCGGCACAGCTTTCCGGCCGCGCCGGCCGGACGACGACGCGGCTGTCGCGGCGCATCGAGGAGTCGCGCCGCTCCTGCGACGGCTTCTGGCCCGCCTGGCTCGATCCGCACGAGCAGGGGCCGACGCTGACTCAGCGGGAGCGGCAGGTATGCCGCCTGGCCGTCGACGGGCTGGGCAACCCCGAGATCGCGCACCGGCTCGTGCTGTCCGTCCGGACCGTCGAGAACCACCAGCAACGCGGGTATCAGAAACTGGGTATCAGGGGCCGGCAGGAGCTCGCCTCCGCATTGCCCTCGCCCTGACGATCGGACCGCTCCCCGACTGCACCCGCACCACTATCACCGCCACTCGCATCGGTCCGAAGGTAGGGGCATGGTGTCGCCACCGATGGCTGTCGATCCGGGTGCGGAAGCGACGGCGCCGCGACCGCTCTCGAGCGGTATCCCGCTCCGCCGCCTGCGCGCGGTCGGCATCGTGTGCGCGGTGCTCATCGCCCTGTACCTGTTCATGGTGCTGGCCCGGCCGCTGACGGACCACGGCATGATCGTCTTCGGCGACATCTTCCTGGTGTCGATGCCGATGCTCGGCACGCTGCTGGCGCTGCGCGGCTGGCGCCGCGCCGCGGGCACGCCGCGCACCGGCAGCCTGCTGCTGGCGCTGGCCCTGTTCTCCTACGGCGCCGGCCAGACGGCCTGGTGCTACTACGAGCTCTACGCGGACGAGCCACCATTCCCGTCGCTGGCAGACGTCGGTTACGTCGCGTCGGTGCTGTTCCTGGTCGTCGGCATGGCGGTGCTCGTACCGGGGCGGCTGCGCCGCGTCCTGACCGGCCTGGACGGCGCCCTGATCGCCAGCTCCCTGCTCTATCTGAGCTGGGCGCTGGTGCTCGGCCCCATCGTCCGCGGCGGTGCCGGCAGCCCGCTCGAGTGGAGCCTGCTCCTGCTGTATCCCGTCGCGGACATCGCCACGATCGGCATCGCCCTGATGGTCATGGCCCGCGCCGGAACGGCGGAGCGCGGCCCGCTGCTCACCGTGGCGCTCGGCGCCCTCGGCCTGGCCATCGCGGACAGCGTCTTCGCCTACCTGGTCCACCAGGACCAGTACGAGGCCGGCGGGCTGGCCGACCTCGGCTGGGTGGTCGGCTTCCTGCTGGTCGGCTACGGGATCTGGTGGAGGGGCCCGGCGACCGCCTGCGCCCGACCGGCGGAGGCGGCTGACGAGGTGGCCGGCGCCCGGGTCCGCGTCGACGCCGAGCTGCCGGAGCGCTTCTCGCTGCTGCGGCTGGTCCTGCCGTACACCCCGCTCGCCGTCGGCATGGTCACCACGCTCGTGCTGGTGCTGCGCGACTGGACGCTCGACCCGGTGTTGTACCTGATGGCGATGGGCGTCGTGGTGCTGGTGGTGTGCCGCCAGCTCGCGGCGATCCGGGACAACCTCAAGCTGAACCGCCGCCTCCGCAGTGCCGTCGCGCAGCTCCAGGAACGCGAGCGACAGCTCGAGTTCCTGGCCTTCCACGACCCGCTGACCGGGCTGGCCAACCGGGCGCTCTTCCACCAGCGGGCGGCGCTCGCGCTCGCGCGCCAGGACAGGCTCGGCACCCCGCTGGCGGTCCTGTACATCGACCTGGACGGCTTCAAGGCCGTCAACGACCGGCTCGGACACGCCGCCGGCGACGCCCTGCTGCAGCTCGTCGCCGAGCGGCTGCGCGGCTGTGTCCGCTCCACGGACATCCTGGCCCGGCTCGGCGGCGACGAGTTCGCCGTCATCATGGAGCCGATCCACGACGCGCGGGACGCCTCGGTCCTGGCCGACCGGGTGGTGCAGGTGATCGCGGAACCGTTCCCGCTCGACAACGGCACCGCGCGGGTGACCGCCAGCATCGGCATCGCGACCCGCACCGTCGGTGAGGGCGACGGGGACGCGTTGCTGCGCCGCGCCGACGCCGCCATGTACGCGGCCAAGGCCGGCGGTAAGAGCCGCAGCGTGCTCGCTCGCCCCGGTCTGACCGGCTGAGCCTCAAGCCGCGGCGGTGCGGCGCCGCTTCTGGGTGTACAGCTCCGCGTCGGCGTGGGCGTACAGGGTCTCGAAGTCCTGGCCGTGCACGCCCAGCCTGGCCGTGCCGATGCTCGCGGCCGTCCGAACCGCCAGCGCCTCCTTCAGCCGGTCGGCGGCGGACGCCGCGTCGGCGGACGCGAGCAGGACCACGAACTCGTCACCGCCGAGGCGGCCCACCACGTCGGACGGCTGCGTGGTGGCCCGCAGCGTCTCGGCGACCCATGCCAGCAGCTCGTCACCGGCCGCATGGCCGTGCCGGTCGTTGACCTCCTTGAACCGGTCCAGGTCGATGATGAGCAGCGAGACGGCGGAGTCGGCACCGGCGATCTCGGCGGCGAACCGCTCCTCGAAACCGCGCCGGTTGAGGGTGTTCGTGAGCGCGTCCGTCCGCGACAGCCGGGTCAGCCGCCGGCGCTGGCGGCCGGCCTCGGCGCCCTGCAGGCCGCACGCCACGGCCAGCGCGATGGTGCCGCCGAGATGCATCGCGACGTGCCAGGGACTGGTGGCGCCGACGAGGAAACCCACCGCGACGTAGAAGCCGCAGGTGACACCCACGAGAGGCACCCCGACGCGGGGCGGGGTGCTCAGCGCGATGAGCGGCAGCGGCGCCAGCAGACCGACCGCCAGGGCGGTGGTCGCCCCGCCGCTGAGCGCGACGATGAACGCGGAGCAGAGCAGCTCGACCAGGCCGAAGGCGGCCATCCAAGCGCGCAGCCCGGCCGAGCGGCTCAGCCGATCGGCGGCGGCGACGACGGCGGTCCCCAGCACGCAGCAGGTCGCGAGCAGCACACCCATCCCGACACGGTGCGGATGCCCCCCCGCGAAGAGCAGGACGTAGCCGAGCCCCACCGCGGAGACCGACACGGCCAGCCGGCCGCCGTCCGTCACCGACCGCCGGCGCCGCTCGCTCCCGGAGATCGCCGGCGTGCTGCACGGATGGGCCGGGACCGGTGGTCGTGCCGCCGGCGTACGGGATTCCGTCCCGGTGTGCCGGGCCAGCTTGTCGGCGTAGACGCGCTCGTCGGCGAGCTGCCGCAGCGCCTCGAGCGTGTCCCCGTCGTCCGGATACGAGGCGTAGCCGAGGCTGGCGGGCGAGACCGGGTCGAGGTCGGTGCGCAGCCGGTCCACCACCGACTGGGCGTCGGCGGCGTCGGCGTCGACCAGCACCGCGGCGAACTCGTCCCCGCCGATCCGGCCGACCCCGTCGCCGTCGCGGACCCGGCGGGCCAGCGTGCGGCCGGTCCAGGCCAGCAGGTCGTCGCCGGCGCGGTGACCGTGGCGGTCGTTGACCTCCTTGAACCGGTCCAGGTCGGCCAGGAGCAGCGTCACCCGTTCGCCGCGGCGCGCGGCCGCGGCGAACTCGGCTTCCAGCCGCTCGTCGAAGCCACGGCGGTTGAGGCAGCCGGTCAGCGCGTCGATCTGGGACACCAAGGCCAGCCGCTGGCGCATCGAGGCCAGCGCCGACGTGTGGCGCATGGCGAGCCAGGCCACCCCGCCGTAGGTGCAGACGAAGACCCACGCGAACCCGGCGGGCGCGGCGCTGCCCGCCACCGCCACGGTGGCGTACCCCGCGAGGCAGAGCAGCGCCATCGGGACGAACAGGCGGGCCGGCAGTACCACGGCGAGGAACGTGAGCTGGTACAGCTCCAGCGCGCCGAGCGGGCTGGTCACGCCGCCGTCGAGCAGGGCGAGCCCGGAGGTGCCGATGGTGATCACGACCACGGCGAAGATCTGGACCGGCACCCGCAGGCGCGAGCTGGCCAGCGCCGGGGCGGCCAGCAGGGGGAACAATCCGACGGCGGCCATGGCCAGGATCACCGTCAGCATGAGCCCGCGGTGCTGCCCGTCCGGGGTGCCCAGGACGTAGACCAACGCCGCCGCCGGCACCAGCAGGGTACGCAGGGCGCTCGCCCGGATCCTGCCCTGGCGTGGACAAGCGCTTCCGCTCGACGCCGAGGGCAACATGCTGGCGGGACCTGCTTTCCGGTGGGTTCCCGGTCTATCGGTCGCCGCCAGGCGAACTTGAGGCGAACTTGAGAGGAGTCGGCGGTGGCCGGGCCCGAGGCATGATCACCAGATGAATTCGGGGCCTCGGACCGTTCCGCCCGGCAGCAGGGAACGACCGGTGTACTGCCAGCTCTCCACGACGCGGTAGCGGCGGCCACGCGGCGCGTCGAGGTCGACGGGACCGCAGGTGTGCTTGAGCGCGAAGTCCGTGAACATCAGGCCCTTGCAGACGTACGGTCCGGCGACGACCTCGTCGGTCTTCACGTCCTGGACCGACAGGGAGACGTCCGTCTGCACGCCGGGCGTCGCCTCGATGTATCCCACCGCCCGGATCGCGCTACCGACCGCATGACACGGCTTGGCGAGCACGGGATGGCCGATGTCCCAGGTGTAGGCCTCGCCGCACTGATACGGGCCGAATCGGGCGAGACCGCTCACCTGCCCCGGGCCGATGGAGACGCCCACGTTCGCCGGCCCGGCCGACGCCTGGGCCTGCGCGCCGCCGGTGTCCTGCCGCCGCCCGTCGGCGGTCCCCGATCCGGCGCCCGCCACGACCGTCTGGGCGAGCACCGGTGCGGGCGGCCCGGACGGGTTGGCGGTCGACCGCCCGCCGGGCAGGTAACCGTCCGGCCGGGGCGGCGGCGCCGCGGCGATGGAGGCCCCCGCCGCCTGCAGGAGCCGCGACTGCCACACGCCGTAGCCGGCTGCCGCGGACGACAGCAGCACCGCGCCGACCAGGGCCGCCATCGCGCCCGGACGGCGCCACCGCCGGGTGCCGGGCCGGTTGCGGGGCGACCTCGGCCGGGGATCGCCGGGCGCCGAGGGATGACGGGCCGGGCGCAGCGGAGAGGGGGCGGGCCGGGGAGGACCGTCGTCGCCGGCGTCCGCCTCGGTGGCAGGGCCGGGCAACGCCGGCACACCCGTCAGGTTCCGGGCCAGGCCCGAGAGAATCTCCGCCAGCTCGACGGCCGATGGTCGCCGGTCGCGGTCCTTGTCCATGCACGAGCGGATCACCGACCACAGCTCTTCCGCGATTCCGGCCGGGCGCACCGGCTCGTCGTCGAGGTGGCTCCGCAACACCGTCATCGGGTCACCGGCGTACGGCGGCCGCCCGGCGACGAGTTCGTGAAGCACCACACCCAGGGCGTACACGTCGGCGGGTGGGGTCGGTTCACCTCCGCTGATCGTCTCGGGGGCCATGTAATGAGGCGTCCCGATGATCGCCTGCGGGGTGGTGAGGCCGGGTGTGTCGAGGATCCGGGCGATTCCGAAGTCGGTCAGCCGTACGTCCAGACGGCCGTCGGCCTCCCGCAGCAGGATGTTGTCCGGTTTGACGTCACGATGGACCACGTTGATCCCGTGCGCCTCGGCCAGAGCCGCCGCCACCTGCGCGAGCAGCCGCGCCGCCTCACCGGGCGGCAGGGTGCCTTCCCGGCGCAGATGTTCCCGCAGGCTCCCGCCAGCGACGAAGTCCATGACCAGCCCGAGGGACTCGCCGGCGCTGAGCAGATCGCGGACGCCGACGATGTACTCGTGGCGCAGCATCTTGAGGATGGTGCGCTCCTGCACGAACCGTGTCACCAGCTTCGGCTGGCGCAGCATGCCCTCGTGCAACAGCTTGACCGCCACATGCTCGCCGGAGGTGCGCTCCATGCCGCGCCACACCGTTCCGGTAGCCCCTTGCCCGACCGGGCAGATGAGGATGTACGTGCTCCCGACGCACCGTCCGCTGAGGTCCACGGTGGCCGGCTCGTAGGAGTCCCGGCCGCTGGCGGGCGAATTCTGCTGCACGTGTCGTCCATTCCTGCGCGGGGCGCAGCGGCATGCGGATCCGGCAAAGAGACGATGCTGGAGGGTCGGGCGGACTCGGGCAAGAAGGGGATGCCCGAACTTCCAGAACAGTGCATCTGAGCCGGACGGCCGTCACCCGCCGCCGTGATTCTCGTTGGTCCTGGACCGTTGGACAGCGCCCTGCGAGCCCTGCTCACGAACCCCGAGATCGAAAACCGCCGACCGGACGCGGAGGCCCGCACAGTGATCGGCTACAGTCGCCCGCGGCGTACCGCCTTCGGCGGGTCTGCCGGATACCGGGACGCCGGCTGAAGGAGCGGTGGGCCGCTGTCGCCCCGCTGCCTCCGGTGGCGATGCTGCTCGACAGGGGGGACCTTGGTGTCTGTTGATTCCATTCAGGATCTGGCCGAACTGCTGCAGCGGCTGAAGGCACGGACGGGCCGGAGCTACGACGCGCTGGCCCGCCGGGCGAACCTGAGCCGGTCCAGTGTGCACCGGTACTGCTCCGGGGCCGCCGTGCCGGCCGACTTCGAGAGTCTGAGCCGGCTGGCCCGAGCATGCGGGGCAAACCGGGAGGAACTGCTCGAACTTCACCGGCGCTGGGCGCTGGCGAGCGCCGCGCCACGGGAGACGCCGGCGACGTCCACCACGGACACGCCTACCGCCGCCGGTCCGCCGGCCGCCACCGGGGGTTCGCTCGCCGCCACGGGAACGCTGGTCGCGGCTCCCGCGCCGGCCGAGGAGCCGGCCTCCGGCGACGAGGCCGCCGAGGCGGCGGCACCGTCGGCCCGGCGGATGCCGCGCCGGTACCTGGTGATAGCGCTCACGCTCGCCTTCGTCGGCACGATGACGACGGCCGCCTTCGCGGCCAAGCACTGGTCGCGGGAGGACGGCGCCCGGGGCCCGTCCGCCACGAGATCCGCGGCGGATGGCCGTCTGCTGTTCACGCCGGCCTGCGCCGACGTGGTGAGCATGGGACAGCACGACGAGTGCGTCCGGGAGGTGCAGCGGCTGCTCTCCCAGGCCGGCACCACCATCGGGGTCGACGCGTCGTTCGGCCCGGAGACGCTGCGCCGGGTCACCGCCTTCCAGGTCCTCGCCGACCTGCCGACCAAGGGCGTCGTCGACGACGCGACCAAGGAGGCGCTCTACGCCGGCCGGGTCTCCCTGAAGACGTGGTCGCCCGCTCAGGTGGAGCGGAGGGTCCGCGAGGTGTTCCACGAGGAGCCGGACCTGGCCGTGCGGATCGCCCGCTGCCAGTCGTACCTCGATCCGCACTGGATCACGCCGAACACCAACGGCACCCGGAACTGGGGGGTGTTCCAGCTCGCCGACGTCGTGCTCGACCGGTACCAGGGCACGCCCCGCATGGCGTTCGACCCGGAGTGGAACATTCGGACCGCGCACCGGCTGTGGGCCGACAAGCAGGGCTTCAGCAACTGGCCCGCCTGCCTGAAGGCGGCGCTGCCGACCTGACGCGTACGGCCGGTCGCCGCGGACCGTCGGACCCGTGGCGACCGGCCGCCCCCGATGCGGACTACGCAGTCCGCCCCACCACCAACTGCCAGACGGTCGGCGTGACGACGCCGTCGGCGGGCAACTGGTTCTCCTTCTGGACGCCGCGGACCGCCGCCGCGGTTCGGTCGCCGAAGGCGCCGTCCACTTCCAGGCCGTACCCGAGCGCATTGAGCTGGGCCTGTACGGCCTTGACCGCGTCACCGCGGTCGCCGGGCCGGACCGTGCGCACCAGCTTCGACCAGGACATCATCCCGACGATGCCGTCCGCGGTCGCTCCCTGCGCGGCCTGGAACTTCTTGACCGCCGCCTCGGTGCCGGGGCCGAACTTCCCGTCCGAGTCGACCGGATACCCGGCGGCGGTGAGCAGGTGCTGGACGGTCTGCACGTCCACCCCGGTCGCGCCGCGCTCGACCCTCGGCCACGCGGCGGGCTGGGTCGCCCTGGTCCACCAGGTGGTCTGCTTGCGGGCGCCGGCCCAGCTAAAGCTGAAGTGGACGTGATCGGTGTGCGGACTCGCGCCGCTGTACGGCCGCCAGCCCTCGGCGGCCCGGTACGAGCCCCAGATCCGGCCATTCCAGATGACGTACATCACGCCCGTCCGGCGGGCCATGGCGTGCTTGTTGCCGTGGCTGTCCGTGGCAAGCAGCCAGCCGAGGAACTCGTCGACCCGGGCCCGGTCGGCGCTGTTGCGGGCGTCGACCCGCCAGTCCCAGGCGCGTCCCTCCTCGTGCTCGCTGACCTCGCTGGGCGAGCACTCACGGACGACGCCGGAGTCACCGGTCGTGGGATAGGTACGCAGGACCAGCTCGCGGAAGCCGGCGACGCCGGGCTTGACGCTCGGGTCGCAACTGTCCTGCGGGTCCTCGGCGGCGTACGGGTCGATCGCGGCACCGAAGACGGGGATGGTGGGCACCGCCGCGTGCGCCGGGACGACGGTGGTGAGCAGGGCGGCGGTCACCAGCACGGCCGCGCCGCCCCAGCGGCGGATGGTGGTGGAGAGGTGCACATCGGTCCTTCGAACGGTCGGAGTGGAAGGGGCCCGGCGGCCGCGGGGAGGAGGAAGGGGGACCCGTCCGCGGCCGCCGGTGGTCGATACGGCGTGGAACTACCAGGCGCAGTGGATGTGGGTGCTGTGGCCGGCGTCGCCGGGGCCGAACACCTCGGTGGCGCCGAACTGGCGGCAGGCGGCCATGAAGCCGCGGTGGTCGGCGCCGCTGCCGACGCGCCGGCCGTTGATCGTGTCGATGTCGAAGGCCCGGCCCCGGTAGTGCCGGGAGGTCGAGCTGTGGTCGCCACCGGCGATCGCGGTGACCCGGTAGCTGTAGCCCTTCTCGGTGTCGAGCTTGACCATGCCGCGGAGCATGTTGATGTTGAGCGTCACGTCCTCGACGCCGACGTCGCTCCACGGGCTGGTCTTCGCCGGCCGTCCGGCCGCGGTGTCCACGATGTTGGCCCGCGCCGTCGACGCCGCGTGGTCCCTGCCGCTCACGTGCGAGTTCAGCAGCACGGCGTCCGGGTCGTCGCGCAGGTGCTTGGCGAGGTCGGCCCGGGTGCCGCCGCCACCGCCGCCGCCGTTGTTGCCGTCGCCGGCGTTGTTGACCAGGGCCTGCCAGGTGTTCGGGCCGATGATGCCGTCGGCGTCGAGGCCGGCCTTGCGCTGGAACGCCTTGGTCTCCTTCTCCGTGTCCGGCCCGAACTTGCCGTCCACGTCGACGCCGTAGCCGTTCGCCGTGAGCTGGAACTGCGCGGCCTTGACCGCGTTCCCGGAGCTGCCCTCCTTGACCTGGACGATCAGCTTCGCCCAGGTCTTCGGGCCGACGTCGCCGTCGGAGGCGAGCCCCTTGGCGCTCTGGAACTTCTTCACGTTGGTCTCGCTACCGGGACCGAAGATGCCGTCCGCGTCCGTGGCGTACCCGTGCTGCGACAGCAGGTACTGGATCGCCGTCACGTCCGCGCCCTTGTCGCCGCGGTTGACCGTGGGCCAGCCCTGGGCGGCGGCCGCTTGGACGGCCACGAGCTCGAAGGCCGGGGTGGCGGCGTGGACGGGTGCGGTGGTGAGCAGCGTCGGGGCGAGCGCCGCGAACGCCGCCGCCGCGAGGACTCCGCGTTTCATCGCTTCTCCTGTGTGAGGGGTGGGACCGACCTGGATCAGCAGCGGTACATCGGGTTGGGGTGAGCCCGTTCGCAGTACCGGATGTGCAGGTGGTTGTCGTGGTTGTCGTACTTGGAGGTCAGGCCGGCGCTGATCAGCTCGGGATCGTTGAAGTAGATGAACTTCACGTGGCCCGGGGCGGCGGCCCGGAGCTCGTTGACGAGCTTCCGGGTGGCCGCACGGTCGTACGTGGACGATCGCCAGGTGATCCGGCCGCCGGCGCACTGCGCCGAGTCCGTACGGATCGGCCAGATGTCGATGTCCATGCCGCGCTCGTGGCTGGCGTGGCCGTCGATGTCGCCGCCGTGCTCGAAGCTCGCGTCGCCGACCGGGACCTTGCCGTTGCCGCCGCCAAAGTTGCGGGCGGCGGCCTCGAGCTGGCCGACCGCCGCGGCGGTGCCCCAGTTCGCGGAGGCGTTGCCGTCGGGATTCTGGTCGCACATCGTGCCGGCGAAGTTGACCTTCTCGAAGTGCCAGAGGAGCTGCTTCCAGGTGTTCGGACCGGCGATGCCGTCGGAGCCGATGCCCGCGTGCGTCTGGAAGGCGCGGACGGCGCGGTCGGTGCCGTTGCCGAAGTCACCGTCGACACCCAGCCCGGCGCCGCGCTTCGCGTTCAACAGCGTCTGGAGCGCCTTGACCGCCGGGCCCTTGTCACCCTCGCGGACGGTCTTGACCAACTTCGACCAGGTGTCGTTCCCGACGATGCCGTCGGCCTCCAGACCGGCCGAGCGCTGGAAGGACTTGACGGCGTTCTGGGTGCCGGGGCCGAACACGCCATCGGTGTCCACGGTGGTGCCGTGAGCCGCGAGCAGGTATTGCAGGGCGACGACGTCGGTACCGCGGTTGCCGACGCTCTGCGGATGGAAGTACGCGGCCGGTGCCGCGAGCGCGGCCGGTGCCGCGAGCGCGGCCGGTGCCGCGAGCGCGGCCGTGCCGGCGCCGAGCAGCACCGCCATGACGACGCCGAGGAGCAGCACGAGCCGAGCCGGGCCGCGGCCGCGAGGCACGTGGCGAGGCAGCATGAATCCTCCAGATGGATAAGGGATGTGCACCAGATGTCCGAAGTGGACAGCCGGGTCAGTAAGCGATCGACACCTTCAGCGGCGAGGCCGTGGCGTCGACCAGCCGGACCTTGAAGCGGGTGCCGTTGCGGACGTCTGTCGCGACGGCCACCCAGTCCTTCCCGACGCCCTGGAAGGTGTCGTTGCGGTTGCACTTCTCGGTGTGGTCGACGAACACGACGCAGGCGAAGACCACGTTGTCGCTGGGGACGCGCACGTTGACGTCGTTGCACCGGTTGCTGGCCGTGAACGGCCCGAAGCTCTGCTTCGCCGTGCCGGCCGTGTAGGTCACGCTGGTCTGTCCGCCGTAGCAGGTGGCCGCCGCCGCCGGCGCCGCCGGCGCAAGGGCCACGGCCAGCGAGCTGAGCCCCAGCGTTGCGAGCGCCGCCGCCTTCTTTCGTCCCGTCACGGGAACCTCCTCATTGCGTCGCGGGTGCTGTGTGAGAGCGGTCCGCGGGGCGTCCGCGACGCCGCCCGTATCGACCGCGGCGAAACCGTGCCAAGGGGCGGGCGGGGCCCACAACGCCGCGGTCGAGCCCTGGGACGCTGGGACGGGACAGCGGCCCTGACCTGCGGCGGAACCGCAGAGATGGGAAACCGGCCGGGACGCGCGGGCGCCGTACCCGCCGAAAGAGAAACGCCCCGCGCAGCCGGGGCTGCGCGGGGCGTGGGCGGGATTCGCCGTGCGGTCAGGGGCAGGTGGCCCGGCTCGAGATCTTCAGTTCGACGACGGCGCCCGGGTACTCGGTCGGATTGAGGAAGAGGTACTCGTTCGGGCGGACGCACCAGACGACGTCGTTGCCGGCCAGGTCGAACTTGAGCAGGGCGGTGTCGTCGTCGCGCGAGTTGTACACGGCGTAGGCGCCGCGGCTGCGCGGTCCGAGTTTCTGCCAGTACCCGGCGTCCTTGTAGCCGGCGGTCGGGTTGCGCTTCCTGCTGGCGTC